>NZ_JBKJHD010000006.1:0-210727 GCF_046613695.1 Flavobacterium sp. RHBU_24 | reverse complement strand
AAGCAGCTGTTTTCTATTTTATATACTTAAAATAGTCGAGTAAAATCTTATCATTTTCCCGCATGGGCGTAAATACTTCAAGGATTGCAGGTTTTTGGCTGTCGCCAAAGAATGCCTTCAGGCTGCCCTCCAGCGATAGTTCATCAGTAGCCGTGAGGTAATTAAACCCAAACATCTTAGCCAGGTGCTCTGCGGTATGGTTATGGGTAGTTTCAAAAAAGGTATTAAAAACAGGCGTTTCGTTATGGCCCGGCAATATCCGGAAGATGCCTCCGCCGGCATTATTAATAAGCAGTATCTTAAAATCTTTCGGGATGTAGTTGTTCCATAGCGCGTTGCTGTCATATAGAAAACTCACATCTCCGGTAATAACCACGGTAGGCTTTCCGCTGGCTACCGCGGCGCCCACTGCCGTACTGGTACTGCCATCTATACCGCTGGTGCCGCGGTTGCAATACACCTCAACTGACGGCTTTATGTCAAAAAGCTGGGCGTAGCGTATGGCACTACTGTTGCCTATCTGCAACTGCACGCCATCCGGCAGGGCAGAAAATGTTTTGGCAAACACTGTAAAGTCCGTAAACGGGATTGTTTGTAAATATTCATCATGCTTTACTTTACGGTAGGCCTTGGTATCTATAGCAAGCTGCTTGTAGATACTTTCTACCGTATGTACCAGTGGCAGGAACGACTCAAAGAACACGTGTGGGTCGGCCTCAAAATGCTTTGTAAGCGCACCATAAGTATCGTAAGCGCGCAGGGAATCAACATGCCAGTGGCGTTGCGGTGCATACTTGCGCAGCCAGGCTTTTACGCGTTTGCTAACTACCATACCACCAAAGGTTAGCAGTATTTCGGGTTTCCAGGCCTCAAAATCTTCTGGCGTAAAGGGAGTAATTATAGTATCAATACTATTAAGGAAACTGTCATTGTGCAGGTTGCTGGTGGTTTCGGTCATTACCACTATAGATGGGTCAGCTGCCAGGTAATCAATTACCTCCTGCCCTATCATCCCGGGGTCATTAACGCCTACTAAAACCAGCTTCTTTTTAGCTGCGTTCCATTGCCGCGCATATAGCGTTATATCTTCGCGCAGCTGCTTTACTTCTATGGGCGCATATTGCACCTCAACCTGTACAGTTGCTTCATCTACAGTGTTATACAGCGGCTCCTCAAAGGGCGCATTTATATGCACCGGGCCTTTCTCTATCCTGGCCACGGCAATGGCCTTGTTTATCAGGAAATCATTTTCCGCCGAAGCCTCCTCGGTAAGATTGGCGCTGAACAAAATATGGTTGGCATATACGTTTTCCTGGCGGATGGTTTGGCCGTCGCCAATGTCTATCTTGTCGTGCGGCCTGTCGGCAGAAATAACGATGAGGGGAATTTGGCTGTAAAAAGCCTCTGCCACAGCGGGATAATAATTAAGCAGCGCCGAGCCTGAAGTACACAGCAGCGCCACTGGCTTTTTAAGCTGCTGCGCCATGCCCATGCCGAAAAATGCCGCACTGCGCTCGTCAGCAATGCTATAGCAGGTAAATTCTGGGTTTGAGGCAAAGCCTATGGTAAGCGGCGCGTTGCGCGAGCCGGGAGATATTACTATATCAGTAATTCCCTTAGACAGGCATATTTGCATAATGCTCTGAGCCAAGGGTATTGTAGGGTAAATCATTTTGTAGCCCCCTAACCCCCAAAGGGGGAATTCCACCCGCACCCATTTAAGGGCAGGAGAAAGAATGCCCCCTTTGGGGGTTAGGGGGCTTATAATTTATTATTTACTTAACCAGTCGGTAATTTCAGGATCGGTGGGCAGGGTTTTAGGGCTCACTACTTTTACAAGTTCGCCTTTTTCATTAATAAGGTATTTCTGGAAGTTCCATTCTACCTCGCTGTCCTGGAGGCCGTTTTTACTTTTTTGGGTAAGGAATTTATATATGGGCGCCATATCATTTCCCTTTACCGATATCTTTTCCATCATTGGGAAAGTCACGCCGTAATTCTGCTGGCAAAACTGGGCAATTTCCTTACTGGTACCGGGCTCCTGGCTGGCAAAATTATTAGCGGGGAAACCTACTATTACAAGGCCTTTGTCTTTATATTTTTCATAAATGGCCTCAAGGTCCTTGTATTGTGGTGTAAGGCCGCATTTAGAAGCCGTGTTTACCACAATAACTTTTTTGCCTTTTAGCAAGGCAAAATCAAAAGGTTCGCCATACAGGTCGGTTACTTTAAACTGGTATATTGTTTCTTTAGCCATAGGTTTAGTTGTTACTGCTTTTGCAGCGCTTGTTTGTGCATGGTTTTGGCAGCTGTAAAAAAACAGTATCCCGCATGCCAGTAGTGTTATATTTCTCATGGTATTATTTTAAGTTAAAATTACAGAAATTTCTGGTTTGATTGTCTTTTTTATTATAAAAGCATACAGGTTAAAAAATAAACCCTGCACCGGCAGGGAAATGTTTAATCAAGCTCTTCAAATTCTATATACTCACCCACCTGCTTGGTAGCTTTAGGGTTTGCTTTTTGCTGTTTCGGTGCTTTATACTGCTGCTGGGTATATTGCTGTTGTTGCTCTTCCCTTTGCTGCGTAAAATTCTGGGTGGCTTTTTTAACTACCTGCTGTACCAGCACCGGTGCCAGCAGCCGCATAAGAAACACGAGTGCATAGTAAATTAACACAATTGTAAAAATGGTCTTAATTACTCCTGCAAATGATGCTGTTTCCATAATCATAAAGTTTTTGTAAAAGTACGCAAAGTGTGTTTTAAAATTAAATTCTGCGTCTTAAAATAATAATAAATATACTACATTTGAATTAGTATAATCCGGACAACAATAAACGAGCCAAATAATGACGCTTAAAATAAAAGTTCTCTTCCCTGCCCTTTTGGCATTTGGCACCCTGCACGCGCAGTATACGGAAGAAATAAACAGCAACCGCCCCGGCATGAGCCAAAGTGCATTTGCTGTAGGAAAAACCATAGCCCAGGTAGAGGCAGGAATCAATGGCGTGCATGAGCAACACAGTGTACTGAACAGCGAGGCAAACGGAATGACCGGCGACCTGGCGATACGCTACGGCGCATTTGACGAGAACCTTGAGTTTATGGTTGACATGCAGTACCGGGCAGACCAGTTTCAGGATGCTATTTATACGTATAACAGGGGCGATTTCAGCAGGTTTACCCTCGGTGTAAAATACCTTGTATATGACCCTAATAAATTTTATAACCCAAAGGTAAATTTATACAGCTGGAAGGCAAACCATAAAGTAAACTACCATAATTTTATACCTGCAGTTGCCTTATATGCCGGTTTTAATTTCATGACTAACAATCCGTATACGTTTCCGGAAGATAAGTTAAGCCCAAAGGGTGTATTGATACTGCAAAACAACTTTGGCAAATGGGTATGGGTAAATAACCTTATACTTGATAAGATAGGCACCGCTTACCCCAGCTCAGGGCTTATAAGTACAATAACGCGCGGTTTTAACGAAAAATGGTCGGGATTCCTGGAATTCCAGGCGTATAAGAGCGACTATTATGCCGATGGTATAGGGCGTGTAGGCGCTGCTTACCTTTTTAACGAAAATATGCAGTTTGATGCGTCAATAAGCGGTAATTTTAAAGATACACCCGGCATATTATATGGTGGGGTGGGCTTTTCATGGAGGTTTACCGCAAATTATGAAGACGTGATGCTGCCGGGCAAAGGCGACCGCGAAGACCTGCTGGAAGAAGACAAGAAAAAACAGCAAAAAGATAAAGACAAGAGGAAAAGAGAAAGGGAAGAACGTAAAAAAATGCTGGAACAGGAGCCTATTGGCCCTGAGCCGCAGGGAGGGAATTAATAAATGATTACAATTAAAGAAGCTGTTACCAAAAAGGAAATTACCGAATTTATAAAATTTTCTTTTACGCTATACAAAGACAACCCTAACTGGATACCGCCGCTTATCAGCGATGAGCTGGCTACCTTTGACAAAAAAGAGAACCCGGCTTTTGATAATGCCGAAGCTTATTTCTACATAGCCTACAAAGATGGTGTAGCAGCCGGAAAAGTGGCAGCAATCATTAATTGGCAGGAAGTAAAAAATCAGGGAAAGAGCAAGGTACGGTTTGGCTGGTTTGATGTTATAGATGATATAGAAGTTACTAAAGCATTGCTTGAAAAAGTATATGAGCTGGGCCGCAAGCACAACCTGGAGCATGTAGAGGGTCCTATGGGCTTTAGTAACCTGGATAAGGTGGGCATACTTATAAAAGGCTTTGACCAGATGGGTACCGCCATAACCTGGTACAGCAACGCCTATTATATAGACCACCTGCAACAGTTGGGCTTCGTAAAAGAAAAAGAATTTATAGAAAGTATTTTTTCTTTTAATAACGTAGACCCTAACCTGTTTATGAAGGCCAGTGCCATGATTAAAAAACGGTACAAGCTGCGGGTACTCGACCTGAAAACACCAAAGGATATAATGCCGTGGGTGGATGAAATGTTTGACCTCTTTAATACGTCTTATGCCAAATTATCGTCGTTTGTGGCAGTGTCAGAAAGGCAGAAAGAGTATTTTAAAAAGAAATATGTAAGCTTTATAAACCCGGAGTACATTAAGTTTATTGTAGATGAAAATAATAAGCTGATAAGCTTTAGCATCGTAATGCCTGATTTTGCACCCGCGTTTAAAAAAGCAAACGGCAGCCTGTTCCCCTTTGGGTGGTACCACCTGCTAAGGGCACGGAAACACAGTAAAGGCGTGGCTTTTTACCTGATAGGCGTTACGCCGGAATACCAGAACAAGGGCGTAACGGCCATTATTTTTGAAGAGTATTTTAATGCCTTTAAGGCCAATAAAATAGAGCAATGCATTCGTACCCCGGAGCTTGACGAAAACAACGCCATACACAACCTCTGGAAAAACTTTGACCCTATAATACATAAAAGACGGGCAACGTTTATTAAGAATTTGTAGGTTCCAAGGCACTTAGTACCTAAGCAACTAAGAACCTCCATGCTCTACAAAACAAGAATGGCTGCATAAAAAACAGCCATTCTTGTTTTGTATGTTTCACTAAATTTACCTTGAATAATTAGGCGCTTCTTTAGTAATGGTAACATTATGCGGGTGGCTCTCTGCGATACCGCTTGAGGTAAGGCGCACAAAGCGTGAGGTTTCCTGTAGGGTTTCGATATCTTTACTACCGCAGTAGCCCATACCGGCACGCAGCCCGCCTATAAACTGCAGCATGCTTTCAAACAGTTCGCCTTTGTAAGGCACACGGCCCACAATACCCTCCGGAACCAGTTTTTTAATATCATCTTCCACATCCTGGAAGTAACGGTCTTTACTGCCCTCCTGCATGGCCTCAACCGAGCCCATACCCCGGTAGGACTTAAATTTACGCCCTTCAAATATTATTGTTTCGCCCGGCGATTCCTTAGTACCTGCAAGCAACGAGCCCAGCATTACACATGAAGCCCCTGCGGCAAGCGCCTTAGGAATATCGCCCGTGTAGCGTATACCGCCATCGGCAATAACCGGTACGCCTGTGCCTTTAAGGGCAGTGGCTACCTCAAGCACCGCGCTAAACTGCGGGAAGCCAACACCGGCTACCACACGTGTGGTACATATAGATCCCGGGCCTATACCTACTTTAACCGCATCTGCGCCGTTTTCGGCAAGGTAAAGTGCAGCTTCAGGCGTAGCGATGTTACCCACTACCACATCCAGCTCGGGGAATTTTGCTTTTACTTCTTTCAGTACGTTAACCACTCCTTGCGTATGCCCGTGCGCTGTATCGATAACCACGGCATCAACACCTGCATTTACAAGTGCTTCAGCACGGGATACTGCATCTGCGGTAACGCCAAGCGCGGCAGCCACACGAAGGCGGCCAAACTTATCTTTATTGGCTATGGGCTTTTGGGTTACCTTAGTAATATCCCTAAAGGTAATAAGCCCTACCAGCTTATTATCGGCATTTACAACGGGAAGTTTTTCTATTTTATGGCTCTGTAGTATTACCTCGGCCACATCAAGGGTAGTGCCTTCGGGCGCGGTAACCAGGTTTTGCGAAGTCATTACCTCAGTAATAGGCCTGGCAAAGTCTTTTTCAAAACGAAGGTCACGGTTAGTGACAATACCTTTCAGCGCGCCGTTTTCATCCACCACGGGTATACCGCCTATACCGTACTCTCGCATGGCGTTCTTGGCATCCTTAACGTTAGCGGTAAGGGGTAATGTAACCGGGTCGATTATCATGCCGCTCTCTGCACGTTTTACTTTGCGAACTTCAGCAGCCTGCTGCTCTATGGTCATGTTCTTGTGCAGCACGCCTATACCGCCTTCGCGGGCCATGGCAATCGCCATAGCGCTTTCGGTAACGGTATCCATAGCGGCTGAAACCACAGGAACGTTAAGAATAATATTACGGGAAAATTTAGATTGTATATTTACTTCTCGGGGTAATACTTCAGAGTAATTCGGTACAAGCAGTACATCGTCGTAAGTAAGGCCTTCCCCGATGATTTTTGTTGTGTGTGCTTTCATGTTGCAATTTGTAGTTAAATTGCGTGCAAATATAGTCATTTTTACAGGAATAAAAAAGCAGTATTGTTATAGATTTTAATTATAGCCATAATTGCTGTATCTATAACATTGCCAAATATTAATATAATTTAATTAAATATTATTTTTTTGCCGAATTTTTTCACTCTCTAAAAATTTATTTTACTTTAGCAATCTTTACTACACTAGTTACCAACCAATAAATACCAATTTATGAAAAAACTATTACCCTTATTTTTATTAGCAATAGCACAGTGCTATTCCCAGGCCGGAAGCCTTGATACCAGTTTTGGTACAGGAGGTAAGGTATTAACAACAATAAATAACAATGAAAAAGCATATGGGGTAGTAATACAGGCTGATAATAAGATTGTTATTGCGGGCTATACTTTTAGTGATGTTTCGGGTAACGATTTTATTTGTACACGATACAATGCTAATGGTACTTTAGATACAAGTTTTGGCACTAACGGGATCGCTACTTTTGACTTACAATTAGGAAGTGACGATAAAGCGTATTCTATTGATATACAAAGTGATCAGAAATTAATTTTAGCAGGATATTCCGATAACGGAAGTAACAAAGACGGAGTAGTGATGCGTTTAAATGCCAACGGAACATTAGATACTACTTTCGGCTCGTCAGGTAAAGTATTTACAAATTTTTCAACATCCGGTAACCCTACGAGGCAAGATGAATATAAAGTTGTTAAAATTCATGCACTTACTGGAAATATTATTGTGGGTGGCAGTTCAGCTATTACAACAATAAAATCACAGGCAATCATAGCACGTTATACTAGTAATGGAACATTAGATACCACTTTCGGCACAGGAGGAAAAGTAATTGATTTAACTGATGTATGGTTTACAGGTTTATTTGCAATAGAAGATCTGGCACTAAAATCTAATGGTAAAATAATAGCAGTAGGCTGGAGAAAAGAAATAATATATGATGCTTATTATGATGCTTACCATTATCATTGCAGATTAAATAGCAACGGTACCTTTGATACTACATTTTCAACAGATGGATATGAAGAAGAGTTTATTTATGGATTAGACAACAGAACCTATTCGGTAATTTTAAATGCTAACGACAGTTTTTATTTTAATGGATATTATGATTATTACTATGATCAAAATATATTGTACACGGGATTAACAAATGCCTCAGGTACAATGAGCTATCAAACTTATGATTTTGGCCAAAACAAGGATGTTTATAATTTTGGCATCGCCAAAGATATTAACGGTAAAATTCTTAGCTGCGGATCAATTTATAACATTGCTACTGGTAAATATGATTTTTTTCTGACAAGGGTACTAACTAACCTTTCTTTAGATACTACTTTTGGCACTAATGGGGCTGTTTCTACTGCTTTTGAGAATACTCTAAACTTTGCTCTTGACATGAAACTACAGTCTGACGAGAAAATAGTTGTAGCAGGATATTCCGGTGGTAAAATAGCCCTCGCGCGGTATAATGGCTCAGGAACCGCCGCTACCGAGGACTTTATTGATAATGAACGCATAACCCTTCACCCAAATCCTGCAAACTCATTTATTGAAATTACATCACGAGAAGGCTTTAATACTGATGCTTATAATGTTTTTGATGTAAACGGCAGGCAGATAAAATCTGGCAGCCTTAGCGGAAATGCACCAAGGATAGCGGTTGATGCCCTTGAAAAGGGTGTATATTTTATAAAAATAAATGAAGGCACAACCAGTCTTAAATTTATAAAGAACTAACAGTTAAAAACTGTATTTAAAAAAAGTCCTTTTTTACATTCTTAAAAGGGACTTTTTTACATCAATGAAACTCCCCAAACAACTTCGTAGCCTCATTATACGCGCTTTCAAAGCTTAACGAGTTAAGCCCGCTGTTTGCCTTGACAACGGTAAAATACGAGAGCATCTTTTCGGTGGGCATGTTGCCTGTAAGTTCGTCCTTCGCCATGGGGCATCCGCCAAAGCCCTGTATCGCACCATCAAAACGTCGGCAACCGGCTTTGTAGGCAGCATCAATTTTTTCGTGCCATTTATCGGGCACTGTATGCAGGTGCGCGCCAAATTCCACACCAGGGAACGCCGGGATAAGGTGCGAAAACAGGTAAGCAATACTATCGGGCGTGCTGCTGCCTATGGTGTCACTCAGCGAAAGTATCTTCACGCCCATATTGGCCATTTTTTGCGTCCACTCCCCTACTATATCCACGTTCCACGGGTCGCCATAGGGGTTACCAAAACCCATGCTCAGGTAGGCCACCACTTCTTTATCGGCTCTATGAGCAATGTCCAGTATTTCCTGTAAGGTAACTACCGATTGTGCTATCGTCTTATGGGTATTCCGCATCTGGAAGTTTTCTGATATAGAGAACGGGAACCCCAGGTACTGTATTTCTTTATATTGTGCAGCAGCAATTGCACCTTGGGTGTTGGCAATAATGGCCAGCAGCTTGCTATTACTAGCGCCCAGGTCTAAGCCTGCAAGTACCGCAGCCGTATCCTGCATTTGCGGAATGGCCTTGGGCGATACAAAGCTGCCAAAATCGATGGTGTCAAAACCCACACGCAAAAGACTCTGTATGTAAGCTATCTTGCGCTGCGTAGGTATAAATGGTTTTATACCCTGCATGGCATCCCGCGGACATTCGATGATTTTAATTCTCTCCATATTTAAAGCTGCTAAGCCGTCGAGCTGCTGAGCCGCTTAGTAGCTCAGTAGCGTAGAAGCTATCCTTCTAAAATCCTCTCGTTAATATCCTTAATAAGCTGTGGGCCTTCATATATAAAGCCCGTATACAGCTGCACCAGGCTTGCGCCTGCCTCCAGCTTTTCTATGGCATCATCGGCGCTGTGTATGCCGCCCACCCCTATTATAGGGAATGCCTTATTACTTTTTTCCGAAAGGAAGCGTATCACCTCGGTGGCCCTTTTTGCTAAGGGCTTGCCGCTAAGGCCGCCTGCTTCGTTTTTGTCTTCGCTTTGCAGCCCCTCGCGTGATATCGTGGTGTTCGTGGCGATAACCCCGGCTATCTGAGTAGTTTTTACAATATCTATAATATCCAGCAGCTGCTCATCGGTAAGGTCGGGCGCTATTTTAAGCAATATGGGCTTTGGTTTCGGCCTGGCCGTATTCTTGTCCTGAAGCGTTTGCAGCAGTTTTGTAAGCGGCTCCTTGTCCTGCAGTTCCCGAAGGTTAGGTGTGTTGGGCGAACTTACATTTACCACAAAATAGTCTACATAATTAAACAGTTCATCAAAACAAATAATATAGTCGTTAACCGCTTCCTCATTTGGCGTAAGCTTGTTTTTGCCTATGTTGCCGCCTATCAGTACATGGCCTTTGCCTTCGGGATTTTGCTTAAGGCGCTCCACCGCTGCTTTTACACCACCGTTGTTAAAGCCCATACGGTTAATTATGGCGCTGTCTTTCCGCAGCCTGAACAGCCTCTTTTTAGGGTTGCCCTCCTGCGGTTTTGGTGTAAGTGTACCAATCTCTATAAAGCCAAACCCAAGGTTAGATAGCTGTTTGTACAATGCTGCATCTTTATCCATACCGGCTGCGAGGCCCACGGGGTTTTTAAACTTTAACCCAAATACCTCACGCTCCAGGCGTGGGTCGTTAAGGTTATAAGCCGTCTTTATTATAGACGGCATACCAGGTATGGCATTTAAAAATCGTAAAGATGAAAACGTAAAGTGGTGTATCTTTTCAGGGTCAAACCTAAAAAGCAATGGCCTTATAAGCGCTTTATACATTGTTGTTTTGTGTGTTGTTATTGCAAAAATATGAAATTACTAATAATTAAGCATTTTTATATTTACACCGTTAAGAACTACTTGTACATTTATACAGAATGTTTAAATTTGGCTGTAACCAATTCTTTTAAAAAACAGACCAAAATGAATCCTGAATTTCAAAAACTGCTCGACATAACCCTCACAGACGGCTTCCTGAACGAAAAAGAACGTAACGTGTTGCGAAAAAAGGGAGAAGCGATGGGCATGAGCGCAGATGAAGTTGATATTATTATTGATGCGAGGCTATTTGAAATAAACCGGGACAAAAAGGCAGGTGAGCCTGTTGACAAGAGTAAGTGCCCTAAGTGTGGCGAGCAACTTACCGGGGTTAGCGTGGTGTGCCCTTCGTGCAATTTTATAACTAACAACAACGAAACAGAAGGCTATACAACCGCCGACAAGCAAAATTTTTTGATAGATGAAGAAAGGCAGCATACATCGCTACAGGCAGATATGCGAAAGCTTAATAAGGTTGCTTCTAAAATAAAGACGGCCAAGGCAGAAGGTTTTGGTAAAGTAATTAAATCAGGGATTCTCATTTTTATTTCCAGCGGCTTATACATCATTTATAAAAAGTTCATCAAGAAAGAGACCCTGTTTGATCGCTATGAAAAGGCTACAAAACGTTATGTTACCGAGTTTAGTTTATTAAGCTATGACATGACAAAAAAATACGAAAACAGTACATCAGTACTTGGTGAAGTTAAGGGCATAGATACCGAATTAAGTGAACTGAGCAACAAGCGCAACAGGCAGGCAAATATTACGGGACTTTTTACTTTTGCTACTATAGGGGTTATTATATTTTTAGTACTACGGGTGCCAAAGCCACAGTCAGGCCCTGCATCTTCCGCTACAACCGAGGTATCCCGGGAGTCGCCCGAAGAAAAGACCGAAAGGCACATAAAAATGGGGCGCATAAGTGAAGCTAAAAAATCGATGGCGCTTATGGAAGACGGAGCTAAACGAGACGAATTTTTTATAAAGGTGCGCGACCTGGAAATTGACAGCCTCGCCGGAGCCCATGATTATATAGGGGCACTAAAATTAGCGCGTACCATAAAAAACAACGACCCTTTTGAGAATGAAATGGAACGGAAAGTAGACGATATTGTAGAAAAACAGGTTGAATACCTTTCTGACGAGCATCGGTTTAAAGAAGCACGTGAAGCGATGAAAATGGCATCATACCCAAAATCATCCAGCCTTGAGGTTTCAATAAATCTTGATGAAATGATTTATAAAGACAGTAAAAAAACAAAAAGATAGCTATGGGAATTTTCGATATATTCAGAGGGAATGATGGCGGGTTTATAGATGTTATCCGCTGTGATGAAGACGATTTTTTAGTACATAAATGGACACCCGGCGACGGTGAAGGCAGCTCTAAAAAAGAATATGCCATACGCTACGGCAGCAGGCTGGTACTACGCCCCGGCGAAGGGGCAGTATTCTTTTATCCCGGAGGTGATGCTAACGCTGTAGATATACTTTATGGCCCTGCTAATAAAGGTATAGAAACGGGCAACTTCCCGGTGCTCTCGGGCATCGTAGGCTCGTTATTTGGCGGCGAGTCGCCTTTTACGGCCGAAGTGTACTTTTTTAACTTTGAGCGAAATATACAGATACGTTTTGGCATTCCTTATTTTGATGTGTTTGACGCTCGCTTTCCAGACCTTGGGGTGCCTTGTGCAGTAAGGGGCACGCTTACCTTTACCATAGCTGATATTACTAATTTTATAAAGCAGTACCGCCTGCAGGATTTTAGCCTGCCGGAACTTGAGCTTAAAATACGCGATTTTTACACCCGTAAGGCAAAAGCAGCGGTACTGGGCATCCTTACCAAAGCGCAAATATCTGTAATGCAGGCCGAAACTAAATTAGAAGAAATATCAGACTATATATTAGCCGAAGTGAAGCCCGAACTGGAAGATAACTTTGGCATTGCCCTAAGGCGTATAGACATTACGGCGCTTGAGCTCGATAAAACCAGCATTGCCTACACACAGCTTAAAAGCGCCACTGCCGATTTGCAAACCCGTATTGTGGGGGTGAAAACTGAGGTAGAGATAACAAATCTTACTGAGCTGGCCCGCATACAGCGAAAAGACATAGAAATGGGTGTGGAAGGTAAAAACTTTGCCGTGCACCAGGTAAACCTTAAGGCAGATGTTCTTAAAACCGCGGCAGGCAACTTAGGAGAAATGAGCGAAGTAGAAGGTGGACGCGGGCGTGGTGGTTTTAGCGCCGCAGGCGTGATAACCGGAATGGCACTGGGCGGAGCCATGGCAAACCAAATGGGTGGCATGATGGGAAGTATGGACAGTACCCCACCTCCCCCGCCCGCTGTTACATATTTTATTGCCATAAACGGCCAGCAATCAGGGCCCTATACCGTGGCGCAGCTCAAAGAGTTTGCTCTCAGTGGCCAATTTACAGGCGAACATTATATCTGGAAACAGGGCATGGCCGGTTGGGAGCCAGCTACAGACAACCCTGCCATGGCCGAAGTTTTTGGGCAGGCACCCCCACCCCCACCAGCACCAACAAAGTAATTATTTTATGAAAGCAAACCCGGTAACCACACTTATAACATTGGCACTATGCCTTCTTATATCTTATGCATTCTACACATTTAACAATAACCCCCTTAAAGAAGTACTGTGCGCAGGCAGTTTTATACTCCTTTTTACAACTCTTTTTTTCAGTATAGGAGCGCGCTTTAATTATTACCGAACTGGTTTAAACGTGCGGACAACATCATTTATATTCTTTTTCGGCTTTTTACTGTCTAACGTCCTGTTTTCTTTTTTAAGCTTTACTCAAGGCGTTTATATCGTGGTTAATGGTATAGCACTGCTACTGTACTTCCTGATTATTTATTACCTGATATATCCCGCCAGGGTAAATTAAATCATGCTGAAAGAAATTTTTATATGCCTTGTACAACAGCATACAGATAATGGCAGTACTGCCGAGATTTTTTGGCAGGAACTCGAAAAAGCATACAGTGCAAAAGGCCGCCACTACCACAACCTTACCCATCTTGAAAACATGTATGCCGAATTGATTGGGGTAAAACATGAAATTGCCGATTGGGATACATTGATGTTATCATTATTTTACCATGATGCGGTTTACAATGCCAGCAAAAAGGATAATGAGGAAAAGAGCGCGGCGCTCGCTATAAAGCGCCTTGCAGAAATTCAGTATCCCGAAAATAAAAAGCAGTTGTGCTTTGAGCAAATAATGGCTACAAAAAGACACGATTTAAGTAGTGACGCTGATACCAATTATCTTATTGACGCCGACCTGGCCATACTTGGCACTTCCCTTGAAAGCTATTTACAGTACAGCAAAAATATAAGGAATGAGTATAGCATTTACCCTGATTTCCTTTATAACCCCGGAAGGAAAAAGGCGCTTGCGCATTTTCTGGACATGGAATATATTTTTAAAACACCCTACTTTCAGGAAAAATATGAAACCACAGCCCGGCAGAATATTGCCTTCGAAATTACGCTGTTGTAAAACTTAACATTGGCAATGTAAATTTATTGTAAATTTGCGCTTCATTAAATCCAGCAAAATGCAGCACATAATAGACCGTTTTATAGGGTATGTAACCGTTGATACTGAATCTGACCCCAATTCTGACACTACACCGAGCACCGCGAAGCAATGGGACCTTGCGAATAAGCTTGTAGATGAGCTTAAAGCCATAGGCCTTGAGGAGGTTACCATAGATGAAAATGCCTATATTATGGCTACGCTTCCGAGTAACGTGGAGCACAATGTGCCGGTTATAGGTTTTATATCGCATTTTGATACCACACCCGATTTTACCGGTGCTAACGTAAAGCCGCAGATTGTACCTAATTATGACGGCGGTGATATTGTACTTAATGCAGAACAAGGCATCGTGCTTTCGCCGAAATACTTTAGCGACCTGCTGCAATACAAAGGCCAGACCCTGATTACTACCGATGGTACCACTTTACTGGGTGCCGACGATAAAGCCGGTATTACCGAGATTGTAAGCGCTATGGAATACCTGGTGCAGCATCCTGAAATAAAACACGGAAAAATTCGCGTGGGCTTTACCCCGGACGAGGAAATAGGCCGTGGCGCACATAAGTTTGATGTGGCAAAATTTGGCGCCGACTGGGCCTACACCATGGATGGCAGCCAGATAGGCGAACTGGAGTATGAGAACTTTAACGCTGCGGGGGTCAAAATCACTTTTAAAGGCAAGAGCGTACACCCCGGATATGCAAAGGGCAAGATGATAAATTCTATGCTTATTGCCAATAAGTTCATTTCGTCGTTACCCGCTAACGAAGTGCCAGAACTCACTAAGGGTTACGAAGGCTTTTTCCACGTTACCGGAATTACAGGCAGTATAGAGGAAAGTACCGTACAACTTATTATACGGGACCACGACAGCAAGCGCTTTAAAAAGCGCAAAAAGCTGGTAAAGAAAATAGTGGACTCAATAAACCGCAAATACAAGAAAAAATTTGGCGGTAATATCGCCACTGCCGAAATAAAAGACCAGTATTATAATATGAAGGAAAAGGTAGAGCCGGTTTTCCATATTGTAAAAATTGCCGAAAAGGCCATGAAAAAACTGGATATTAAACCGATTATTAAGCCCATACGCGGCGGTACCGACGGCTGCCAACTGTCGTACATGGGGCTGCCCTGCCCTAATATATTTGCCGGCGGACATAACTTTCATGGCAAATATGAGTATGTACCTGTAGAAAGTATGGTAAAAGCCATGGAAGTAATCGTAAAAATAGCCGAACTTACTGCTGAAATAAAAAAGTAGTATATGGATGAAAAGCCAAAAAAGGCCTGGGATAAGTCGGCCCAATGGCCTGATGAAATAGAAAAGCTGCGCCAGATAATTAACAAAACGGGCCTTACAGAAACCACTAAATGGGGCGGCCCAATGTTTACCTACAAAGGCAAGAACGTTTTGGGTTTGGGCGGGTTTAAAAACTATGTGGCGATCTGGTTTATAAAAGGTGTTTTTCTTAAAGATGCTAAAGGCGTGCTTCTTAATGCAAACGAAGGCAATACAAAGGGCTTACGCCAATGGCGTTTTACATCTGCGGCTGAGATAGACGAAGAACGGGTTCTTGGATATATCAATGAAGCCATTGAAGTAGAAAAAGCCGGGCTGGCCATAACACCCGATAAAAAAGAGACAATAGTTCCGGAATACCTTGAGGTGAAATTGCAGGCAGATTTAAAACTTAAAACCGCTTTTGAAGGTTTTTCTGCCTATAAGCAACGTGAATTTTGCGAATATATAGCCGAAGCGAAGCAGGAAAAAACCCAGGCTAACCGCTTTGAAAAAATAAAGCCCATGATACTCGATGGAATAGGCCTTAATGACAGATACCGGAAATAATCAATAATAAAAAAACACCCGGGAATTTTAAACTCCCGGGTGTTCATGTTACTCCAGAAACTGGAAAATTCCTCCTGCATGGTTACAGCTGGCCCGCACGGCATATAGCATATAACCTGTAAGAGGAATTATAAATATACTTATTTACTTTCTTCAGTCACCTTGTTTTTTACAACAAGCCTAAAGCCCTCTCCATGAATGTTAAGTATTTCTACTTCTTCATCCGGTTTCAGGTATTTACGCAGCTTGGCAATATACACGTCCATACTGCGTGACGTAAAGTAGTTGTCGTCCCTCCATATCTTGGTAAGGGCAAGCTCACGCGGCATAAGGTCGTTTTCATGCAGTGCAAGCATCTTAAGCAGTTCATTCTCTTTTGGCGACAGCTTTATCGGTTCATCCTTATCAAAGGTAAGGAAGCGCAGCTTAGAGTTAAGGTGGAATCTACCTATCTGGAACTCAAATTTAGAGTTATCCGTTTTAGTTTCGCTTGATTTCCTTTGTATGATGGCCTTGATTTTCATCAAAAGCACCTCAGAGTCAAACGGTTTATTAAGATAGTCATCGGCCCCTACTTTATAACCTTTTAGCACATCTTCTTTCATAGATTTTGCAGTAAGGAAAATGATAGGCACTTCTTTATTTTTCTCCCTTATTTCACGGGCCAGCGTGTAGCCGTCTTTATAGGGCATCATTACATCAAGAATGCACAGGTCGAAATTGTCTTTCTTGAATTTCTCAAAACCTTCCATGCCATTTTTGGCAAGTGTAACATCAAAATCGTTAATCAGCAGGTAATCTTTTAGCACGGCCCCAAAGTTTGGGTCGTCCTCCACTAAAAGAATCTTTTTGTTTACTTCTTCCATATTTTTTTTAATTTATCAGTGGCATTTTTATTATAAAGGTACTGCCTTTCCCTTTTTCGCTTTCTACGTATATATGACAATTATGGTCATCAATAATCCTTTTTACATAAGCCAGACCTAACCCGTGCCCTTTAACATCATGGCGGTCGCCAGTATGCTCGCGGTAAAATTTTTCAAAAATGCGCTTTTGCGTATTCTTTCCCATACCCAACCCGTGGTCGCGTATTTTTATAAGTATAAAATCCTTAATATTTTCCGTATATATATCTATAACGGGTTCATCAGGAGAATATTTGATTGCATTGTCTAAAATATTAACAATAACATTAGTAAAATGCATATCATTTAGCAAAACAGTGGTACGTGCCGCATCAAAGTGCCTGGTTAGTGTGCCCTGCCTTGCTTCAATTATAAGCCTTACATGCTCGATTGCATGTTCCAGTACATCGTTTACATCGGCGGCATCTTTAGCGATATCAAGCTCTTTTTTATCAAGCCTTGATATTTGTAGCACATTTTCTACCTGCGAGTGCATCCGCTTGTTTTCTTCACGTATCATTTGCAGGTAATACTGCACACGCTCTTTATCATTAAATATCTTTGGGTTTTTAATCGCGTCGAGCGCCAGGTTAATGGTAGCTATCGGCGTTTTGAACTCATGAGTCATATTATTAATAAAATCGGTTTTTATCTCCGATATATTTTTTTGCTTTATCAACTGGTTAATGGCGCTTAAATAAGCAATAATGATAATAAGCGTAAACACAATAGACAGCATTGTAATCCCAAAAATAGAGGATACTATATACTGCTGTTTTTTTGGGAAGCCTATAAAAAGCCTGTACCCGTTATAATCGCTCCCCGCATCAAAAAGCTTATGCACAATAGGCTTGGGCTCAGAACTTAAATTACCCGAATTTATCTTGGTAGGTATACCTTCGTTAAATACACCAAATTCAAACGGTGTATCTACCCCGTTTTGCTTAAGCTCTGTGCTTATAACCTCTCTTAACCTATCTTTGGTAAGCCAGTTCTCGAGGTCATTATGCCGGCGAAAATCTTTTAAGAATACATCTTTCTGAAAACTAAGTACCCTTTCTACATCTGTTTCGGTTTCATTATTTACAATAAGTGAATCAGAAGCGGCCTTACCAGCTTTCCTGGTAACATAAGCATCAAATTTTTCTTTATCAAAGAACGCGTCATCAAGCTCCCGGGTTACCTGTTGGCTGTATATAATAGGACGCCTGCTCTGGCCCATGGCCTGCATATCATACAGCCTGATCATATCGGTGCGTGTAGGTACATTACCGGTACTGTCTTTATATTTTAGGTAAACTTTATAAAATTCTTCCGCTTCCAGGCGTTGCATTTGCGTAGCAACACGGGCAAGCACCTGCTGGATATGATACTTAAACTGTTCGTCATTTTTTTTTAACGAACTATTAACCCAATAAAGCTGTACAAGTATTATGCCTAATAGCGAAAGGCTCATAAAAAAAACTAAAAGGCGAAATCGGGTCTTATTCATCACTACAAAATTAACATTTTAACATTTAGAGTAAAAAACCATTAACCAAACATTAACAACTTACTTCATTTTTTAGGATTATTCAGAAAATTAAATATTTTAACAACCTCTTTTTGGACTTTATCAAGCGAAATATTCTCAATAACATAATCGCTAAGCGCAATTTTCTTTTCTTCTGCCCACTGGTTTGCCATTCTTTTTTCAACATCCCCACGCAAAGCTCCGTCACGCGCCATCACGCGGTCAATACGAACCTCCTGCGGAGCTGTGACAGTTATTACAGCGTCGCATTGCTTATAAGCCCCGCTTTCAAATAATATGGCAGCCTCTTTAATTACAAAAGGCAGATTTTGATGGTTAAAAACCCAGTCGTTAAAATGCAGCGCAACCCTGGGGTGGATTATAGCGTTTAACTGCCTTAACTTTTCTTTATCTGAAAAAACAAGCGCCGCAATTTTAGCACGGTCGGGTGTATTAGCGGTAAAAGCCGCTTCACCAAATACTTTATGCAGTTCGTCTGCAACTTTGGTTGTATATAATATTTTTTTAGCTTCGTCATCAGCATAATATACGGGTACACCCAATGTTTCAAACATGCGCGCCACAGTGCTTTTGCCACTGCCTATGCCTCCCGTTAAGCCTATTACTTTTGTTTTCATTTAAAAAATAATTCAGGGAATGCTATTTTAGGTTTTTGGCGGAAGATGTGTATGCGTACAAATGATTCAAAGTAGCCGCTTCCGTAGCCATAAAACTGTATAAATACCGCCATAACCGATAAAAAACCTACCACAACACCGCTTTGCAAACCGGAAATTAAAAGAACCAGTAAAAAGTAAAGGATATAAAAATACAATAAATACCAGAAACCGGAAAACGCAAGTATAAACGACAGCAGCATGCCCAGCATAAACAGCGTAGGGAATAAAAACGTTATCTTTTTATACTCGGGGTGCCACTTATCAAGTATGGGCCGTGCTTTGCCGAATTTTGTAACCTGCCGGTTAAATTTTTCCCAGTCGATACGGCGTTTATGGTATACAAAACAGTTGCTGAACAGTTTTGTTTTAAAGCCCATTTTCCAGAGGCGGATTGAAAGGTCAGGGTCTTCCCCGGGATGGATGTCTCCAAATCCACCCGAAGATTCAAAAGCCTCTTTGCTTATCCCCATATTGAAGCTGCGTGGCTGGAATTTGCTTACTTTTTCTGACTTACCGCGAATGCCGCCCGTAGTCATAAAAGAAGTCATGGCAAAGTTAATGGCCTTTTGCACCGGGCTAAAGCTGCTCAGCGCGGCATCAGACCCGCCAAAGCAGTCTACATAACCGTTTGCAAGTTGCGCCTCCACACCCGAAAGGTAATGGGGCGGTATGATACAATCTGAGTCTAATATTATAAAGTAGTCGCCCGTAGCCACCTGCATACCGTAGTTACGGGAATCGCCCGGGCCGCTGTTTGGCTTAAAGTAATAGGAAATTGTAAGCTGTGCCGAATAGTTAGCGGCGACCTCCCTGCACGGTATGGTAGAGCCGTCTTCTATAATTACAATTTCATAGGGTTTGTTGTAATCCTGGAGTGTTAAACTCTGTAAAAGCTCTTCGATTTCATCGGGCCTGTTGTATACAGGAATAATTAGAGAAAAATGCATTTATAGCCCTTATTTTTAACAAAGTTAGGCTTAAAAAATAAAAAAAGCCACCTTTTCAGGTGGCTTAATTACATTAAATTTAAAATTTTACTGCTTATCAGTAATACTAGTTCTGCCTTTTAACAACTTTAATTGTTTGTACAGCATCACCGGCAGTAACGATAACCATATAAGTACCTTCAGAAAGCGGTGCCATATCCAGCTGCGCCGTAGTAGCGTTAGGCTGTTTAGCGAGCACTACCTGTCCAAGGAGGTTATATACGGCAACTGAAGTTATTTCGGATGAATACTCAAGGTGTAGTACATCTTTAACCGGGTTAGGGTAGTAAGTAAATGCACTTGCGTCAAATGACTTGCCGCCCAGTATTTCGCTTATCGTTACAGCAACTATATCCTGGCTGGTACAGCCATCAATGGTTTGTGTAGCATAATATGTAGCGCCTGCTTCAATAGCGGTACCTGCTTCAAGTGGGTTGGTACCATTCGCCGCATCTCCTGCTGAAGCGTACCATGTAACTGCACCATTAGCAGCAACAAAGATATCTTCTATTGTGGCAACCGCACTTTCTGCGGTAACAATCTGGGGAGACTGTGCCTCAGGAGCCGGGGTGGTAGAAATGGTTATATCAAATGAGGTTTCATCACTACAATCACCCTGAGAAGCATAAATGTATACTGTAGCAGAGCCTGATATTATATAACCTGCCTCAAGCATCTCGCCCATACCACCCGGTTCTGTGTAGTAAGCACCGTTTTGCAACGCAGGCAGCGTATATTGGTAGCAAGAAGTTACATCTTCTAAACTATCTGCCATTACTGTAGTGATAGTAACCGTAACAGGTGTCCTCATCATACTCTCACAACCCTCAACGGATTGAGAAGCATAATACATCATACCATCTTCAAGGGCTACATCTCCTGCAAGGGCTTCACCGCCTGTTTCAGATGCATACCACATTACATTATTACCTTCTGCGTCAAGCGAAGCTACAATACCCTGGTTACAGAATGTTTGTTCGGCTGCCGCTTCAGGGGCAGGGGTTACAGTTATCATAGCCATAACAGGTGTCCTTACGGCACTTGTACATCCTTCAACGGTCTGTTCTGCATAATAGGTAACATCGTTGGTAAGTACTGTATCTTCCGTTAGTGCATTGCCCCCGGTCTCGGTGGCATACCACATCACGTCAGTTCCTTCAGCAGAAAGATCAGCAACGGAAGCAGTGTTACAAAATGTTTGCATAGCATCTGCCTCAGGGGCAGCAGTAACGTTAAGTGTAACAGCTACACCGGCCCTGGCAGGGCTTTCGCAACCATCCACAGTTTGAGATGCATAGTATACGGTGGTACCTTCGGTAAAGGCAGTATCGGCAGCAAGCGGCTCACCACCTGTTGCGGCTGCATACCACTCAATACCTGTGCCCGTGGCAGTAAGGTCTGCCACGGTACCTTCATTACAAAATGTTACCTCTTCATCGGCAATTACCGGTGCGGCAACAAGGTTTATAGATACTGCAACCGCAAGCCTTGCAGGGCTTTCGCAGCCACCTACGGTTTGAGATACATAGTAAAAACCAAAATTAGCAGTTGTAGTAGGGCTTAGTGCGGTACCGCCCGTAGCCGTGGTATAATACTGTAGTTCCTCGCCCACAGCCGTAATATCGCTGATAGGGGCGCCATAGCAAAGCGTTTGCGATGCTGCGCCGGTAGGGGCAGGAATTGTAGTAACCGTAATTACTGACGTAGCCGTCCTGGTACAGCCTGCAATGTTTGTAGCAGTAGCGATATAGGTGGTAGTTTCAAGCGGCTTAGCATATACGGTGGTAAGGTTAGTACCTGCATATGGCACTGTAGCCGCGGCATCGGTATATAAGCCTGCTACAGGGCTAAAGGTTACTGTATTTGCATAGCTGTAGCTAAATGCCACATTTGGCCTTAATACAGATGCTGAATTTACAGAATAACCGCCCGCTGCTATAGCATCAAGGCTCGCAACACCGGCTGGTGTTACAGCATCTATAGCGCCTGTATATACACTGTTGTAAGATGTAGTGGTTGTCCTGGTCCTTGTGCCGGATCCGTTACCAAAGTTACCCGCATTATGGGCGACTTCTACAATTATATCGCCGCCCGTCCATATATACGGTGTGGTAAGTGTAATAGGCACCCAGCCTGTAGCACCCGCTGTAGGTGTATAGTTGGCATTATATACTGTAGTAAGGCTGGCAGAATTTACAAAACCTGAAGTAAGGTCAGCTACAGCCGTTGAGCCAATTTTTATCCTCAGGTCAATTAGTGCATTTGCCGCAGAGGCGAACATATCAAATGCAATAGTGTTGATAGAAGAGCCTACAATTAGCCCCTGCGCCTGAAGCTCTGCCGCCTTAAATAATATCTGGGTTTTTGTACCGCCGTAATAAGCGCTTAACGGATTAGGATATGAAGTGGCAGATGGCGCGGTAGTACCGTTGCCAATTGCTGCCGTACCCGATGCCTGCGAACCTGTAACAGCTAATGACTGCACCGTGCCCGAACAAATGGCCTGGGCAGCCGGAGTTATGGTAATGGCGTTTGGCAGGTCATTTACGGTAATGTTTACCGTAGCTGTAGTTACACAGCCACTTACGCCATCGGTTGCTGTAACCGTGTACATTGTTGTTTGCGCTGGTGTTACACTTTGTACAGGGCCGGTTAAGTTACCCGGCATCCATACATAAGTATAGTCAGCATTGTTGCTGGTTACACTTAACTGGGTAGTTTCGCCCGCGCAAAGCACTGTGTCTGCTGCGGTTGCTGTTATGGCAGGCGCAGCAGTTATAGTAGCCACTACCGGTACGCGTGCACTATTACAAATTGTAGTGGCATTAAAGGTCATTTTTGCCCTGCCATTATTAGTTGTAGTACCACCAGATCCATTTACAGCCCCTGTTAAAGTGGGGCATATAGCAGATGCCGCCTGGTTGTCTGCATAGGTATATGTTGCCGAAACATAGCCCGGGTTGTCATATTGTACTGCAGAACTCGTGCCCCCAAAATTTACATTGCTAAAACATACCTGCACAACAATGTTGCTGGTACCATTCCAAACAAATGGAGATGAAAACACATAATTGTTAAGCCCTGTAGTAAGTGTTTGTGCGGCATTGCTGTATACCGGCACCAAGCCGTCTATATGCGTGCTTGTAGCCACATTTTGTGTAGTAGTACCTATACTTAACGCAAAGCTGTTAAGCGTTGCGGTACCAAGGGAAGTTATAGTAAAGCCTACAGAGTTTATTGGCCCGGCAAAAACACCTGCTGCCTGTAACTCTGCCGCGGTTATTATGTATTGTGTTTTAACACCACCCCAGCCATGATAGTAAGGCGAAATACCGCCACTTTCGCTTGACGAAGCCCCAGCACCTACAACTGCTGTATTATTTGCAGATACATTACCTGAACTTACATAATATGTAGTTGTTTGTGTAATTAACGGGGTAGTATAGGTTGTACCTGTAGCTACACTCGCGCCGCCTGTAGGGGCCGTATACCAGCTAAGTACAGCATCGGTATTAGCAGTTGCTGCTAAAGCTACTGTGCCCTGCCCGCAGGCTGTACCCGGTGTGGTGGTTACTACGTCACCTGCATCGCAAAGTGTGCCTGCCATAAGTGGCCCGGCCCACTCGCTGTAAAGGTTTGTATCGCAACGTGAACGCACCCATATATAATAACCGGTACTTGGTGTTAACGAACCTATTGCAGCAGTAAGCGTACCCGCAGGTACACTACCGGTAGCAACCGTACCTGAGGTAGGTGGCGTTGCCGTGGTACTTACATAATACTGGTATCCGTTGGCCGGAGCCGATACAGATGCCGTCCATGATATGTTTAGATCGTTTTCACCCGCGCTAACAAGGGTAAGCGCAGAAGGATTGGCACAATCCGGCGTAGCCTTAACGGTAAAGTTATCTACAAACATATTATAGCCAAATTCCGAATGGAATTTTAATGCTACAAGCAGGTTTGCCTGGTTTGCAGCAGCGGCCGGGAGTGTAACTGTTTTCCTAGACCATTCTCCGGCGCCCGGTGCGGTAGCCACATGCCTTGGGATAAATTCGCCGGCGGCAACCCACGTAACACCTCCATCGATAGAATATTGTACATTAACACCCTCGTTAAGGTAGCTACCCGAGTTATAACTGGAACCATTTAACTGGAACCAGTAAAACTCAACATCCACACTGCTTACACCGGTTGATGCAAGCGGTGGGCTGATAAGGCGCTCTTCAGCACCGGCTGAAGCGCTGTATGAATTGTACCTTACAAAACCGCTTCCCTCCTGTGGAGTGGAGGTAGGGTTAGTACCCGCGGTTATAAAGTTTATATACGATGTAGTTTGTACCGCTACGTTTTGTTTTGTCCAGCACGAAGGTATAGTAGTAGCGTTAAACCCCTGATTATAGGTTAAAGGCGTTGGCTCGCACAGCGTTGCAAAAGTAACAGACGATGTCCATACACTTGTACCATTGCCACAGTTAGACCTTACCCAAAGGTAATAAACTGTATTCGGCGTCAGGGCAGAGAGGTTTATTCCTGTACCCGCTACATTACCCGTAGGCGTAGTAGAACCTGTAGGCGCAGTAGATGAAGTACTTAAATAGTAATCGTACCCTGATGCTGGTGTAGTTACAGATGCTGTAAAGGTATAGCTTGCCGTTGTTGTAGTTACAGGGCCTGCCACAAGCGCGGTAGGCTCTATACAGCTGGCCAGTGTTGTAAATGTTCCTGCGGCACTATAACCGTTACCGCCGCCCCCCGTATTAGGTATGTGCGACCAAACAGCGTTTACAGTACCTATAGATGCCTGTACCCGCACCTGGTAAGGTGTAAGTTCTGTTAGCCCTGTAAGGGTTACACTTGTACCGTTTACAGGATTTCCGGTCCAGTCAGTCCAGGTACAAGAGCCCGGAATCCTGTACTGCACGTTGTACTGTGTGGCATTACTTGCAGCCGTCCAGCTAATGGTAGCTGTGGTAGTGGTAAAAGTTGTAGCCGCAAATGTGCGCACTGGGCTGGGGCCCGCAGCATTTTGCGGGTAAAAAGTATACACTAATCCGTTAGGGATGTTAATAGCGGCATTTGCACTATTAAAGTAGTTACCATTTGAATTGTTATTTGCCGAAACTGCGTTCAGCCAGTTGCATGACGTGCCCGTGGGAACGTTATCAAGCATAACGCTGTTAACATTTGCAGCCCATCCGGTGCCCGCGCCACGTATACCCACATCTACACCTGTAGACGCGGCATCGCCAATAACATTGTTGCCATAAACCAGCTCTATGTAATTTGCCTTTGCAGTATGCGTAGACGCATAAAGGCGTATCTGGAAGTTAAGCAGCCTGTCTACCGTGTCCGAAAATTCATACGGCTTAAAGTTTTTGTACTGAATTACTAAAACCAGGTCATTACCGGTACCTTCCACTGCCCAGCTTAGTGAGCCGGGGGCCGTGGTGGTGTTAGCGTAAGCATTAAGGTCGGCGCCAAAGGCAGAGATAATACCTGCGGTGGTACCGCCCGATGGGTTATTGCCCAGCGGACCGTAAGTATACCCCGTCCACGCGGCTGTACTAAACCCAACGTACCCGTTGGTATCTACATTAACAGCGGTTTGGGCGTTACCCAGATAACTAAAGGTAAAGCCTGAAGGAAAAGCAACCTGGTACTCCACATCATCTAATGATGTAGCACCACCTGTGGTGGTGGAACTTCCTAATACGGTAGGCGACGCGAGCTCTGCATAAGTGCCTGTACCCGCGTTAAAACCGTATTGAATAGCCGTTTGTGCGTAACTGCCCATAGAGGCTAGCATAGCGGCAATTAATAACGTAATTTTTCTCATATTGTGTCAATTAATTAAGTTAATAAAGCTACTTAAAATAGTTATATAATTGCCATATCATCAAATTATTGAGTTAAAAATAACTGTATTGTTAATTTTAACATAAAAAAAATATACATAATCACAATTAGCCAATATAATATCACAAATTTACGCCTAAATGTTGTGGCCGCATTTAAAAAAAATCTAACACACGTAACGATTTATAAACAAAAAAGTCCCAAGCGGGACTTTTTTGTTACAATTAGTTAACAAAGACAAAAAAATATTATCTAAATATTAAATATTTATCAATTAATGCTTTCTACCTTTACCATTTCATCAGCATCGGCATCATAATCTACACCGGCAATATCAAATCCAAAAAGGTTATAAAAATCTTTACGGTAACCTTCAAGGTCGCCTATTTCGGCCAGGTTATCGGTGTCTGCCTGTTTCCATAGTTCAGCCACTTTCGCCTGAACATCGTCACGCATCTCCCAGTCGTCTATACGGATGCGGCCTTTTTCATCTACAGGTACTTCGCCTCCCGTGTATAGCCTTTCGCGGTACAGGCGGTCTATCTGCTCAATTGTACCTTCGTGAAGGCCCATTTCTTTCATAGTTTTGTACAGCAGTGATATATAAAGCGGAATAACCGGTATGGCAGAGCTTGCCTGGGTTACCAATGCCTTATTAACAGAAACATAGGCATGCCCATTTATGTCTTTTAGGCTGTCTGATATTTCAAATGCCGTGGCCTCAAGGTGGTCTTTTGCCTGGCCTATGGTTCCCTTACGGTACACGGCCTCGGTAACAGCAGGCCCTATGTAAGAATAAGCCACGGTTGTAGCGCCATTGGCAAGTACACCCGCATCTTTAAGCGCGTCTATCCACATGGCCCAGTCTTCGCCGCCCATTACCGTAACGGTATTTTCAATATCACCCTCTCCGGCCGGCTGTATGGTAACTTCGCTTACCTTACCGGTATGGAAATCGACCGTCTTATTGCTGAATACTCCGCCAATAGGCTTAAGCACGCTACGGTGCAGTACGCCTGTTTCCGGGTGCTGGCGTACCGGCGAGGCAAGGCTGTACACCACAAGCTCTACCTGGCCCAGGTCGGCTTTTATAAGGTCTATCGTTTGTTGTTTAATTTCTTTGCTAAAGGCATCACCGTTAATACTTTTGGCATACAGCCCGGCCGCGTGTGCTTCTTTTTCAAAAGCGGCGCTGTTGTACCAGCCCGGTGAGGCAGTCTTCCCCTCGCTGGGTTCTTTCTCAAAAAACACGCCTATGGTAGCGGCATTACTGCTAAAGGCACCCGTTATACGTGAAGCCAGGCCAAAGCCGGTAGAAGCGCCTATAACAAGCACTTTTTTAGGGCCGTTAGCAAGTGCGCCATGCGATTTTACGTAGGCTATCTGGTTTTTTACACTTTGCGCCGCGCCGTCGGGGTGGGCCGTAAGGCATATAAAGCCGCGCATTCTTGGTTCTATTTTCATAATCTTTTGTTCTGCATTTAGTTTATTGGAAAGCAAAGATAAAAAACTAAACCAACTTAGCGTTATTTTTATAATTTTAGCAAGTCAAACCGCCAGCTTTATGAACGACCTTTTAAACGAAGAGGAGTTTTTACCGAAAGAATATAATCCTAAAAAATGGTTTATTGGTTTTTACATTATTTGTATAGTCACAACATCTTTTGTTTTTTATATTGAGACTATATTTAATATTGAAGGCACAGATAGTTCTGCCACAATAATAAGTATAACAGAAATATTAACTCCTCTAATATTATCCATAATAATGATATTTGGCAGGAGTAATAATACTTTAAAACTAAGTAAAAAAAGAACTATACATTCCGTAGGATTACTAACCTTTTTTGGCTGTATAGCGTTGACAATTCATGCTATTATAGACGGTATGGTTAATAAATATGTAGTAGGTATCGAAGTAATTGCCCTTGTAATATTAATCTTAATACTATATACAGTAATTTATGGAATTGCACTAGTAATAATACTACCCATACTTAAACGAGCGCAAAAGATTAATCACTTACCCCAATAACGCCTTAGCATGCGTTAACGCCGATTCACTTACATCCTTGCCACTTAGCATCTCGGCTATTTCGCGTATGCGTTCATCGGGGACAAGCAGCTTAAGTTCGCTTACCGTGGTATCGCCCTGGGTTTTCTTATATACTTTGTAGTGCTGGTCGCCTTTAGCGGCTATCTGTGGCAGATGGGTTATGGCAAATACCTGCATGGTATGGCTCATGCCCTTCATGATATCGCCCATTTTTATGGCAACCTCTCCCGAAACCCCGGTATCTATCTCATCAAAAATAATGGCCGGAAGCTTAGAGTACTTCGCCAGTACCGATTTTATACTTAGCATAATACGAGACATCTCCCCCCCTGACGCTACCTTTTTGAGCAGGCCAAAGTCGGTGCCTTTATTTGCAGAGAATAGCAGGTTTATAATATCCTTACCATTGCTGTGGTAGGTTTCGGTTTCGTTAAGCTCAAATTTAAACCTTGCATTCGGCATACCCAGCTGGGCAAGTATTGCGGTAATGCTGTCGGCAAGCACAGGCACGGCTTTTAAACGGGTGGCGCGCAGTTTTGTGGCAACAGCGTCAGCCTCTCCCCTCGCCTTGCTTACAGTTGCTTCGGCTTTTGCAATGGCTTCGTCAATCCCTTCTACCAGTATTACTTTGCTTTCCAGGTCGTCCTGAATAGTTAGCAGCTCTTCAACGCTTGCCGCATTGTGTTTTTTCTGTAGCGTATAAATCAGCTGTAGCTTTTCGTTTACTTTCTCCAAAGCCTCCGGGTCGTTAACCAATCCCTCATAGCTTTCAGCAAGCCCATCGGCCACATCATCAAGCTCTATCAGCACACTCGAAATTCGTTCATAAAACCCAGTATATTCCGGTGATATGCCGCTTATCTTTTGTAACGAAGCTTTTATCTCCTTCAGGTTTTGTATGGCACCTATCTGTTCTTCATTGGCAAGTGCCAACGCTTTAGCTACGCTTTCTTTTATAAACTCTACGTTGCTCAGTTTTTCCTGCTCGCTTTCCAGTTCAGCCTGTTCGCCTGCCTTTAGGTTGGCCGCAATCAACTCTTTAAGCAAGTAGGCATTATAATCCTGCTCTTTGCCCAGGTTAGCTTTTTGGTCAGATAATTTCCTTAACGCCGATTGTGCAGTTTTATATACCGCTAATTTGCCTTTATAATCTTCAAGCAGCTGCGCGTTACCGGCCACGGCATCGAGTATCTGCATCTGGTACAGCTCATCACTCAGTTCGCGGGTTTGCTGCTGGCTGTGGATGTCTATAAGATAACTGCCCAGTTCCTGCACCAGTGGCAGGTTTACGGGGCTGTCGTTTATAAATGCCCGGCTTTTGCCACTGGGCAATATTTCCCTGCGAATGATGGTTACATCCTCATAGTCGAGGTCGTTTTCCGCAAAAAATGGCCCGAGGTTATAATCGGCTATTTTAAAATGTGCCTCTACCACACACTTTTGCTCCTTGTCTTTAAGCGAACCCAGGTCGGCACGGTTGCCCAGCACCAGGCCGAGCGCGCCAAGCAGTATCGACTTACCCGCGCCGGTCTCTCCCGTAATGATGGAAAAACTGCCGGTAAAATCGATATGAAGGCGCTCTATGAGCGCAAAATTTTTAATCTGGAGTGTTTGCAGCATAGGTTTTTGAAGTGCAGATTGCAGTACAAATATAGCACTTTTTATAATTACGAATTTTCAATTATCAATTACGAATTGAAAAAGATTAACCTGTAGCTGTAATTTTAAAAGCCACGAATTACACAAATTTAAACGCTCTGTAATGGTGTAATTAGCGCAATTGCTTATCCGGTTCACTGCGTTCGTGCCGTGGCAAAGAAAAAACTTTATATCGTGCGCCCCGGTCCATCCAGCAAGTAAATCCAGAGCATGCGCGAGAGCCTGAAGTTAAACGTACTAAGCAAAACTGCAAGTACCGCGATGCAGGCAATCATCGGCCCAAAACCTTCTACAAAAAACTGTAAAATTAAAAATGCGCTTACCATTTCGGCTACAGCCAAAGCATAGCTAACATACATGGAGCCGAAAAAATAACCCGTTTCTTTTTCGAAATGGTGCCCGCAGCAACTGCACGTTTTGTTCATTTGCGGCATACGGAACAAAAAGATGTTTCCTTTAGTATTAAAAACCTTGCCTTCGCCGCATTTAGGGCATTTTTCTGAGATGATATTTATAAGCTGAGACATACTGTAAATTTTATATATACAAATGTATCGCTATAAAAAGCTATAAGCAATGCCGTGATTACGCAAAAAATTGTACTTTTAGGACATGAAGCGCATTTCGATTTTACATATAAACCAGTTTAAGCACGACCACCAGGATGAAGATTTTCATGTAAACCTGCTGGAAACCCACTTAAAAACCAGGCATAAAGATATAGCAGAGCCGCACAGCCACAACTTTTACCTGGCGGTACTATTTACACACGGCAACGGCAGGCATGAAATTGATTTTACCACCTATAACGTACAGCCGGGAGCGTTGTTTTTCCTGAATCCGGGGCAAACCCATCACTGGGAGTTATCTGAAGATGTAAAGGGCTATATATTTTTTCATACCCGCGATTATTATGAGATGTATTATACACACAATAAACTGTCCTACTTTCCATTTTTTTACAGCATGCACAGCAACCCCTGCATCTATCTCGATGCATTGCAATTAAAAGAACTTACTTCTTATTTCGGGGGTATTTATTCCGAAGGTATTAAAAATCTGCCGCTGCAAAAGCAGGCTGTTATGAGTTTCATCAACCTGGTTTATATAACGTGTACACGACTATATGACAGTACCGAAACCGCCGCCGAACCTCATAACGACAACGGCTATTACCAAAAATTTCACCAGTTTGAAGCCCTGGTAGAATCACATTACATTGAGCATAAACTACCTGTATATTATGCGTCGCAATTGTTTATAACACCACGCCACCTGAACCGTATAGCGCAGGCGGTAACGGGTAAAACCGCCACCGATGTAATTTTAGACCGTGTACTGCTTGAGGCTAAAAAGGAAATTGTGTTGCGGCGTGGCAATTTTAAAAGCATTGCCGAAATTTTAGGTTATAATGACTATGCTTACTTTTCGCGCATGTTTAAGTTAAAAACGGGCGAGACACCCGGCGAATTTGCCCGGAGGTACATAAATAAGATTGACTAATGTATATAAATGCCTGATTGTGCAATCAAACATATAAGGTTAATTTGCGACTATCAGCACCTCAACCCGGCGGTTTGCTTCACGTTCATCCGCCGTTTTTTCGGGGATGGTATATAGTGGCTGTGATACCCCAAAGCCTTCAAAGGAGAGCCTGCCTTTTTCTATGCCGCTGCGGTTAAGGAATTCCATTACGGCCTTTGCCCTTTGTGTAGAAAGATTTTTCCTGTCGGCCGTCATGCAGCATACATGCCCCTGCAACTTAATTTTTAAGTTTGGGTTGGCTTTCATAACTTCAAGCAGCTCATAAAGGCGCGGGCGTGACTCTTCCATAACGGCAAAAGTGTTTTCAACAAAATTAAGGTTGGGTATCCGTACCTTATCGCCGGTTTTCGCTGTACCCAGCTTTTCCATAAACAGGGTATCAAGCTGTATCTCTTTTTCGCCCGCGGGTGTGCGTACCATAATTTTATCCGGATAAATCACTTTAGGCTTTGGCCTGTTAGCCACCGGTTCATCCTTAATTCCTAATATCTCATTCTCTTTAGCCAGGTCTTTTTCCTGTAAATAATAAACTGTAGCCTTACGGTTTTCAGATTTAACGGTAGACTGCCTGTGGAGCTCGCCGAAACTTCGGGTATAAAAATCCTCCCTTATCTTTACTTTGCCTTTTACTTTACTAAAAACAAAATCTACACGACGGTTAGAAAGGTCGTCGTTGTGCGTTACTGTGCCGTCTTCATCGGTATAACCGTTAATTGCAAGTATTTTTGATTTAGCGTTTGCCGCTATCCATCCGTCAAGCCGTGCCTGCTCTTTAGCGGTAAGTTCGTGCTTATTGGTTTCAAAATATACTGAGAACTGCTCCTGGGCTTTTACTGTAAAGACGGAAATGAATGTAAAAAGTATTGCAAATATCTGTTTCATAGTATTTTTATAGGCTAACGAATATAAACTAAATTTTATTACCACACTGTTTATAGTGCAAAGGGGTTTATACATTTATAAAAACGATGTGTATACCCTTCAGACCCCAGTTCACTTACGGTAACGGCCATTTCACTACCTGATGACGCATGTATAAATTTGCTTTGCATGCCGTTAGCTTCCGTTATAATTCCTAAGTGCCCTATGGAGTTGCTGTCTTTATAACCATAAAATACCAGTATATCACCTACCATAAAATCTTTTGGCTTTTTGGCCGTACCGATGTCTTTAAAGCCTGAAGAGCTTCGGGGTAAATTAATATCAAAGTGCTTAAATACATAGTGCACAAATCCGGAACAGTCAAAACCTTTAGCAGGGTCTTCGGATGCATAGCAGTATTTTGTACCCATATATTTTTTAGCAAAAGCAATTATCGAATCGCGGTTTACAGCCTCATTGCTTTGCACAATAACTTCCTGCGGCACTGAAAGCTGGCTGATTTTTTTATCCCGTTTTTTAGATTCGTTACAGGAAACAAGCGAAGCGGCAATAAGATATATGTATAAAATATTTTTCATACCAATGAAGTTACAAAATTTATGCCCAACAGTTGTTAATTAAAAAACAAAAAGCCCGCTGCAAAGCAGCGGGCTCTAAGTATATGTTTAAAACTGTAATTAGTTTTTAACGATTTTTGTAGTATTGGTTCCTTTATCAGAAGCTACAGTCATAAGGTAAACACCAGATGCAAGGTCGGCAATGCTAACCTGAGCAGCATCTACACCATCAAAAGCAGTAGCTTTTACGATACGCCCGTTAAGGTCAGTAACTTTAACACTGTTGATTAGGCCTGCATTTGCAACGTTTACTACATCAGTAGTTGGGTTAGGGTATACCGATAGTTTGTTTCCGGCAAGTGTTTTTGTACCAAGTTCAGATGTTATTGCAATAGTATCAAACAATAAGAATGCTTCAGCCTGGGCCGCAGATGTATTGTGTACTGTTAAGTAATATGTACCTGCAGCAGGTGCAGTATACTCATCGGTAACAAATTCATTATACTCTATACCGCCACCGGCATTGTCAAGGGTAAAAGGAGTGCCAATTACAGTTTGATCGGCAACTAACCTTGAAGTACCTACTGTAACTTCAAAAGTAGCCGAACCTGAAGATGAAAGGTAAGCTGCACTGAAGTAAAAAGTTACTTGCTCGCCAGCAGCAAGATATATAGGCCTTATAAACAACCTTGAATCTGTAGTGCCGCTGGTAGCGGTACGGCTAAAGAAGAAACCTTCCGGAGTATCAGATAGCGTACCAGGATCAAGGCCCTCGTTAGTATCGGTAGAATAGCCAAATCCGTTTACGTTGAAGCCAGCCAAATCAGCAGGTATGTCACCATCGGCATCAAAATTATTTTCATACGGAAGCGTGGTAGGCAATAACTGGTAGAAAGGCCCAGACCATTCGCTATAAACACCTTCACCACATTGAGACCTGATGTAAAAATCAACACCGCTGCCGTTTTCCTGGCCTGTAATATTTACAGATGTTCCGGTGGTAGTAAGTGTTTCTCCTTCTGTTTCAGGGTCAAAGCCAGTAGCGCCGTAAAGCACTTCATAACCGCCTGGTGTGCCTATTGCAGGATCCCATGAAAGTGTAAATGAAGTATTAGTTATAGCTGAAGTTTCAAGGCTAATATCATTTGGATAAAAACAGTCGGCAGCTTCAAAAGAAAGTTCAAAATCAAATTCAAGTGCCTGCCAGTAATTTTCCCAAACAACGTAGTACGTAGTATTAGCGGCTACCGCAAAAGTAGCTTCAGACCTCCAGTCTGCATTCGCTACATCATCACTGCCTGCATAGCAGGTAAGTGCATCACATGTACCGGTATATACAGACAGCCTTGTATCAATGCTTGTAGCTGTTGTACCCGCAGGATTTTGGGTAAGAACAGATGTTAAAGTTACATATCCATTTTCAGCAGGCGTATATTTATACCATGCACCCATTAAAGGGGCACCTCCATCGGTGGTAGTACTTCCATAACATTGTGTAGGGGCTGCGCCAGGCCAGCTTCCCACAGTGTAGACATCAGGTGTAATATACTCAGCTGCGGCACAACTGTCCCCCTGTGCCTGGGCGGTAAATAGGGCGCCTAAAAATAAAGCCCCTAATAGTAATTGTTTTTTCATGACGATAGTTTTTAATTTACACAAAAATAATTTTTTTTTTGTTCAATGTTAAGAAAAAGTAAAAAATTATTGTTAAATTTTATCTTATTGTGTTATATAAGCCGCATCAAATAATAAAAGCCCCAAAAATCGAGGCTTTAAATTTTTATCGGTGTAAACAACTGAAGAACTTAATTTTTAACTATTTTCTTTGTCACAGTCCCTTTATCAGAAGCTACTGTCATTATGTATACGCCAGATGATAAATCTGAAATGCTAACCCGGGCAGTATCTACGCCTTCAAAAGTGGCACCTTTTACAGTGCGGCCATTTAGATCTGCTACTTTAATACTTTTAATTAGCCCTGCATTTGCAACATTAATAACATCTGTAGCAGGATTAGGGAAAACTGATAACATAGAAAGTGAATTGTCTTTTACATCTGCTGTAGGAGCAATAAAGTTAATGTTATCTACTGAAAAGCCTGTGTTATAGTTATCATAGCGGTACGCAAAAACAGCTACCGATTGTGCCCCCCAGGCATCGCCTTCTAACACAAGTTCATCATTAATATAATAATTAATTGTGCCGGCGGTAAAATCGTAAGTAGTCTTGAAGTTGAACCACTCGCCCATAGGATACTCCCCAATTTCTTCATAATTTAATGCTGTGCCGTCTAGACCGGTAACCATTATTAACGTGCCATCAAATGAAAAAACAACCCTTGACGCAAGAGTTAGTGACTGTGCAGTTGCATCATAAGCAAATTGATCAAAATAGGCATCGGAACCGTTCTCTTCCATAGCGTCAATAAAAATATCTTCTGAGATAGTGTAAGAAGCGCCAGTAAAATTATAAACGGCACTGTATATACCTTGTAGTGAAGTAGAGGGAACGCCCCCACCTTCTACTCTCAATACATTGTCGCCATCTGTAGCATTAAATCCTGAAGCTACTGTAAAGTTTGCGGAAGTAGTAGCTGCTGAACTTATCTGCCAAAAGTTCTGACCATTAATTTCACCAATTTCAAATTCTTCATCCGCTTCAAAAGATGAGATTAATTGTGCCTTGGCACTAAAAGAAAGCATTGTAAACAAAACACCTGTAAGTAATAGTTTTTTCATTATGATAGTTTTAATAATTTTCAAAAATATAGAATAATTATTCTGGGCTCAGTTTAATTTAGTTAAAGTTTACTGAGTAAAACATCATAAATACACAATTAATTTAAATTAAATATATTAGAGATTTTATTTTCCAGATAAAAGCATAAAATCTGCCAGTACAAGTGCCGCCATGGCCTCTACAATAGGCACCGCACGGGGCACTACGCAGGGATCGTGCCTGCCCTTGCCCTGCATTTCTACCACTTCGCCGCTGCTGTTTATAGTTTCCTGAAACTGCATAATAGTAGCTACAGGCTTAAATGCTACACGGAAATATATATCCATACCATTGCTTATCCCACCCTGTATACCGCCGCTAAGGTTTGTTTTTGTAGTGCCATCAGGGTTAAAAAGGTCGTTATGCTCGCTTCCTTTCATCCTCGCACCGCAAAAGCCGCTGCCATATTCAAAGCCTTTTACCGCATTTATGCTCAGCATCGCCTTACCCAGCTCTGCGTGCAGTTTATCAAATACAGGTTCGCCCAGGCCCGCCGGCACATTTTGTATTACACAGGTTACGGTACCACCCACCGTGTCTCCCTGCTTGCGTATCTCCTTAATATAGTCCTCCATTTTAGCGGCTGCATCCATATCGGGGCAGCGCACAGGGTTTTGCTCAGTTAACGTAAAGTCTAAATCCTGGTAGGGCTTATCAATAAATATATCCCCTACTGATGATGTAAAGGCATTTATGGTAATACCAGGCAGCATTTGCCGTGCTATGGCACCGCCCACTACCCTGCTTATGGTTTCGCGCGCACTGCTGCGCCCCCCGCCACGGTAATCGCGGTGCCCGTATTTCTTATCGTAGGTATAATCGGCATGCGATGGGCGGTACGTATCTTTTATGTGAGAATAATCGTGAGATTTCTGGTTGGTATTTGGCACGGTAAACCCTATAGGCGCGCCTGTGGTTTTACCTTCAAAAATACCTGAAAGGAACTGTACCTCGTCAGGCTCCTTGCGCTGTGTTACTATGGCGCTCTGTCCGGGCTTGCGGCGGTTTAGCTCATATTGTATGGAGTCGATATCAAGTGTTATGCCAGCAGGGCAGCCGTCTATAACGCCGCCTATGGCCGGGCCATGTGATTCGCCAAATGTTGTAAGCCTGAAAAGTGTACCGTAACTGTTGCCTGCCATTGTAGTAATGTTTTAAACAAATGTAACATCTTGTGCCCTATTTTTTAAAAAAAACTTACAAACAGCATGCATTTTGCAGTAGCGTAAACTAATAAACTTTTATTAACCTTATGATAAACAACAAACTATATAAACCAGCGTACTTTGCAAAGAAACACGGTAAATGAAAAAACGGGCTGTTGACATTGTTGTTTTATCGGATGTTCACCTGGGCACATATGGCTGCCATGCAAAGGAACTACTGCACTACCTGGCCACAATAAAGCCAAAAACACTAATACTTAACGGTGATATTATAGATATCTGGCAATTCAGGAAATCATATTTCCCGAAAACGCACCTTAAAGTGGTAAAAAAACTGCTCGATTTTGCCGCTAAAGGTACTAAAGTATACTACATTACCGGAAACCACGATGAAATGCTGCGCAAATTTGCCGATACCACCATGGGTAATTTTAGCATTGTAAATAAGGTTGTGCTAGAGCTAGACGGTAAAAAAGCCTGGTTTTTTCACGGGGATGTTTTTGACAGTTCGGTGCACTCTGCAAAGTGGATTGCAAAGCTGGGCGGCCTGGGGTACGACTACCTCATCCTGCTTAACCGTTTTATAAACTGGATACTCGTAAAAATTAACCGGGAACCGTATTCGCTATCAAAAAAAATAAAGGCCAGCGTTAAAAAAGCAGTAAAATTTATATCTGATTTTGAAAACACCGCCGCCGATATAGCAATAGAAAACGGTTATGACTATGTAGTGTGCGGCCATATACACGAACCTGGCATTACCATAAAAGAAAACAGGAAAGGCAGTGTTACCTACCTTAACTCCGGCGACTGGATAGAGAACCTTACCGCACTTGAATACCATCGCAAAAAATGGAAGCTATACCACTATGCGGAGGAAACCAAAGTGGTAGAGGAAGAGGTTGTTGAACCCGATACGGCATTAGACCCTCAACTGCTTGTGGCAACTTTATTTTTTAACAGTAAATAGTTCAGGTTTTTTCTTAAAATGTTAGCTATATTAGCGGCAAACTAAATAACTATCTAACATTATGAAGAAATTTATGGGACTTATAGCGCTAACTGCTATAGGATTGACCGTGTCATGCTCCGGCGACGACAACAACAGTAGCGGTGGAGACACTACCGCCGTATACCTACCGCTTAGCCAGGGCAATTATTGGGTATACGATACCAATAACCAGGGGGCCGATGGGGCCGCAGACAGTTCGGGCCGCGACTCGCTGTATGTAGCTAACGATACTGTTATAGGCACGGCAACCTATACTAAGTTTAAAACGCAGGCAGCGCCTACAGGATTCTATTCTGGTTCACTTAGCGGTAACGCGGTCAGGGCTTCGGGCAACAAGCTTTTGGTTACAGGCAGTACTTCCCTGGCATTATCTGAAGACATACCCTTCAGCATTACAATAAACGATTTTGCTTTTTTTGATGCAGATGCTTCCACCGGCGACCAGATAGGCAGTACATCGGGTTCCTTTCAGCAGACTATCGAAGAAATTCCGCTTGCCTTTACCTATACGCTAAAAACCACCGCTGCAAATGATGTAGCAACACTTACGGTAAACGGGGAAAATTATACAAATCTAAAAACAGTAGTTACCACCCTTCGGCTTAAAATAGCACACGCTGTATTTGGCATAGTATTATTGCAGGAACAGGATGTTGTGGTTTCTAACCAGTATTTTGCAGAAGGGGTTGGTGTTGTTAAAACATCTACTGATATTGAGTATACCCTTGCCGATTTTTCTTCGCTGGGTGTTACATTACCCATACCGCAAAGCGGCAGCGCCCACCAGGACGAGGAGCTTGACACCTATAATATAGAGTAACAGCACTATTTAGTTTTAACAAAACGATAACTGTTAAAACATTAACATAATGATATTCCTACAAATAAAATGGTTCTAATTTTGGTCAGGGAAAATGAAATAACCTAATTGACTATTTATGAAAAAACTATTTTTATCTGCTGCAATGTTAGTAGGATTAGCATTTAGCGCACAGGCACAAGATGGTAACAGGAATGCACTGGGTTTACGCTTTGGCGATAACGACGGGTTTGGCGCCGAAGTTTCGTACCAACGCGACCTTAGTACTAACAACAGGCTGGAGCTTGACCTTGGCTGGAGGAACTCAAACAACTACGATGCTATAAAGCTGACAGGTTTATACCAATGGGTATGGAACATTGAAGGCAGTTTTGACTGGTATGTAGGTGTAGGTGGCGGTGTAGGCTCATGGGGCTATGACAACGATAAGCCGGGGCCAGACCATTATGAAGACGACGGTACTTTTGCTTTTGTAGCCGGAGACATAGGTATTGAATATAACTTTGATATACCGCTCCAGATTGCAGTAGACTTTAGGCCGGAACTTTACTTTAACGAAGATTACGGAGGAGACAATTTTGGCCCGGATCTGGCATTAGCCATCCGATACAAATTCTAATAAAATTATCCCGGTTTATACCGGGATTTTTTTTGCAATTTACTGAACGTTAGGGCTAAGGCATTTCAATATAAAATTAATGTAAAATTAGTGCCAATAGTACCTGCCTTTTAAAAAAAAGAGTAATTTAGGTTGCAAAAATGTAACATAAAATGCCTGATAAAGTAATAGTAGGAAGTGAAGAATGGTGCGCCTTTCCGCTGCTTGATATACCCACCATTAAAGCCCGTGTAGACTCCGGCGCAAAAACTTCTGCCCTGCATGCCATAAACATCCAGCCGTTTGAAAAAGAGGGAGAAAACTGGATAAAGTTCGACATAAACCCCATCCAGAATAATACAAAAGCTACTATACATTGCCAGGCGCCGCTTGTAGATAAGCGCATAGTAAAAAGCAGCAGCGGCTACCGCGAGCAGCGCTATGTTATAAAAACACGCGTAAGCGTGGGCGGGCAGGAATGGGATGTGGAGGTAACGCTAACTAACCGCGACTCTATGGGCTTCCGGATGCTGCTGGGCCGCGAAGCCATGAGCGGCCGCTTAATGGTAGACCCCGAGCAAAAATACCTGCTGGGTGAGCCAAGCCGGGAAGACCTTAAGCAGTACTACCAAAAGGACGAAGAAACAAAAAAAGGGTTGCGGATAGGGCTTTTAGCCAGCAACCCTGAGCTGTACAGCAACAGGCGCATTATGGAGGCGGGCGAAATGCGCGGCCACGAAATGCATTTCCTGAACCTGAAGTACTGCTACATGAAGCTCGATGCCGAAAAACCTGAAATACACTACCGCGGCGGGCGCGTGCTGGATGATTTTGATGCGGTAATACCCCGCATACGCCCCAGCATGACGTTTTACGGCTGTGCCCTTACCAGGCATTTTGAGGCGCTTAAGGTATTTTGCCTGAACTCATCTATGGCGATAAGCCAGAGCCGGGATAAGTTATATTCATTACAACTGCTGCTCAATAGCGGTATCGACATCCCTACCACCGGTTTTGCAAGTTCGCCGCTTGATACTAACGACCTTATAAAAATGGTGGGCGGCAGCCCGCTCATCGTTAAATTATTAGAAGGCACCCAGGGCAAGGGCGTGGTATTAGCCGAGACCAAAAAAGCTGCCGAGAGTGTTATAAACGCATTTAAGAGCCTAAATGCTAATATACTCGTTCAGGAATTTATAAAAGAAGCAAACGGTAAAGACGTTCGCTGTTTTGTAATAGACGGCAAAGTAGTAGCCGCCATACAGCGCGAGGCACTGCCGGGCGAGTTCCGGGCAAATATACACCTGGGGGGTACGGCAACGGTAATTCGCGCCACCGCAGAGGAAAAACGCATTGCCATAAAAGCCGCCAAGGCCATGAACCTTAAGGTGGCCGGTGTAGACATTATCCGCTCTGCAAAGGGACCGCTCCTGCTTGAGGTAAACTCTTCGCCAGGGCTTGAAGGCATAGAAGGCGCTACACATAAAGACATTGCCGGCGAAATGATTAAGGCCATTGAGAAGAACTTTAAGTGGAAATAACATGAGGAAAGCAGCTACCGTATTTGTAGTTTCAGGGTTTGTCGTGGCGCTCCCGGCGGTGCTTTTTAAACTATTGCACTGGCCCTGGGCAGCTGAGATGCAAATTTTGGCAGGGATATTGATTATTATCGGGGTAATGCTTATATTTATCAGCCTCTTGAGCCGGAAATAATAAGCCCTAATACCCATAGTCATGAAAAAAAATACGTTGCTGCTTATCGTTACGCTATTAGTAACCGCTTTTGGCTACAGCCAGGGCCTGGATTGTTCCCGTGTTAAAGAGGGTACGTTTAAATTTACCGACCCCACTTCTAAAAAAACCTGCACTATTAAACGCACCGGCAACATCCAGACCGAGAAAATGGAGGATGCCGAAGAGGTGTATGATTTTGACCTGGTATGGATAGACGACTGCACCTATACCCTAAGCCCCACCGCCGCTACTGCTGCCCGTAATAAAGAGGTATTAAAAGCCGGCACCATGACGGTAAAAATTACCAAGGTAAAAGAAGGCTCTTATATTCAGCATGTAAAGGTGGCTAACAATCCTAAATTCAGGCGGATAGACGAGGTGTTTTTGGTAAGTGAGAGTAAGTAAATGAAAAATACCAAAAGTTGGCTTTATACGGTACTTTTTATATTGACGATAAGTTGCAGTGTACCACGTAAGGAATACTTCCAGGCGCAAACCGCTACTACCGTAAATGTGTTAAACGACACCATACACTTTAAGCTGAACAACCCGCTTAAAAGCCCCATACGGTATTTTATAACCAGTACCGACAGCGCTTTTAACGCCAAAATAAAACGTTACCACCAGGTGGTCCTGCAACCGGAAACCGACAGCCTGGTACACATTGCCGCCGACAGCCTGCTCGTAAAAACCATAGTGCTAAACACCATGCTGGGCGACCCCCGCAAACAAGCAAAACAAACTACGCTTGAACTCCCGTTTGCAAAAGGTGCCGCATATAACGTAATACAGGCGTATGACGGCAGCTACTCGCACAACGAAAAGTATTCAAAATACGCCATAGACTTTGCCCTAAAGGCTGGCGATACCGTTTGTGCCGCCGACGGCGGCGTGGTTGTGGGCGTTATAAAAGAGTATAAACACGGCGGTGCCCATAAAAAATGGGCGGGCTATGCTAACTATATTACATTATACCACCCGCATTCCGGGTTGTATACCCAATATGTGCACCTTAAATACAATGGTGTTTTAGTAAAAATTGGCGATACCGTAACCCGTGGACAGTCCATAGGCCTTTCCGGTAAAACAGGCTGGACGGATGTGGCACACCTGCACTTTAACGCGCTTATTGCCGTACCCCGAGGGCTGGTATCGGTACCGGTAAAGTTTACGGGTGGTATTGAAGGCGCGGCGCTTAAAGAAGGCAATGTGGTTAAAAAAGAGTAGGCTTGGCACACAGCCAATAATAAAATAACTTATGAAAAAAAAACTTGTAGTACTCTCCGGTGCGGGTGTAAGTGCCGAGAGTGGCGTGGCTACCTTTCGCGACGCGGGCGGGCTGTGGGAAGGCCATAACGTTATGGATGTGGCCTCACCGGAAGGTTTCAGGAAGAACCCGGCACTGGTGCTTGATTTTTATAACCAGCGGCGCAGGCAGCTTTTTGACGTGCAGCCCAATGATGCTCATAAAATAATAGCCAGCCTTGAAGCGGACTTTGACGTTAACGTCATCACCCAAAATGTAGACGACCTGCACGAGCGCGGCGGCAGTACGCACGTGCTGCACCTGCACGGCGAACTTTTAAAAGCACGCTGCACGGTAGATGAAAACGCGGTTATCGACTGGACGGGCGATATTGCCCCGGGCCAAAAGCATCCCGATACCGGCAGGCAGCTGCGTCCGCATATTGTATGGTTTGGCGAGATGGTACCGACTATTGAAGCCGCCGTAACCTATGTAGAGCAGGCCGATTATATTATTGTTGTGGGCACCAGCATGCAGGTATACCCCGCCGCGGGACTAGTTGACTTTGCCAGGCGCGATGCTAAGATTTTTTATATTGACCTTAACCCGGCCGATGTTAGCGGACTGAACAATAAGGTCGAAGTTTTGGCGATGAAAGCAAGTGAGGGCATGGGGGTTGTGAGGGAGAGGCTTTTACAATAACTAAAATATATAACCAAATAAAATTAAGCTTTTACTGCCTGATACTTTTCTTTTCGTTATCAACAACTTTCGCCCAAAAAGATTGTGGTTTTGTATTAGATACCACACGGATACTTAATGATGAGAACGTGGGTCTTTTGCCTGAAAGCTAAAAACAGATAAATTTGAAATATACACAAGCAAAGAAGTTACCCTATAAATATTATTCACTCTATAGGGTCTAACATTATAACTAATGTATCACCAGAAGTAGAACTTCCGGCAATAAATTCGGCATCAGATGAATTTTCATAATTTTCAGTAATCTCTTTAGACACATAGCCATCTTTATTAAAAGATACCTTATAATTTGTGTTACAACTGGCAATGCCACAACTAAATGCTTTATATGTAAAAAAGTAGCCTGTTGAATCAGTAGTATCGTGCTCGTCTCCCTGCTCCTGCGACTTCATATATACTTCAACATTTTCAATCCGCTCTCCTGATACAGCATCTATAACTACGCCATCTGTACCTACTTCCTTGTCACAGGAAATTAAGAACATCATAAATAACAGACAGCAGATGTAATTTTTCATAAAACATAGTATTTATACCTTAGATACAAAATTATGCTAATAGTTGCTTCATATTTTCTTTTTTTCCACTCCCGGTGTAAAATAGTATTTAGTTACCAAAAAATAATGAAGTTGCTTGATGCATTTTAATGATGTTACATGAAGAAAATTATTCCCCGGAATCTACTATGAAATAAGCATTTCGTTACCCTAAAGTACTGAAGGCATTTGTTCAGTAATTTGTGTGAAAGATAAAGTGGAAGATGTGCAAAACCAAAAATTTAATCATCTAATAATCAAGTACACTTAAAAGGGAATTTACACTCATTTATTCGACAAAGTGCAATGGAAGATAACATAAAGTGGAAGATAAACCCATTTTTGAGGCCAAAATGTTAAAGTTTTCCGGGGGCTTGAGATGGACTAAAGACTAAATTCTTGGTTAAATTATGTTTTTCATTATCCCCACAAAAACCCTATATTTGCGTGCATAAATAATACAACACAAATATTTATGCATCAATTGACCGAACTGAATGCCATATCGCCCATTGACGGCAGGTACAGGAGCAAAACCCAGTCGCTTTCCCCTTATTTTTCTGAGCAGGCGCTTATTAAATACCGCGTACTGGTAGAGGTTGAATATTTTATCGCCCTTTGCGAACTGCCTCTGCCTCAGCTTAGTGGCGTTAACAAAAACCTGTTTGAAGCCTTGCGCGATATCTACAGGAACTTTTCGGCAGACGATGCACTTGCCATAAAAGAAATAGAAAAAACTACCAACCACGACGTTAAAGCCGTAGAATACTTTATAAAAAGCGCTTTCGACAAACTGGGCCTTCAAGCCCATAAAGAGTTCATACACTTTGGGTTAACCAGCCAGGACATCAACAATACCGCCATACCGCTTTCTACTAAAGAGGCGTTTGAAGATGTGTACCTGCCCTCGTTAATTGGCCTTATTTCAAAACTAAAAGAACTGAGCACCGAGTGGGCCGATATACCCATGCTTGCCCGTACCCACGGCCAGCCTGCCTCCCCCACCCGCCTGGGCAAAGAGATACACGTGTTTGTAGAACGCCTTGAAGAGCAGCTGAGGCTGTTATTTAACGTGCCGTTTGCGGCTAAGTTTGGCGGCGCTACCGGCAACTTTAATGCTCACTTTGTAGCCTACCCTGCAATCGACTGGCGCAAATTCGGACAAGATTTTGTAGAGGGTACACTTGGGCTTAAACACTCCTTCCCTACCACACAGATAGAGCATTACGACCATTTCGCCGCTTTTTTTGACGCCCTTAAGCGCATCAACAACATCATTATTGACCTTGACCGCGACATCTGGACGTATGTGTCTATGGATTATTTTAAGCAGCGTATAAAAGCAGGCGAAGTAGGATCGTCGGCCATGCCGCACAAGGTTAACCCTATCGACTTTGAAAACTCCGAAGGTAACCTGGGTATCGCAAACGCCCTGTTTGAGCACCTTTCGGCAAAACTGCCAATATCAAGATTGCAGCGCGACCTTACCGACAGCACCGTACTGCGCAACATAGGCGTACCGATAGGCCATACGCTAATTGCTTTTGAAGCCACGCTAAAAGGCCTGAACAAGCTGCTGCTTAACGCTGATAAGTTTGCTGAAGATTTGGAGAAAAACTGGGCCGTTGTAGCAGAAGCCATACAGACCATACTACGCCGCGAGGCCTACCCTAACCCGTATGAAGCGTTAAAAGAGCTAACACGTACCAATACGGTCATAAATAAAGAGTCGATTCACGCATTCATCGGCACCTTAGACGTTAGCGATGCTGTAAAGGCAGAATTGCTGTACATTACACCCGCAAACTATCTTGGCATACAGCCGTAAGGTTTATATAAATGTTAAAGCCTGTTTAAATTTAACCCGAAGAAGGAAGTAAAGGCCTATTTTTGGAAAACTCAATGCAATTTTAAGAGGATAAATCTGTATATTGCTTATGAGTTATTAAATTTAAACAGGCTTTTTTATGCCCAGTAAGATCCTGATACTTTTTGCACATCCGCTTTTTGAAAAGTCAAACGCAAATGGCGCGCTGGTGCGCAATATACCACAGTCAGACAACATTACGTTTCATGACCTCTATCAGGAGTACCCGGATTTTGATATCGACGTAAGGCGCGAACAGGAACTCTTGCTATTGCACGACATTATCATCTGGCACCACCCTATGTACTGGTACAGCTGCCCGCCGCTATTAAAGCAATGGATAGACCTTGTGCTGGAACACGGCTGGGCCTACGGAAAGGACGGCACAGCCCTTAAGGACAAGATGGTATTACAGGTAATTACTACCGGGGGGAAAAAAGAAAATTATACACCCCGGGGAAAAGACCGATTTACTATCATACAACTTGTGGAGCCTTTTTGCCAGACGGCAAGGGTATGCAACATGCACTACCTGCCCCCATTTGTATTTCATGGTGCCCATTTTATGGAAACTGAAGATTTTGAACATAATGGAGAAATCTACGGCAAGGCATTACAATATCTTGAAAATAAAGACTTTGACATTTCAGAAATGGCCGACTACTATTACTTTAACGACTGGATAGCAACAAAACTTCTATAAAATGGCCGACGGATTTTTTTTTCAGGCAATAATTTACCTGCTCGCTGCGGTAATATGTGTGCCCCTGGCAAAAAAGCTGGGGCTTAGTTCTATAATAGGCTATCTGTTTGCGGGTATCATTATAGGGCCGTATGTGCTGGGGTTAATTGGCCAGGAAGGCCAGGATATTATGCATTTTGCAGAGTTCGGCGTTACCATGATGCTGTTCCTGATTGGGCTTGAGCTCGAACCCTCAAAATTCTGGCGGATGCGTAAATTTATTTTGGGCATGGGCAGCCTGCAATTAGTAGGTACGGCGCTTGTTATTTTTATTGCCTGCTCAGTTGTAATGCGCTGGCATTGGGAAACTACACTTATCATTTCACTTGCACTTACATTATCATCTACGGCCATTGTAATGCAAACGCTAAAAGAGAAAGGGCTTAGCAAAACCTCTATGGGCAGGTCGTCTTTCGCAGTGCTCCTTTTTCAGGATATTGCAGTAATACCTATTCTGGCGATTTTACCGTTACTGGCTGAAGGCCATATAGCCGGGCAAACGGCCAATCATTCGCTGATTGCAAATCTTGATAACTGGCTTCAAACGCTGATCGTTTTTGGCGCAATTGGCTTTGTTTATATTGGCGGGCGTTATATAATAATCCCACTGCTTCATATTGTGGCAAAAACAAGGCTACAAGAAATGTTTACAGCCTCGGCATTACTACTTGTTTTGGGTGTTTCTTTTATTATGCAACTGGTTGGCTTAAGCCCTGCCCTCGGTGCATTCATTGCCGGAATGGTTTTGGCAAACAGCGAGTTTCGCCATGAGCTGGAAGGCGATATAGCGCCCTTTAAAGGCTTATTATTGGGACTTTTTTTTATAGGTGTGGGTGCCTCAATAAACTTTACAATCATGCTGGCTGACCCTGTATTTATAATTGTATTTACCACCATATTCAATGCTATAAAATTTTTGGTCTTACTTGGAGTAGGAAAAATTTATAAAAAGAGTGCCGACCAAAACCTGTTGTTTGCCTTTGCGCTCAGCCAGGCAGGTGAGTTTGGGTTTGTAATATTTGGGTTTGCGCTACAGCTTAACCTAATCCCCGTAGAACTTTCAAACCAAATGATGGCTGTTATAGCGCTTAGTATGCTTGGCACACCATTTTTGTTACTTATAAATGAAAAGTGGATAGACCCTTATTTTGGCGTAAAAGAAAGCCCGAAAAGTAAATATGACAATATAGAAGAACAGAATGAAGTGATTATTGCCGGATTTGGAAACTTTGGCAGTACTATAGGGCGTTTACTAAAGGCAAATGGCATACCTGCTACAGTACTTGATATGGACTCAGACCGGGTAGATTCGCTGCGTAAACTTGGTTTTAAAGTGTACTATGGAGATGCTTCAAGGTTAGAGTTACTTAAAGCAGCCGGATGTGAAAATGCAAAGATTTTTATAGCCGCGATAGATAATCCAAGGGTAAATTTACAGGTTGTAGAAATAATTAAAAAACATTTCCCCCACCTGAAAGTCCTTGCCCGCGCACGAAACAGGAATGATGCTTTTGATCTTGTAAATATGGGAATAAATGATTTTTATCGTGAAAATTTATACAGTGCTGTTCACCTTGGTGTAGACGCGCTTACAGAAATGGGGCACCGCCGATATACTGCGACACGCCAGGGCCAACGTTTTATAAAATATGATGAAGAAGCTACCCTTCGCCTTGCACAGAAAAAGAATGACAAGCAGGCTTTAATTGCCGGAACACTACGGGAGATAGAAATACAGGAGCACTTAATTAAAGAAGATTTATTCGCCTTAAAAACCGCCCAGGACCATGGCTGGGAAAGCGAAGAAATAAAAGAAGAAAATCAGAACAAATAAAAAAGGTGGCTTATTACAAACCACCTTTTTTATTACATTATCTTTGATAACATTAAGCATTAACATTTCTTTGGTTGTTTCTCTTAAAGTAAATGTATGCAAAAATAATAGCTACAATACTTAGGTAAATAAGTTTTCCGTTAATTGGTGTAGCATTAGTATCATTGTCATTTTCAACATGGCAATCGGGAAAGCCACAGTCATTATCCGGAGTTTGAGCAAATACAGCTAGATTGCCTAGAAATAAAAAGGCAAACATATACCATTTTAAAAGACTATTCTTCATAATTTTTGGGGTTTAAATTATTATTAATCACAGAACAAAAATAAAGATTATTTTTAAAAAAACAAGTTTATACAAAAAAATTATTTTTTAAGTAATATAGGGGAAATAAAAATAAAAAATCATTCTATTATTTCCACTTCCAGACCGGAAATCCAGTTTTTGTGCTCGTTGTTGTAGTACAGGTAGGCCGATGACGCTATGCCTTTATACATGCCTGGCACCTGAGCTTTTAGGTCGATGTTGATATTACGGATTTCACGCGCATTTAGGCTACGGAGATACAGCACCAGCTCACTGCCGAATATTTCATAGTATGCAATAACATTCTTGTCTACCAGTTCTTTAAGCTGCCATATTTCCGGCGATGTACCGCCCGGTATGCCTATGCGCACCAGCGGGTTAGCTACCGGCGCATTAGTGTTGTTGGTCACCTGGGCTTCTAACCTTGTGGTTTCGCTCACTTTTATTTTACTGCGGGTAAGCCCGGTTTTAAGGCTAAGTTGGCACTCAGGCGAATTTTCGGGCTGGTAGCTCGAGTAGCTTACATAGAACAGGTACGGCACCTGCTTGCCGTTTTCAATATTTACATTAACACTATTCGTTCCTCCATTTATGTTTCCGGTAGTATTTACACTTATATTGCCACCATCATCTACGCTTGATATATTTACTGCTACATTATTTATTGTAGCAGTAATTTTTGCCTGCGAAGAGCCTGCTTTTGTCATCCTGCTAAAGTTGGTAATGGCTTTCATGGCCAGTGCCGTAGCCTGGGTAGACCCAAAGCCACTAAGCTTTTTAGACGACTGTATAAAATTAAGCACATCAGGCAGCTCAGGGGTTATATTGCCCCCTTTCATTATTGCCATTGCGTACAGCGAAGCCCACTCTATGCTTTTAGAAAGGTCATAACTGTTTACTATGGTAGCGTCTGCTTCAACTTTATCATGTGTTAGCTTCGCAACCTCACCCTTAATGTTATCCAGCAGTTTTCTGTAAGATGCCATATCGCCCAGGTTATATGCCGCAATAGCCACGAGCGACGAGCGGTAGGCATCTTTGCTTTTAAGGGCCTCTGCAAGTGCGGTTCTATATTCTTCAGATATGTTTTCCTTTTGCCCCATTTCGCTAAGTACAAATACAATATAGGCATTTACCACTTCATACTTACCGTGCCCTATGGCATCAAGCCCAGAGTGCTGGGTATAGCCTCCTCTGCCATCCTTACGTTTATTGAGCCATTTTATAGAACGGTTTATCATGTCTTTATCAATATCCATAAATTCCTGCATTTCGTGGAACTGCAACAACCCGTAAGCGGTAAGGGCCTCGTGGCCGGGATCGCCGCCAAACCATTCAAAGCCACCGCTTTTAGATTCGTAGCCTTTAAGCATCTCGTAGCCTTTCTTTAAAAGTGACAATGCCTTCTTCTTTACATCATCATTAATACCGCGAGACGTTAGCAGCTGTAACGCCATAACATTAGGATAGTTAGATGACGAAGCCTGCTCAAAACAACCGTGGGGTTCGCGCAGCATCGACTCTATACCATCAGAAAACGAGTTGTATGGGTTAGTGATAAACTTTATGCCCGATTCTATACTGCCCGGCACTGGGTTTTGGATAACGAAGTTCTCTGCACCTGTTTTAACACCCGAGAAGTTAACGGTTTTAGGAAAGCCTTTGCTATAAATGTCAATTGTTTTATCAATAGCAACCGTGTGCCCGCTTGCCGATAATGTAACCCGCACAGGGATTTTCTGACCCGCGGTAACAGCTTTTATGGTAAAGTACACTACCCTGCTTTCATTGGCCGTAAGGCTAAGCTGAATGTTGTCGCCTACCGTTTCAAAATATCCTGATTTTGACAATAGGGCATCAACGTCAAGGGATTTATCCGAATTATTTTTAACACGCAATGGAATTTTAATCTCGTCTTCCTGGGTGGTGAATAACGGCAATTTAAGGTCGGTTTCCACCGGCTCTTTTACGGCATAGGAGTGCTTTTTAAGCCCAAGGTCGCCTTTGTAGGATGTGCCTTCTGCCCAAATGGTAAACGTAGCTGTTTCGTCTGAATTATAATAATCAAACGCGGCGCTCCCATTCGTATCTGTCTGTACCGTTGCGTTCCAGTAAATGCAGTTGCGGAAATCCGTTTTCTGCTCCGTTTCTGTCGTAGTATATACAGGGGCATAGAAACCCGCCGGGATGTTAAGCTTGCGGGAGGTATCTTTATTTATTTCCTCAAAGGTATAATGGCGCTTTTTGCCCAATAAAATACCATTGCCCCCGGCGCCCCTTTTAGTGGTTATAATTATTACCCCGTTACCACCCCGGCTACCATAAATAGCGGTTGCCGCCGCGTCCTTAAGCACGGTTAACGATTCTATCATCTGGGGGTTAAGCCCGCCCAGCACAGATCCGTTTTCGTTTCTGCTGTATGGAGCGCCATCAACAACAACTAAGGGTTCAAGATTACCATTAACTGTGCCAACGCCCCTTATCCGTACTGTTTCGCCACTTCCGGGTGCGCCTGTGCCCATAGTTACATTTACTCCTGCAAGCATCCCTGCAAGGCTTTTGGTAACGGAAAAGTCGTGCGCACTAACAACCGTCACCGCACCGGTTACAGCGCGCTTATTCATTGCACCGTAGCCCACAACAACCACCTCCTCAAGATTATTTGATGCCTCTTTCATATTTACAGCTTCACCTTTTTGATCGGCAAGGGCTACCGCATCGGCGGGCTTAGCTAAAGTCCTGCCCGGGGTTTCAAAAACTTTGTTTCCCGCATCGGCGGCTACTTTAAATTCTTCCTTCAGTTTTAAAACCGACTGGATATCTGATACCGAGTTTTTTATTGTGTACTCTTTACCGCGTTTGCCCTCTGTGGCCAGCATGGCGTTTTTTTCAAAATGTGTGCGTGTGAATTTAAAAAATCCCGATTTATCGCTGTGGGTTTCATACACCTTGCCCGTGTCTGATATCAGGTATACTTTTAGCGAAGCCGGCTCGTTTTTATTATCCAGCACAAAGCCTTCAATATCATTACTTCGTTCGGCTATTATCGTTGTGGGTGCGCCATCATAAGCGTTTATTTCGCTTTGGGAAAAGCGCCGCCACCCGTGGGTATTAAGGAGCAGGTCGAGCGCGGTAAGCCTTTTCTCCAAAGGCTCTTTTTCATCGAAATAAAAACGGGGTTCATGCACATTACCTTTCAGCTCAAAGCCAAAGAACATCCACGTGAGCAGGTTGTGCTGCTTATCGTCCATATAGGTCAGCAGCTTTTCATCTACTACCGCAACCGACAGGCTGCTCGGTACCGGCTTGCCTTCCTCATCTTTAGTAACTACGGTTACTTTAACCTGCTCGCGCGGCCCATATACTTCTTTATCGGTAGTTAATTCGATGCTTAGTCCGTCCTGATAGTTTATAAATACCAGGCGTTCGGCTACTATCTGCCCATTGATGAGCAGCGACACCGCGTAAGTACCCATCGGTACGCCTTTAGTTTCTATAGAAAGCATAGACGAACCTTCCTTAGCGTTAAAGGGAATTGATTTTACCACCTTATCCTGGCTCCTGAGCAGTAGTTCGCCCGAAGCTTTTTCAGGGCTATACACTGCTACAGCCAGGCTTTGCATAGCTGCACCAACGTTTAACTGATATCCGGATGAAAGCGCTATAGGGAATTCATAACGCTTTTCAGAACGGAAGGGTGAGGTAATCACCGCCGAGTATTTCTTATTTGCCTGCGGCGTAAAGGCCACCTTGCCCATACCGTCATAAAAACTGGTAAACTCCTGTACTCTGTTACCGGCTTCATCCTGTATATAACCCGAAACGTCGAGCGGTTTGCCAAATTCGTTCTTCGCGATAAAGAACAGGTTTGACGGCTGCCCTGCGATGTAATTTCCACCTTCGGGCAAAAACTGCAAATCGGCAAAATTGAGGTTTATGGGAATGGATTTAGTTATCGATTCCTTGATATTATCATACAATACCTTAACGTTGATAATACCATCATTTGATTGCAGGTCATCCGGCAGGCTGAACGCAAGCGTAGCCTTACCCTCAGTATCAGTAACCGCCGTAAGGGTATTTTGGGTTTTTCCGGCTATGAATATCTCAAATTCGACATTTTGATTGCGTATCGGCAGGTTCTGGTTGTTTTTCAGCACAAAATCGGCTTCGGCACTTTCGCCCGCGCCATAGCCCTTCTTTTTAAAATCGAGCGTCATCAGCACCCTTGGTGCAATAACCTTCTGCACAAAAAACTGCTTTTCAAAAGGGGTGTCGCCCAGTTGCTGCTGGTACCTTGTATAGGCCTTTATCACATACATGCCTGATGGCGCCTCGGCACTTAGCGTAAAAGAACCCGCCGCCCCGCCCTGTGTCAGCATATAGGTTTGGGCATCGGCCTTTTTACCAGACGGGTCGTAAATATCTACATATACATAATCGCTTTTTGTGTACGGATTGTTGCCCGCCATGGTACCGTAGAGCTTGTAATACACCGTCTCTTCGGGCAGGTAGAGCACATTATTGAGGTGGGCATATATTTTTTCCGGTTGCTGCTGGGTGTAATAGGTTTTCAACGCCTTGCCCTGCTGTGCAAACAGGCTGGCAGTTATAAACAAAAAGGCTATTTTAAGTAGTGTTTTCATGGCTGGGTAAGTTTAAAATTTTACTGCGAATGACAGTCCGTACATCCTGAGCATGGGTGAATTAAAGTAGTCAAGCCCGGTGGTTTCGGAGGAATTAAAAAGCGTATTGGCTGCGAAAGCCGTATCGCTTTTTGAAAGGATAAATACATTATTAACGAATGCAGAAACCGTAATATTAAACGTTTCGGCATAGTAGGCCGTATTTTTGCTGTAGCTCAGCGTAATGTTGTTGAGCCTGAAATAGCTGGCATCTTCTATAGCATCCTCGGCTACACCCGCCACGCCGTAGCGCGTCCAGCGGTTTTGGGTAACAGGCAGATTGGTATCATAAAAACTCACGGGTTGTGTATTGACCACCCCTGCTTCTGTAACGCCGTTAAACACATAGCCTGTAACGCTGCGCTGATTAGCGGTAGTTTGAGATACACCATAGTAATTAAGCGTTTGTTGCGTACCGTTCCACAGGTCACCGCCCTGGCTCCAGTCGAGATTAAGCTTAAGGCTAAATTTTTTGTAATGAAACCCCTGCGAAAACCCCACGACGAAATCAGGGTTTGGGTTGCCGATAACCTTAGGCACACCGGCCACTTCAGGGAAACCCTGGCTATCGATGATAATATTATTGTAAGCATCCCTTTTATAGGCACTGCCCATAATAACCCCCAACGGCTGGCCCACTATGTAGTTTTTATTTACATCTGCAAAACCCGCTATGGGTATACGTGCATAATTACCACTGATGCCGGTTACCTCGTTTTTATATGCGGTAAAATTAAAGTTGGTAGATAACTGCAGGCGGTTGCTATTTCCGAGGTCGAGGTAACGGTTATAGTTAAGTGTAAATTCAAGCCCCTTTTGGTAATAATCTACAGCGGGCAACCACGCAAAACCATCGCCCTGGTACAGGGGTGCATATAAGCCTTTTACATTTTTACGGTACAGTTCAAGTTCCATATCTACACGTGAATCATAGCGTACGCCTGCCGTGTAATTGTTCTCTTTTGTAGTGCTGGTAGTATTTGGTGTAAAAATTTCGTAGTTGTTACCCATCTGCTTAAACTGGTCGATGCGGTAGGCAAGGCTGTTAAAGTAGAGGTTGTTGTTTTGCAGGTCGGGCTCATACGCTTTGTAGGACGCATGCCCGTAAATGCTAAGGTTGCGCGTAATAAAATTATTCCACACAAAACCCGCCGTAGCGTTGCCATACACATTTTTTTTTACGGTTGAAGAATAGGCAAGCCCTCCTCCTGCCTCAAACCTCAGGTCATCGTCGTTGTAATAAAAAATATCCTGTAACTCATGGCTTGCGTTAACGTTCAGGCCGGTTTCAAAACGGTTTTGTTCCCGCCTTACTGTATACTGCTCCGCAGGGTTACCGGGGTAGCCTGCCAAGCTGGTATAGCCACTCCCATACTCACGGTTCAACAGCCGGTTCTGGTATTTGGCATCAAGGCTGGCGCCAATGCGGGTGCGGGAACTAAAAGTATATTTAAAGGCATCTGAAACGTTTAGCATGCTGTATTTTTCGGTCCGTTCATTATAATCCGGGTTACTTACCTGTGCCGCAAAAGGAATATTTCCTGCCGTATTTTTAATATCAGAAAACTGCGACACCACCCTTATTGTATTTTCCACATTATTTTTAGTATAGGTATCGCTCACAAAGAGTCCGCCCTGGCTGCTTGTATTTGTATCTCGGTTGTTGTGCAGCAGGTAATACGGGTTATTTTCAAGTGCGCTAAAATTTCGGGGCAGGCCGTTAGGCAGTACATCGCCGGCTTTGCTGTTAAAATGTGCCGGTGTTGTGGCATTGGCAAAAATGGCTTTATTGTATATAAAGTTGGCATTACTCAGGTTGTTTTCGTAACGGTTAACGTTGATGTTTGCCGAGATTTGATGCGCATCATAATGCTTATGATAGGCCAGTGTAGCATTAACCTCATCATTTTTACCGGTGGGCAGGCTCACGTTACTGTTCCTGTAGCCCAGGTTGAGCTTTAGGTAATCGCGGTTGCGCATTACAAAACGCGTGGACAGTGTGGTTTTCTGCTCAAAGGTATTCCTGAAAAAATCATTACGGTTGTATAACGGCACAGCGTTGCCTACACCGCTTATAATAGCGCCATTAGGGTAATAAGGCGTAGCCGTGCCCGATGTTTGCAGCGTACTTACCAATGGCCCCCAACTGAAAACCTCGTTAGTTTCCGGCCCCTGGTAGGTAGCTTCGCCGTTTAAGCTCCTGCCCTGCGCATAGCTATTTTGAAAGTGGTGCTGCCGTATGGGCTGCCCGGTTATAAACTCGCTAAACAACTCAAGATACAGCGTATTATATTCACCCTTGTGCTTAAGGTGGTATACATCACCTGCCGATTTTTTTATCAAGGCAACATCGGCGTAGGCATATTTCTTATCAGAATAATCAGGGGTTGTACCCGACGGCACCGAAACCTCCAGCGTGTCATTCTCACGGTTGATGCTGTTGCTAAAGGCATCGCTTAAAATGGGCTGTACTACGTTGCCACTTTTTACAGCCGCTTTATTCGTATTAGGCCCCGTAACTTTAAGGGTTACCGTTTGCATGCCTATAAAATTAATAACGAGTTCGTCGCCCTTGTTTACCAGTATGGAATAATTACCATCAATGTCAGACGACGTGCAGTTTGTTGTTCCCTTTACGCAAATTGTGGCGCCCGGCAGCGGGTAGCCGTTATCGCTTACATTGCCCTGGTAGGTAAATACCTGGCTGTATCCTGAAAAGAAAATGAGTAGGAAAAGATACCTCATGACGATTGGTTTTTTATATAAGGATAACGTTTTAGTAGTAAAGGTTGGGAATGGCTGTAAAAAACTTTTGCAACAGCCTGCTATATTAAAACTAACAATTCGGCATTACCTTTGTTAGAGATAGTACCCAAAGGTTGACAAATGAACGATGATAATTTTATTTTTTGCCTCGAAGCCGTAGCGGATGTTGATGCGCAGGTGGTTACCGAAACCGTAGGTAACCTGGAGCGGCTGGCTTTTGAAACCGGTATAGGCAGCATTTACAAAACCTGCGACAGCATTGAAGGGCTTGAGGAAAGCCTGAACGCCCTATTGTATAGCGACCATAATTTTAAGAACTACGAAATTATATACTTGATAATGCCTGGGCAGGAAAACAACATTGCCCTGGGTGGCTATTACTACAGTATGGAAGAGATTGCCGAACTGTTTGAAGGCCGCCTTAAAGGCAAGATACTACACTTTGCCAATGCAAAAACGGTTGACCTTACCAGTGAGGAAGCCCAGTATTTTTTAGACATTACCGGCGCAAAGGCGGTATCGGGCTATGGAGAGAAGTCCTACAGGGTAACCAGCAGTGGTCTGGATAAGGCGTTTTTCAGCCTTTTTGAAGAGGATGATGATGTGATAAACATCGTAGAGGAGCTGCACAAAAAATATTACGCGCTGTGCAAGCTGCTTGATTTCAGGCTGTATTATTAATATATTGCAGTGCCCAATAGCCAATCAATGAGATACAAAAGATGGATAATAGCTATACTGGTAGTGCTCAGCCTGTTATTTATTTGGTTTTATCCGTTAAACCCGAAGCCTAACCTCAATGGTACATGGCATTTAGATTATTGCTATCTGGAAGGTAAAGATGTAGCCCAACCCGAGTTGAGCTACGGATTTACGTACAACAGTGTGGAAATAGTGGGAAGTGATATGCTTATAAGAACGTTGAAGCACGGCAATATAGAAGCGAAGATAGGCATTCTTAAAAATGGCAACTTAGTGATCCGGTCTGCTGAAAACCCCTCGATTAATGGTACGTATTCAATGTCTGTTGAAACGGTTGACGATACAAAAACCGGATATACTTACGGTACCAAAACCAGTACAGTTGAATTAGTAGCTGTTGATAATAATAAGGCCATTACTTTTTCTAAAAGCGATCTTATCAGCCCAGATTAGGTCTCACTTCGCCCTATCTCTCAATACCCCTTCAATTTCTTCCAGCGTAAAACCCTTTGCCCTGAGCAGTACCATAAAATGGAACAGCAAATCGGCGGCTTCGTTTTTAAACAGGTCGGCGTTATCGTCTTTGGCTTCTATGACCAGCTCCACCGCTTCCTCCCCTACTTTTTGGGCGACTTTATTGATGCCTCGTTTCAACAGGCTGTTGGTGTAGGATTCAGCTACATCATCATCCGCACGCTGTGCTACGGTTTGTTCCAGCTGGTATAAAAAGCCCTTGGCATCCACATCACCAAAGCAGGTTTGCGCGCCTGTATGGCAGACCGGACCGTCAGGAATTACGGTAATCAGCAGCGTATCATTATCGCAGTCCTGCATAATATTTTTCACCGTGAGGTAATTGCCTGATGTTTCGCCCTTGGTCCACAGCCTGTTTTTGGTACGGCTAAAGAACGTTACCCTGCCCTCCTGCTGTGTTTTGGCCAAAGCTTCTTCATTCATGTAGCCCAGCATCAGCACTTTTTGGGTAGCGGCATCCTGTATTATTGCGGGAATCAGCCCGTTTTGTTTTTCAAAGTCAAGTATCATCGTATGGGTAAGTTTTGTAGTTTTAAATAATCTTTTAAATCGGGAATAGAAAGCTCCCCATAATGGAACAGGCTTGCCGCCAGCGCTGCTGTAGCTTCTGTCTGTGTAAATACCTCAGCAAAATGCGCCATGCTCCCCGCACCACCCGAAGCGATAACGGGTATGTTTGTCACATTGCATACTTCTTTTAATAAACCAAGTGCAAAACCGCTCTTGGTACCGTCCTTATCCATAGAGGTAAGCAAAATTTCACCCGCGCCCAGGGCTTCGGCCTGCTGCGCCCAGTCAGTTACTTTTATACTGGTTGCCGTATGGCCGCCGTTGATAAATACTTCCCATTCATCATTAACGCGCTTGGCGTCAATAGCCACCACCACCGCCTGGCAGCCCAGCGTATCGCTAATCTCTTTTATCAGTGGCGGATTTTTAACCGCAGCCGAGTTCAGGCTCACCTTATCTGCCCCGCGTCGAATGAGGTATTCGGCATCGTCTACCGTGTTGATACCCCCACCCACCGTAAACGGGATGTTGATGGCGGCTGCCACGCGGCTAACCAGTTCGGCCAGGGTTTTGCGCTTTTCGAGCGTAGCGGTGATGTCGAGGAATACCAGTTCGTCGGCACCCTCGGCAGCATAGCGTGCAGCAAGCTCTACAGGGTCGCCGGCATCGGCCAGGCCCAAAAAGTTTACGCCCTTTACCACGCGCCCGTTCTTTATATCAAGGCAGGGAATTATCCGTTTCTTTAGCATAGTTCTGTCAGTTGTTTTAAGGTAATGGTGCCTTCATAAATGGCTTTGCCAATTATAGCACCCGTGCACCCCATTTGTTTAAGCATGACAACATCGTTAATAGTGGTAACGCCACCGCTGGCTACAAGGCCAATGCCTGTTGTAAGCAGCTCGGTATACAGCTCAAACGATGGTCCCTGCAGCATGCCATCTTTACTGATATCGGTACAGATTACCTGCTGTATACCTTTAGTTTTGTATTGGTTTACAAAGTCGATTACATCGAGTTCACTTTCTTGTTGCCAACCGTTTACCGATATTTTACGGTTGCGGCAGTCAGCCCCCAATATAATTTTATCGGCGCTAAATTTTGCTATCCAACGGTAAACCGTTTCCGGCGATTTAACGGCAATGCTCCCGGCGGTTATTTGTTTCGCGCCGCTGTTAAAGGCTGCCTGCACGTCTTCATCGGTTTTAAGGCCTCCGCCAAAGTCAATGTGCAGTGATGTGTTTTTTGCGATTTTTTCGAGTACTGCCTGGTTGGTAATACGCCCGTTTTTAGCGCCATCCAGGTCAACCAAATGCAGGTACTGTATACCGGCGGCTTCAAACATTTTGGCGACCTCAAGCGGATTTTCGTTATAGTTTGTCTGTTGCGCATAATCGCCCTGGGTAAGGCGCACGCACTTGCCCCCTATTATATCTATGGCCGGTATAATCTTCATAAGGCTAAAAAGTTCTTAAGTAACTGCTCGCCCGCACTACCCGATTTCTCGGGGTGGAACTGCACCGCGTAAAAGTTATTTTTTTGCAAGGCCGCGCTAAAAGGTAGTATATAATCGGTTACGCCGGTAGTGTACTCACAGAGTTCGGCATAGTAACTGTGCACAAAATACATGTCTTTTTCATGGCAGGCATCCCGTAGAAACACGTTTTCAAGGCATTGCAGGCTGTTCCAGCCCATGTGGGGCACCTTATCTTCCGGCGGAAATTTAAGTACTTCGGTATCAAAAATCCCAATCCCGTCGGTACTCCCCTCTTCGGTATAGCTGCACATTAGCTGCATGCCCAGGCAAATGCCTAATACGGGCTGTGTGAGCGACCTTATAATTTCGTGAAGTCCGCGTTCTTTTAAATAGGCCATAGCCGGAGCTGCATGCCCCACTCCCGGAAACAGCACCTTATCTGCCGCCTGTAGCGTAGCGGCATCATCAGTAATAATACAATCGTAGCCCAGCCGTTTCAGGGCATTGTCGACCGACATGGTGTTACCTGCATTATATTTTACAATAGCTATCATAGTGTGCCTTTTGTGCTGGGAATTGCGTAATTATCCGTTTTCGCAACAGCCATTTTTATGGCCTTCGCGAAGGCTTTAAAAATGGATTCTATCTTGTGGTGTTCGTTAGTGCCCTCGGCTTTTATGTTGAGGTTGCACTTCGCAGTATCACTAAACGACTTAAAAAAGTGGAAGAACATCTCGGTAGGCAGTTCGCCTATTTTCTCGCGTTTAAATTCGGCATCCCACACCAGCCACGGCCTCCCGCCAAAGTCGATAGCGACCTGCGCCAGGCAGTCATCCATAGGCAATAAGAAGCCGTAGCGTTCTATGCCTTTTTTACTGCCCAGTGCATTCAGGAACGCTTCGCCCAATGCCAATGCCGTATCTTCAAGCGTGTGATGCTCGTCTACCCAAAGGTCTCCCTGCACTTTAATATCGAGACCAATACCGCCGTGGCGCGACACCTGGTCGAGCATGTGGTCAAAAAAGCCTAAACCGGTACCAATAGTGGTTTTGCTGTTATCGTCGAGGTTAACGGTAACTTCGATACTGGTTTCATTTGTTTTTCGGATTACCGTCGCTTTACGGGGCTGGCTTTTCAGGAAGCGGTAAATGCCTTCCCAACTGGTTTCACACAGTGAGGCATCCTCGCAGTCCGCTCCCATAAAAATCGACTTGCAGCCCAGGTTTTGCGCCAGCTGCACATCAGTAAAACGATCACCTATTACGTAGCTGTTCTCAAGGTCGTAATTACCCTTAATGTAATGCGTGAGCATGCCGGTACCTGGTTTCCTGGTGTGCAGGTTCTCGTGTGGAAAGCTGCGGTCTACCAATATTTCGGCAAACTTTATGCCCTCGTTTTCAAAGGCTTTAAGCATGGCGTTCTGGGCCGGCCAAAACATATCTTCGGGAAACGAATCGGTACCCAGGCCGTCCTGGTTAGTAACCATAACCAACTCATAATCCAGCTCCCTGGCTATTTTGCCAAGGCCTGAAAACACACCCGGATAAAACTCCAGCTTCTCAAGGCTGTCTACCTGCTGGTCGATAACAGGTTCGATAATCACGGTGCCGTCTCGGTCTATAAACAATATTTTTTTCATTTTTAGGGAAGTTCGTTTAGGGCAGTCAATAATAAGTCATTTTCTTCGGCGGAGCCAATGGTTATGCGCAGGCAGTCAGGCACTACGTTATTCCTGTTGCGCAAGATGATGCCTTTTTGCACCAGGGAATTATAAATGCCGTCTGCATCAGTTACTTCAACCAGCAAAAAGTTGGCATCCGATGGATATACTTTTTTTACAACATTTAATTTTTGCAGCGAATGCACCATTTTTTCGCGTTCGGCCAGCAGTTTATTTTTTTGGTTTTCAAAAAGTTCCGGCTGGCTTATCGCGGCAAGGGCAACGGTATAGTTAAGGCGGCTCACGTTGTAGGGCGGCTTTACCTTGTTGAAATAACTGATAATTTCGGCACTTGCATACGCCAGGCCCACACGGGCTGCAGCCAGCCCCCAGGCTTTACTAAAGGTTTGCAGTACAACGAGGTTAGGATATAGTTCCAGCTTTTCTAACAACGACGCACTTGCGCTAAAATCGATATACGCCTCATCAACCACCACTATACCGTCAAAGTTTTTAAGGATGGTTTCGATGGCGTCAATACTGTTCCCGGTGGGGTTGTTAGGCGAACAGATAAACACGAGCTTCAGGTTTTCTCTTTTGAATAATGGCAATGTTTTATCTACATCAATCTGGAAGTTTTTATCTAAAGGAAGCTCAACCAGCGTTACATTATTGATATCTGCCGAAACGCTGTACATGCCATAAGTAGGCGTAAACGTGAGCGCGCTGTCTTTACCCGGTTCGCAAAAAATGCGGTAACACAGGTCGATGGCCTCATCGCTGCCGTTGCCCACAAAAATATTTTCCTGCGGTACATTTTTTAATTTGGAAAGTGCTTCCTTGAGCTGCTTTTGTTGCGGATCTGGGTAGCGGTTAAACATACCGTACGGGTTTTCGTTGGCATCAAGGTAGGCCGTGGCGGTACCTTTAAACTCATCGCGCGCAGAGCTGTAGGGCTTTAAAGCCAATATATTAGGGCGTACTATTTTACTGAGGTCAAACATATTAAAGCGTTTTTAATCGAATGGTCACCGCGTTTTTGTGTGCCTGTAGCTGCTCTGCCACTGCCATGGCCTCTATAGCCGGGCCTATGTTTTGCAGCCCCTGTGCCGTGATTTTCTGAAAGGTTATTTTCTTTACAAAACTGTCCAGCGATACCCCACTGTAGCTGCGGGCATAGCCGTTAGTAGGCAGCGTATGGTTAGTACCGCTGGCATAATCGCCGGCGCTCTCGCAGCTGTAGTTGCCTATAAATACCGAACCCGCGTTTGTTACGGCTTCCGCCAATACATCGGCATCGCGGGTGGCAATAATAAGGTGCTCGGGGGCGTAAGCGTTACTAAAGTTAAGGCACTTCTGGGTATCGGGCAAAATAATAGCACGGCTATTCTGCAATGCTTTTAGGGCAATTTCCCTGCGGGGAAGTTCTTCTACCTGTTCCTGTAAGGCTTTGCTTACTTTAATTACCAAAGCCTCACTGTCCGATACCAGTACCACCTGGCTGTCGGCACCGTGCTCCGCCTGGGAGAGCAAATCGGCTGCAACAAATTCAGCGTTAGCCGATTCATCTGCAATTACCAACAGTTCGCTTGGCCCGGCGGGGAGGTCGATGGCTGTACCGTAAGCAAAGGCGGCCTGTTTTGCAGCAGTAACGTACTGGTTGCCAGGCCCGAAAATTTTATCGGCTTTGCCAATGCTTTCTGTACCAAACGTAAGCGCGCCAATGGCCTGTATACCACCCACTTTATATACAGCCGTAACCCCTGCCAGCTGCGCGGCATAGAGTATAGCAGGGTTGATATTGCCCCGCTTATCGGGCGGGGTGCACAGCAGTACTTCTTTACAACCGGCAATGGCGGCAGGCACCGCAAGCATCAGCACCGTAGAAAACAGCGGCGCCGACCCACCCGGAATGTAAATACCCACTCGCTCTATGCCACGGCTTTCACGCCAGCAGGTAACTCCGGCTGTGGTTTCAATAATCTTTTTCTCCTCTGCCTGTGCGGTATGAAATTTTTCAATATTGGCTTTTGCCAGTTGTATAGCGCTTTTTAATTCTTCCGGAACCAAAGCTACGGCGGCAGCTATTTCCTCTTGTGATACCGTGATCTCGACTGGATTGGAACCATCAAACAAGGCGGTGTATTTGCATAATGCCGCGTCGCCATTCTGGCGGATTTCGGTAAATATTTGTTGTACCACGGCATCAAGGTCGTCGGCAGCTATGGCCGGCCTTTCGCAAAGCGAGCGCCATTGAGCTATGTCGGGGTTTACTACTTTCTGTATCATAACTTAAAGTATCATTTTTTCAACATTTGTTACTAAAATCCCTTCCGCGCCAAGCGCCTTAAGTTTATCGATAATGTCCCAAAAGGTATCTTCACGAATTACGGAGTGGATGCTGCTCCACCCCTCCTCGGCAAGGGGTAGTACGGTAGGGCTTTTCATGCCGGGTAATATGCGGCTTATTTCGGCAACCGACTCATTTGGGGCATTAAGTAATATGTATTTGTTCTCTGCCGCGTTGCGTACCGATTGTATGCGGAACAGCAGCTTATCAAGTATTTCCTGCTTTTCAGGGGTCAGGGTTTTGTTGGCAATCAGTACCGCCTCACTTTTTATTACCTGCTCTACTTCTTTAAGGCCGTTAATCTGTAGCGTGCTGCCCGTACTTACAATATCAAAAATACCGTCGGCAAGGCCTATAGCGGGGGCTATCTCTACGCTGCCGCTAATGGTTTCTATTTGAGCGTTTATGTTGTTTTCATCAAAATACTTCTGCAAAATAACCGGGTAGCTGGTGGCAACTTTCCTGTTGTTGAAAAAGTCAGGCCCTGTATATAAAGCATCCTTTGGCACGGCCAGTGAAAGCCTGCATCCGGCAAAGCCCAGCGGTTTCACTTCGGTAACGTCCTTATTTTTTTCCCACACTTCGTTCTGGCCCAGTATGCCTGCATCGGCTACGCCTTCTTCTACGTACTGCGGAATGTCGTCATCCCTTAAAAACAAGATCTCAACCGGAAAATTTGGCGATACTGCCTTGAGCCTGCGCTCGCCATTGCTCAGGCGTATGCCGCAATCACTTAATAATTGTAATGATTTTTCGCTCAGGCGGCCGCTTTTTTGTACTGCAATTTTTAATGTACCCATGGTGTTTGTTTGTGGTGCCTGAGTAAATAAAGCGGTGTGAGTAGTACTGGTACAAACAAAAAACCCGCCTGACTTACTCAAACGGGTTTATGAAATATCTTAGGTTACTGCCATATCATTTCCTCCTCGCGTTTGAGCCAGTGCTGAAATGATGATGATGCAGTTTGTTTGTAAACATGGTATTGTGATTTGTATGCATTACAAATGTATAGTAAATAGTTTTAGCAGCAACAGCACCTGTCAAAAATTAACATTATATTGTAATTCTTTCTAACAAAAAATCCCGGCCGCGTAAGTACAACCGGGATTTTGTATTTGTAGAATAGTAAGTCAACCCAAAACTTATTGGTTGCCTTTAGCATAATCTGCAAGGAACTGCGCAAGGCCCAGGTCGGTAAGCGGGTGGTTCAGCAGACCTGAAATAGCACTAAGCGGGCCGGTAATAACATCGGCACCTATCTTGGCACAGTTAACAACGTGCATGGTGTGGCGCACTGATGCTGCCAAAATCTGGGTTTCAAAACTGTAGTTGTCATAAATCAGGCGAATCTCATCGATAAGGTTAAGCCCGTCGGTAGAGATATCATCAAGGCGGCCTACAAATGGCGACACATACGTAGCGCCTGCCTTAGCGGCAAGCAGTGCCTGCCCGGCCGAGAATACAAGGGTTACATTGGTTTTAATGCCCCTGTCCGAAAAATATTTACATGCCTTAATACCATCTTTAGTAAGGGGCAGCTTTACCACTATTTGCTCATGCAGGTCGGCAAGCTCTTCGCCTTCGCGCACCATGCCGTCAAAGTCAAGCGCTATAACCTCGGCGCTCACATCGCCTTCCACAAGGTTGCAGATGTCTACATAATGCTTAAGGATGTTGTCTTTGCCCGTAATACCTTCTTTAGCCATAAGCGAAGGGTTTGTAGTAACGCCATCAAGAACGCCAAGTTCCTGTGCTTCTTTAATTTGTGCCAGGTTTGCGGTATCAATAAAAAATTTCATAGTCTCTTTTTTAATGTTTAAAAATCTACTGTAAAACTACAACTTATAATGGTTCATCAGCATTTTTTCATACAGTTTGTCCGGAAGCACCCGCTTAAGCACTATGCTGAACTTTTGCATAAAAGCGCCTACTTTATAGTGTACATTGGGGTTTGGGTCTTTCATTATAGCATATATTGCCTCGGCCATTTGCAGCGGGTTGCTGCCGGTATCTACGTGTGTATCCATCTCCTTGAGCGTGTTTCCGTAAGGTACCTCATAGGGTGACCCTGAAATTACCGGGGCATGGTAACGGCCTGCGGCAATGTTTGTGGCAAAGTCGCCAGGGGCTACGCTGGTTATGGTAATGCCAAAGCCTTTTACCTCCATGCTCAGCGCTTCGGTTATCAGTTCCAGCGCGCCTTTAGACGCGGAATAAATGCCACGGTACGGCAGCCCCATGTACCCTGCTATGCTTGTAATGTTTATTATGAGTCCCCTTTTTTGTTTGCGCATTTGCGGAAGCACGGCTTTCATAACCTCGATAGGGCCAAAAAGGTTTACCTCAAAATGGTTTTGTATCTCGGCAGCGGGAATTTCTTCAATCGGCCCGGTAATGCCTACCCCGGCGTTGTTTACCAGTACATCTATAGTTCCGGCTTCGGCAACTACATGGGCTATGGCGGCCTTTATGCTTTCGGCATTACGCACGTCAACGGCCACGAGGGGGAACTTCGATTCAAAAACTTTGTCAGGGTTACGGCTGGTGCCGTATACACGGTAGCCTTTTTCGATTAAAAACTCGCCTACAGACCTGCCGATGCCCGACGAGCCGCCGGTTATGAATATTACTTTGCTCATGTGTGTATTTCTCTAAGAGCCGCTAAATTACTTTTTTGAGGTGAAAAAGCCTAAAGCTATAGCACAAAGATTCTCAAAGAGGGCACAAAGTCGCACAAAGAAAATCAGCACTATAAATAATCATGTAGCCCAAAATTAACTTTGAAAAACTTTGTGCCTTCTTTGTGGCCTTTGCCAACTATGTTTTATTTGAGTGAAACTGCTCGCTCTCCTTTGGAGAGGGCCGGGGTGAGGTCAAAAAAAATCCCCTAACGGAGATCATCTAAAAAAAGAAAAAAATGGCAAGCGACCTACATCGCACCGCTACAACCACATACCTTTGCTGCGTTCCCACCCTGGAGGAGTCTGCAGGAGCTGGTCGTGTAGGACTTGCCGGTGCAAATTTACAACCTTTTTCTTTTTTTGCAAGCATATTGCCCAATATAAAACGTCGTTGTATATTGCTACAGATATTTAAAACCCGATAAAAATGTATAAAGCATTATCTCTCATTGCATTGGGAGTACTTGTTATAAGCTGTTCTAAAACCCAGGAGGAGAAAAATAAATTGTTCCCCATCGATTTTTCGGCAATAAAAGGGCAATATACCGCCGGGGAGACGCTTCCCCTAACGGTATCGAACCCCGAAAAACAGCAAATTGATTCAGTTGTGTACTATCTTTCCAATAAAAAAGTTGGTAGTGTAAAAGGCAACGAAAAGCTAAGCGTGCCGTTAAACAATGTAAAGCTGGGTTACCAGGATATTAAAGCCACTACCTATTACCCCGACGGCTATGGCGAAAGCAGCGGCAGGATAGAGATAATAAGCGGCGTTAAAGCAAAGATACTTTCATACGAAATTGTAAATACCTATCCGCACGATGTTACTTCGTACACCCAGGGGCTGGAGTTTTACCGCGATACGCTGGTAGAAGGTACGGGGCAGTACGGCCAATCGGTACTGCGCAAGGAAGACTACAAAACCGGTGAGGCGTATAAGAAAGTATCGCTTGACGGCAAGTACTTTGGCGAAGGCATTACCATTTTTAACAATAAAATTTACCAGCTTACCTGGAAGGAAAATACCGGTTTTATTTACAACGCCGATAACCTTAACAAGATAAAAGATTTTAACTATGCCAAAGCCATACAGGGCTGGGGCCTTACGCACGACGACAAGTACCTGTACCAAAGCGACGGCAGCGAAAAGATATACAAGCTTGACCCCGAAACGCTGCAGGAGGTTGACTACATAAACGTTTATGCCGGAGACCGTAAAATTAAGGAGCTTAACGAACTGGAATATGTAAACGGTAAATTATACGCTAACGTGTACCAGACTAACGGCATTATGGTGATAGACCCTGCCACCGGAGCGGTTGAAGGCATACTGAATATGGCCGAACTTGAAACCAAAATAAACAAAACCCCGCAAACCAACGTGCTTAACGGTATTGCATACAACCCTAAAACGGGTACGTTTTTTATTACCGGAAAACTGTGGGATAAGATGTTTGAGGTGAGGATTAAGGAGTAATTTCAGATTTCAGAATGTAGATTTCAGATTGAGCTTCACTCAAACGCTAACAATCGATATAAGAAATGGCTGTCTAAAATTAGACAGCCATTTTTATCTAATGATTTCTACGGCTTGAGTGAAGCTCAATCTGAAATCTGAAATCATAAATTAAAACAATCCCTCAACCGATAAATACCTTTCTCCTGTATCGTAGTTAAAGGTAAGCACGGTAGCGCCGTTGGGTATCTCGTCAATCTTTTTGCTGACTGCCGCGAGCGATGCCCCGGTAGATATACCCACTAATATGCCCTCTTCTTTAGCAATACGCTGGGCAAAGGCAAAGGCCTCGTCTTTGCTTACCTGTATTACGCCGTCTATAAATTCGCTATTGTAAATGCTCGGTACAAACCCGGCACCTATACCCTGTATGGGGTGCGGGCCCGGTGCGCCGCCGCTCAGCACGGGCGAAAGTTCCGGCTCTACGGCAAATACTTTTATGTCCGGCCATTCTTGCTTCAACACCTCGCCTACACCGGTTATGTGGCCGCCTGTGCCCACTCCGGTAATCACGTAGCCTACCCCTTCAGGGAAGTCGGCTATAATTTCCTTAGCGGTGGTTTTGCGGTGTACCTCAACATTGGCAGGGTTATCAAACTGGCTTGGCGACCATGCGTTAGGCGTAGCGGCAGTAAGTTCAGCTGCTTTGGCTATAGCGCCTTTCATACCCAGTTCGCGCGGGGTAAGTTCAAATTCCGCGCCGTATATCGACATCAGCTTGCGGCGTTCCACACTCATGCTCTCGGGCATTACCAGTATCAGTTTATAGCCTTTAACGGCCGCTACCAGTGCCAGGCCTATACCCGTGTTGCCCGATGTAGGCTCAATAATAACACTTTCTTTGGTCAGTATGCCTTTAGCCTCGGCATCTTCTATCATGGCCAGGGCTATACGGTCTTTAATGCTGTTGCCGGGGTTGGTGCGCTCCAGCTTTATCCACACGTTTTTACCGGGGAACAGCTTTCCCAGCTTTACGTGCGGCGTGTTGCCTATTGTTTGTAAAATACTTTCTGCTTTCATAATTTATTTTGATATTGAAATATTATATAACAAAGTTTAACGGTTCGGGGAATACTTCCTTCGTCTTGATTGTGGCCTCACTTTTATGGTACACCAGCGCATTTTCGGGCACAGAATGCGTTATCCAAACATTGCCCCCTATCACGCTGCCGTTGCCTATCAGCGTACGCCCGCCCAGTATGGTGGCGTTGGCATATATGGTAACATCATTGCCTATGGTGGGATGGCGCTTGGTGTCGGCCTCGGCTTTTAGCACACTCAGCGCACCCAGGGTAACGCCCTGGTACATTTTTACATCGTTGCCTATAACGGCGGTTTCGCCTATTACTATGCCCGTGCCGTGGTCTATAAAAAAGCGGCTCCCTATGGTAGCGCCCGGGTGAATGTCTATACCCGTTTTACCGTGCACATATTCGCTTAGCATGCGGGGCAAAAGCGGCACTTTCATCTTCCAGAGCTTATTCGCTATCCGGTATACGGCTATGGCAAAAAAGCCCGGGTAGGCTACCAGCACCTCGCTGCGTGATTTGGCCGCCGGGTCAAACCGGAAGATGGCCTTTAAGTCTTCCTCAAGCTGGTGATGGATTTCAATAGCTTTACCATCCAACGCAGAGATAAAAGCATCGCAGTTGGCTTCTTCAACACCCGCCGAAAGCAGCAGCTCTTTAAGGGTGGCGCGCAGTGCGTTTTCTTCGGCTAAAAAGTAATCGTAAACGGCAAATTGCGGCCCTATGCAAAACATCCAACGAAACAGGTCTTCTATCCAGTTTTCTGTTTTTTGTTTGTCCGGGAGCACTCCGGATTTTAAATAATTAGCGGTATAAATAGGGTGTTTCATAACGATGTCAAAAAGAAAAACGCCTGCTTACCATTACAGGGTTACGCGCAAGCCTAACAAATTTAGGGAAAAATTTTACATACTCTACTAAAACAGTAGATTAATATTGAGCCAAAAATGACAAAATCAATACATCCGCTTTAAACACATTACAAATATTAATATTAAAACTATCACTTTATATAAACATTAACATAATTCTGATTATAAAATAAATAACTTATCAATATAGAATTTATCTATGAGTGCAAACGCAACCGTTTTCTGTTAATATTATGTTAAGCATATGTTTAAACAAACGTTTAATTTAAACAAGTGTTTAACTTTGCAATGTAATTTAAGAGTATCGCCATGATAGAATTTAATGAAAAACAAACCGAGATATTGCAGGTGGCTGAAAGGCTGTTTGCTGAGGATGGGTTTGACGGCGCTTCCATCCGCACCATAGCTAAGGAGGCTAATGTAAATATCGCGATGATATCCTACTATTTCGGGTCGAAAGAAAAACTGCTGGAAGCGCTCATCATCTACCGTACATCGGGCATGAAAATGCAGCTGCAAACCATCTTTAACGAAGACCTCTCCCCTACCCAGAAAGTAGACCGGTTAATAGACCTGTATATATCGCGTATCAACCAGAATAAGTGCATGTACCAGATTATGCACTTTGAGTTGTCTACCAAAAAAAGGATCCTCAACATGGATTCTTTTATGGATATAAAAAAAGAAAACTCGGCCATCTTTTGTAAGATTATTGAAGACGGGCAGGAAAAGGGCATCTTCCGCAAGGACATAAACATTACCCTTATCCCTACCACCATATTGGGTATCCTTACACATTTTCATACCAACAGGCTGTACTTTGAAAAAACGCTGAACCTGGACACCGAAGAGAAGTACGACCACTACGTAAAAACCGAAGTAACACATCACATCAAACAAACTATTAAAGCGCTTTTAGCACATGAAAATTAAACAACTGCTGCCCTTAGGGCTTCTGCTTGTAACGGGTGCCGCCGTGCACGCGCAGCAAAAGCAACAGCTGTCGCTGGACGAAGCCGTAAACCTGGCCGTAACAAAAAGCACCGAGGCCAGCCTTGCGGATACGCGGGTAGAAACGGCGAAACTGGAACTTGGCAATGCAAAGAACACCGCCTACCCATCGTTTACCGTAACCGGGCAATACCTGCGTGTTAGCGACCCTACCATAAACCTTAAAAATATCGGTGGCAGCGCCCCTGCCGATGGTACCGATTCCGGTAGTGGCTCATCAACTCCCACGGTAAACAGCGCCATGTTTGGCCTTGCCAATGCCGGCCTGCCCATATTCGCCGGAGGTAAAATAAAAAACAGCATCGCGGCAAGCGACAATGCCTATAAGGCGCAAACCTTTAACGCGGCCTATACTAAAGAACAGCTGGCACTGCAAACGGTGATTTTATACACTAACCTTTACAAAGCACAGCAGTCGGTTACGCTTATTGAAGAAAACCTTAAGAGCGCTAACCAGCGGGTGAAGGACTTTACTGCCATGGAAGAGAACGGGCTTATAGCGCGGAACGACCTGCTTAAGTCGCAGTTACAGGCCAGCAACATACAGGTAAGCCTTGAAGAGGCTAAAAAGAATGTTGTAACCATCAATTACCAGCTGGTAACATTACTGCACCTTCCTGAAAATACCGAAATAGGCATAGAGAACGGTTACTTTAAAAACCAGGATGCACAGGTTGCCGTTACCGAAGCCGATGCCATAGCGCAGCGCAGCGACCTTGAGGCCATTCGCTACCAGGAGAAAGCCGCAGAGAATGAGATTAAGATTGCAAGGGCGGGCTACTACCCTTCGCTGTCTCTGGCTGCCGGGTATGTGTACATTAACGTACCGAATTTTGTTGAGGTATATAACGCTGCTAACGTAGGTGTGGGATTATCGTATGATATTGCCGGCATCTGGAAAAACAATAAAAAGATAAAAGCCGCCGAAAGCCGCCGCAACGAAACGCACCAGCAGCTTGACCTGATGACCGAGAATGTAAAAGTGCAGGTAAAAACCGCGCTTGAAAATTACAACTTTGCCATAAAGCAAAACAAGGTGTATACCGAAGCTGTTACCCAGGCCGACGAAAACTACCGCATTGTAAAAGACAAGTATGATAACGGCCTTGTAGACACTAACGACCTGCTTGAGGCCGACGTGCAGCAGCTACAGGCAAAACTTAACCAGACGTTTAGCAAAGCAGATATTACTGAACGTTTTTATGAGCTGCTTAACGCTTCAGGAAAATTAACTACTTCATTTAATCTTACACAAAACAAATAACCCATCATGGAAGAGAAGAAAAAAACAAATAAGAAGTTCCTTGTTATACTTATCGCCCTTGTAGTATTAGGCGGCGGTTACGGAACGTATAAGTACATACACGCGCAGGCGCACGAAACTACTGATGACGCCCAGGTAGATAAAAACATGAACCCTATCATACCCCGCGTATCAGGGTACATCACTAAAGTATACGTTAAAGACAATGCCCAGGTAAAAAAAGGCGATACCTTGTTTACCATTGATGACAAAGACTATGTAGTGCGTGTGGAAGAAGCAAAAGCATCACTTGCGGCGGCAGAAAGCAGCTATGCAGCGGCTAAAGCAGATGTGGGCGGCGCGGCAGCAGGTGTATCGGTTAGTAATGCTAACATAGCATCAAGCCAGGGTAATATTGAGGCAGCAAAAGTGCGCGTATGGAGGGCTACTAACGACTTTACCCGTTACCAGAACCTGTACAACAACAAGAGCATTACAAAACAACAGTTTGAGCAGGCACAGGCCACCAAGCAGGAAGCCGAAGCGAACCTTAGGGTATTACAACAGGCAGAGCAGGCAAGCAAGAGCCAGCGTAACGCCAGCGTAAGCCGCAGCAATGTATCAGCATCGCAAACGGAAGTGGCAAAAGCCAATATAGAGAAAGCAAAAGCAACCCTGGCCGCAGCCGAACTTAACAAAAGCTATACTATTGTTACTGCTGCCGTAGACGGTCAGCTAAGCACGGTAGACATCCAGCCGGGGCAGCTGGTACAACCGGGCCAGGCGCTGTTTTACATTATAAGCGATGAGGCAGCATGGGTTATTGCCAACTTTAAGGAAACGCAGATAACAAAAATGAAGGCAGGCCAAAAAGTGATTATCGAGGCAGATGCTTTCCCCGGCGTGGAATTTGAAGGCGAACTATCGTCATTCTCTCCTGCTACCGGCGCACGCTTTTCACTGCTACCCCCGGATAATGCTACCGGTAACTTTGTAAAAACCGTGCAAAGGCTTCCTGTAAAAATTACCCTTACTGAAAACAACGACAAAGAAAAAGTGAAGCTGCTTCGTTCTGGTATGAACGTAGAAGTAGACGTACACGTAAAATAAAACAACATGGCAGGAGCATCTCCGATAAGTGACGACCTGGTAGAATACGGTTACAGGCGGGTTATTATAACCATAACAGCGGTACTTTGTGCCCTGCTTGAAATTGTAGACACTACCATTGTAAACGTTGCGCTTAATAATATGAGGGGCAGCCTGGGCGCTACCCTTACTGATGTGGCCTGGGTAATTACAGCCTATGCCATTGCTAACGTAATTGTAATACCCATGACGAGCTGGCTTTCGCAGCAGTTTGGCCGCCGAAACTATTTTGCCGCATCCATCATCCTGTTTACCGTTACCTCTTTTTTGTGTGGTAATGCCACAAACATCTGGGAACTGGTGGCCTTCCGCTTTCTCCAGGGTATGGGCGGTGGCGCGCTGCTGGTAACAGCACAAACCATTATTACCGAAAGCTACCCCGTAGCAAAACGCGGCATGGCTCAGGCCATTTATGGTATGGGCGTTATTGTAGGGCCTACTTTAGGCCCGCCCCTGGGAGGCTGGATTGTAGACAACTGGAGCTGGCCTTTTATATTTTACATTAACGTGCCGCTGGGCATAATAGCCACAATGCTCACCATTGTGTATGTAAAAAGCCCTAAATACGGCGAAAAACTAAGCGCTGACAAGGTAGACTGGTGGGGCATGCTGTTCCTTATTGCGTTTATTGGTTCGTTACAGTTTGTACTGGAGCACGGCCAGCAGGACGACTGGTTTGAAGACCCTCTTATTATAGGGCTTAGTGTACTGAGCGCTTTTGGCCTGTTAGCCTTTATCTGGCGCGAAAGTGTGTACGACCACCCAATAGTAAACCTAAAGGTACTAAAAGACAGTAACCTGCGCATAGGTACCATTATGTCGTTTATTATGGGGTTTGGCTTGTTTGGATCTACTTTTATTATACCGCTGTATACCCAGTCTATTTTAGGATGGACGGCTACTGATGCAGGGCTTTTACTAATACCCAGCTCCTTAACCACTGCCTTTATGATGCCGTTTGTAGGCCAGATGATACAGCGTGGCCTGAAGAAAACCTATATGGTTGCGGCCGGCTTTAGCATCTTTGTGGGTTTTACCCTGTGGATGTATGCCGTAATGACACCCGATACCGGCGTAGAGCATTTCTTTAAGCCGCTCATACTTCGCGGTATTGGCTTAGGGCTGCTGTTTGTACCCATAACCACCATGTCGCTTAGTACGCTTAAAGGCAAGAGCATAGGCGAAGGCGCTGCCTTTACCGGGATGCTAAGGCAGCTGGGCGGTTCATTTGGTATAGCCATTATCAGTACGTTTTTAACACGCTTTACCCAGGCGCACCGCGTAACGCTGGTAAGCCATGAGCAGGTAACCGACTATGCCGTACAGCAACGTTTAAACCAGATACAGCAAGGTTTTATGGCCCAGGGCTTTCCCGCTAACGAAGCATTGCAAAAAGCTTATGCGGCGCTACAGGGGGGCGTAATGAAACAGGCCACCGTGCTGGCGTATATGGATATATTCATGTACCTGGGCATATTGTTCGCCATTTGCATACCTTTTATACTGCTTATAAAAGAGGGCAAAACGAAGATAGACGTGGCCGACGCGATGCATTAACAAGCTAACAGCTATTATCTGACAGCTTTTTTAAAAACAACATCCACTTTATATATATAACCGGAAAACCTGCCGAAACATACATACCGCAGGTTTTCTTTTTTTCATCATCAAAAAAATCAAAAAAATTGAATAAAAATTACAATCATTACAAGATTACCCTGGAGCACATCCACAGCCCTAAAAGCGAAGACCTGCACCGGCGTGTAGAAGTGGTTTTTGACAACCACGACAACCTGTTTAATACAATAGATATGTTGCAGGACAAAGACCTGTTTAACGATATGGGCCAAAGCACAGAGTTTGCCATAGGCCTTAAAATGTTTGGCGAGGTGCTGCTAAAAAATAAGGATAATGCCTTGTTTGAGGAGTTTTTCCCTGCGTTTAAAGACTTTATGAAGAAACTTAAGGGTAACTAAGAATTTTCAATTACGAATTACGAATTGAGCAGGATGGATAAGCCTTGAAATTCGTAATTCGTAATTATTTTACAATTCCTTCTTTCCGGCAATACTGCTGCATTACTTCTGCCAGCTTATTTTGCCCTTTGGCCTCCATATGAATTATATCGCGATAATCTGATATAACAAAACCGCAATCAAGCCCGTTTACAATCGGAATATTATTTTGGTTACACCAGGTGATAATTTCCTTTGCATCATCAGTATTATAGTGCTTCCTAACCTCTATTCTTACCGGGTGCAAATAAACAATTAATGGTATACCGGCTTTTTGGGCAATTTTTTTTAACTCAGAAAAGCCGGGATTAAAAATACTCCCCTTATGCTTTATGGGCTGGGTTACGTTTTCCTCCTTAAAAGTTCCCTTAAATAAACGCAAAATTACATAACGGTTTATCAGTTCGCCCCAGGCCAATACCGATTGTTTTTCAGGATAGGATGACAATACCCCTACTACCGGCTTAAAGTTCATAGTGTCGTATGCATCATGCCCGCTAACTACAAGTATAATGGCTTTTGCGCCAAAGGTACCTTGTTTTTTAAGGTAAGCCGCGCAATTATCAGGGGCCCAGCTTCCGGCCGATACATTGAGCATTTGTACCCCGGTACGGGCTGTAAACAGCGTAGTGGCCAGGCTGTCCTGGTCGATGGGAGAACCACCATATAATACTGAATCACCCAACCCCAGGATTTTTTCCTTACCGGGATCGGGTTCATCGCTACGCTGCGAAAACGAGTTGATATGGTAGTGCTTCCCAAAACGGGTACCGTCCTGGTTAGGGGCGGCAATGTATTCATAATCAGGGCTAGCTACATACAGGGTTGCATTGCAAAAACCAAAGCACCAGCGTAGCACCAGCTCAGTAATTATAAAAAAGGAAATTATAATAAACAGCAGGCGTTTTCGCTTTTTAGTGAGTAAAGGCATGTACTTTGGTTGATTAACGTGTAAAAACTAATGTATTCCCCTTGCTCAGTTTTGCATCAAACGCATAGCCCTCATAATTAAAGCCTTTAAGCCCCTTAAGCGTTTTTACGTTGTGGTCTATAATGTAGCGCACCATCATGCCGCGTGCTTTCTTAGCGAAGAAGCTTACCATGCGCAGCTTGTCATCTTTGTAGTCTTTAAACTCCGGGGTAATTACAGGTACTTTCAGAGCCTTTTCATCTACCGCGCCAAAGTACTCCTGGCTGGCAAGGTTTACAAAGAGTTCGCCGTCTTTAAGCTCTGCGTTAAGCGCATCGGTAACGGTTTGTTTCCAGAACTCATACAGGTTTTTGTTATCGCCTACGGGCAGGTGCGTACCCATTTCAAGGCGGTAGGGCTGTATCAGGTCAAGCGGTTTCAGCAAGCCATACAGCCCGCTAAGTATCCGTAACGTGTCCTGCAATTTGTTCACTTTCGCGGGAGGGATTGTATAAGCATCCAGCCCTATATATACATCGCCGTTAAAGGCATATATAGCGGGGCGGGCGTTTTTAGTAGTAAAGGGTGTGTTCCACTCCTGGTTGCGGGTCCAGTTGAGCTGCGCCAGGTTATCACTTATATCCATCAGGCTGCTCAACTGGGCGGGTGTTTTATCTTTAACGGCGGTATGCACCACTTCGGCTTCTTTTAAAAAAGCGGGCTGGGTATGCTTGCGCACCGGCAGTTTGGTTTCATAATCCAGCGATTTGGCCGGGGAAATAACTATTTTCATAAAATGTGTTTGTGTAACAAAGTTAGGGGGTAAAAGTTATCGGTGCAATATTCAGGGCAGGATTATTATAAGTGGATAAAATCCGGGATTTATACCACAGAGATTCGCAGAGGAGCACAGAGACACACAGCGTTTAAAATTTGAGGTTGCACTTGCGGCGCAAGAACACAGAGCCGTGCAGAAACAGTATCCATAACACTCTGTGTTCTCATACCTAAGGTATTGCCTATTTCTCTCTGTATATCTCTGTGCTCCTCTGAGAATCTCTGTGTAACAAGCTTTCAAAATATTTATACCTTTGCTTTAATGCAAAAGGCATTCTCAAAATATAAATCGGTTATTTTATACGGCGCTAGCCTGGCTGCCCTGCTGTTCCTTATGCGGCGGCTGGAGTACCGCTATCTTATTATCAGCAACGCACAGGAAGTGTATACGGCATTCATCGCAGTTATATTTATGGGGCTTGGCGTGTGGCTAACGCTGAAACTGGCTAAACCAAAAAAAGAAACCGTAATTGTGGAAAAGGAAGTGTTTGTAGCCAATGCACCATCGCCCGATTTAGACGCGGCGGCGGCACACAGCCTGAGCAAGCGCGAAACCGAGGTGCTGGCGCTGATGGGCAAAGGCATGAGCAACGCCGAGATTGCCGACACGCTTTTTGTGTCGCTCAGTACGGTAAAAACGCATTCAGGCAATATTTATGAAAAACTCGGCGTAAAAAGGCGTACACAGGCGGTAGAAAAAGCCAAACAGCTGGCTATCATAGATTAAGACATAACCATACTAAAGTACTACGATTAAAAATCATACTTTGGTATGAGGGAAGTGTGTGGGAAAGTTGCCAAATTTGCCCCATCAACATAAAACAAAAACAGATGAGCACACTTACAAAAAGTATAATCATTCACGGCCTCATAGGAGGCGCGGTAAGCCTTACGGGATTTCTTTTAATGGGTTGTACCGAAGATGCCTGGGGCATGGTGGCAGGCTTTGCCTCTATGATATTAGCCTTTTCTCTGATATTTGTGGCTGTTAAAAACTACCGCGACAAGCAGAACGGAGGTGTTATATCCTTTGGTAAGGCCCTGCAAATTGGCTTGCTTATTACACTTGTTACGGCTACAGTATATGTAGTGGTATGGCTTATAGACTATGCATACTTTAATCCGGATTTCCTGGAAAAATATACGGCCTCGACCCTAAAGGCGATGGCAAATGAAGGCGCCACCGCCACGCAGATAAAGGCAAAGGCTACAGAAATGAAAGAGTTCAGGGCGCAGTATGATGGCAATGTATTTTACAGGGCAGGTATTACCTATACCGAGATTGTGCCCGTTGGCATTATAATATCGATTATTGCGGCACTGATACTCAAGAAAAAAAGAAATGAACAACAGGGAGAGCTGGCTACTTCCTAAACAATAACTTTAAACCAAACAATAAACTAATTATGGCAAAAGTAACGGGATTTGGCGGATTATTTTTCCGCTCTAAAGACAACAAGGCGCTGGCAGAATGGTACAAAAAACACCTGGGCATTAATGGTATGGAATGGGCACAGGAAGCCGGGCCTACGGTATTTGCCCCCTTTAAGGAAGATACAACCTACTTTGGCAATGACAGCCAGCAGTTTATGATGAACTTCCGCGTGGAGGGGATCGATGAGCTAATCGAACAGCTAAAAGCAGACGGCGTAAAGGTAGACGACAACCGCATGGAAGAATCATACGGTAAATTTGCCTGGATATATGACCCTGAAGGGAATAAGATAGAGCTTTGGGAACCGGCGGGGGAGTAGTTTTTTTATTTTTACCACACCCTCGGGTGTGGTAAAATGTAAAAGTATCCTGTTCCCAAAAATCTAATTTGTTATTTTTGTAAGAAACATTACATTATGAACCCATACGCCCAGATAAACCGAAGTATAAGCCGATATGTAGATTTTACTGACGAGGAGCTTGAAATACTCAACTCGCTGCTGGAGTTTAAAACCGTGCCTAAAAAGACCATAATGCTGCACGAAGGCGACATGTGCAACTTTGAGGCGTTTGTGGTAAAAGGCTGTGTGCGTAAGTATTACATTGACCCTAATGGTTTTGAGGTGATACTTCAGTTTGCTATTGAAGATGGCTGGGTGGGCGATATATCGTTCAGCGTGTTTGAGCAGGCGCCCAGTAAATTATTTGTAGAAACGCTGGAAGACTGCGAGTTCCTGATGTTTAACCCCGAAAGCAAAGAAGAGCTTTTTCGCCGTGCGCCCCGTTTTGAAAGGGCGTTCCGCATACTGATGCAGCGCCACCTGTGGGTTACCCAAAACAGGCTCATAAATACCATAAGCAAAACCGCCCTTGATAAATATGTGGAGTTCCTGGACCAGTACCCCACCCTGCCGCAGCGTGTTGCCCAGCATTATATAGCATCATATTTAGGCATTTCTGCTGAGTTTTTAAGCAAAACCAGAGCTAAACTGGCGCGGATATAATCACCGCCAGCCCCCTACTCCCATTTGGTATTGCCCTCGCCCGGGTTCTTATCCATATACTCTTTTATTTTACGCTCTTCCCAGCCCGAGCCTAAAAATACGTCGGTGCCAAAAACCCCAAACCCGTGAAAGAACAACCCTAAGCCCCACCACAGCGCAGTACTGAATGTACCCCAAGCAAAGAAAGGTTCGCCCGGCTCAAGGTTTACCGCTTTTATAATAAGTAATACTGCGTTAACAATAACATAGGCCGTAAGGTGCTTGTAAAAACCTCTTATCGATTTTACCTTTTTACGTGCCCGTTCCAGTTTTAGCTGGTCGCTGATTGAATTTTCCATAATACTGTATTTTAAATAGTTAATATAATTATTGTTGATTTTGACTGATGATTAAACTCCTTTATCTTCTTCCTGTTTTATAAACTTTTCCAGCAGGCTGCGCTCTTTAGCTTCGGGAAAAATAAACCGGTAGCCTATAACACCCGCCCAGTGGCCTATAACGCCCAATCCTGCGTAAACGAGCGTTACAAAAATCGAGATTTTCCAGAACGTCTCGGGCAATCCAAACCCGTGCAGCGAACCCAGGTAAATGCATGTGTTTACAGTGACATAGATAATACAGTGTACATAGAAGCCCTTAAGGTGTTCTATCTTTTCATAGGCTTCACTTACTTTGTCAACCTTTTCATTGTTAGTCTCCATACTGCTTGTGGTTTTTAAATGTGGAACTGTTTTCTTCTTTTTGCACAAACTCCCGCAGCTTGCGGTCTTCCCAGTCGGAGCCCAGGAAAGGCACTACGTTAAAGGCGCTCAGCCCGTGAAATAACACACCTGTGCCCCACCCTACCATAGAGAACCAAAACCACTGGAACTCCGGCGAAAATTTTAAATTTACAAATATAAGTATTGGTATAACAATACAGTAGCACAACAGGTTATAATAAAAACCCTTTATTTCCTTTACTTTCTTTTTTGCCCTTTTGTAGGCTTCTCTCTCGTTATAATGTTCCATGATTTCTTTGCTTTAGTTGTTGCCAGGTGCACTTTGACTGCAAACTGCGACTGAACACTGATTACTACTTCCACTTATTATTCTTCTCCCGCTCCATAAGTTCTTTTATTTTGCGTTCTTCCCAGTTATTGCCCAGGAAAGGCATGTAGTTAAACACGCTCATACCGTGCAGCACCACACCCAGTCCCCAGCCAAACGCCGGGTACAAAAACCACCAGTGCTCGGGAGTTGTAGCGAGGTTTAAAATTGCAAGCCCTGCAATAACAATAACATACGAAAATAAATTGCCGTAAAAACCCTTTATTTCATCTACTTTTTTCTGTGCTTTGTAGTAGCGTGTTTCGTCCTCTGTATATATCGGTTCCATAATGGTTACTTGTTTTGTTAACATGGGTAATTTTACTGTAAAAAATTGCTCCGTAGGCGCTATAACTACCTTACGGTTAGTGATTATTGCATAGCGGCTGATGATGTTTTGCAACCCCACACCCCGCCGGTCCTGTAGTACCTCCTTCTTCTGGAAATCGTTTTGAACCACGAGGTAACCGTCTTCTTCAAATATCCTGATTTTCAGCGGCCTTTGCTGGCTTACCACGTTATGTTTTACCGTGTTTTCCAGCAGCAGCTGTAGTGAGAGCGGTACCACAAGTGCCTCAGGATTAGATACTTTTTCAGGCACTTCATAAAAAACTGAATTTTCAAAGCGCATCTTGAGCAGGTTCATATAGGTCTTGGCAAAGGCCAGTTCTTCTTCTACGCTTACCAGCTCTTTGTCCTTCTGTTCCAGCACATAACGGTACACTTTGCTCAGCGACGTAGTAAAACGCTGGGCGCTATCGGGGTTCTCCTCAATCAGCGAACTCAGCACGTTAAGGCTGTTAAACAAAAAGTGCGGATCTATCTGGTTCTTAAGGGTTTCAAACTTAGCCGAAGCCGTTCCCGCTATAATCTTTTGCTGCTTAACCCGGTTTTCCTGGTACTTTTTATAGAAATGGAACAGGTGCAGCGAAAAAGTAATAATCAGCGTGATAATCATGGCAACATAATAGTTGCTAATACGCTCTTCTTCAATAAACTGCGTAAACGTTTCGCCTTCCATGGCCACATCTTCAAAAACGCGCAGCAGGAATACAATAAGCAGCGATACTAAGAACGAACTTAAAAATCCGGCTATCAACCGTTTAGCCGACATGCGCACACCCTTAAAAATGTGGTCCATCAGCATGAAAACCAGCATATTACCCATATGAAGCAGTATGGTGTAGAGCATTACATACAGGAACTGGCGTATAAGGTCGTCGTTCCAGCCCAGTGGCCTGCCGCCTGCTAACGCAATGATATACAGCACCATAAAGATTACCAACCCAAGCCCTACGGCCCTGAAAAATTCTTTTAATACATTTGGTTTTTTCATATACTTTTACGGCTTACTGCCAATAACCTACTGATTTACTGCACACTGACCACTGCCAACTGATTACTATTTCTTACATTCAGCCACCATTTGCTCGGCGCGGTCCAGGCCCCATTTTGGGCTGTATGGCGTTTCCGGCTTAAAGTTAGCAAAAAGCGTCAAAGAACGTTCTGCCTGGGCGCAAATTGGCTTGGTATCTGAGCCAAAATACTTCGCCGAACCCATGTCATATTCTGCTTTGCAAAACACAGCACGCGGATTATCAGGCGATAACGCGAGGGCTTTTGCATATTGCTCGTTAACTTTAGCGCCATATTTCATGCCGTTTGTCATGGGGTCATATACAATCCAGGCGGTATAAATCATGGCCTGCATTACATACAGTTCGGCGTTGTTTGGCGAAATCATAACTGCATTATCCTGAGCGGTTTGCGCTTTGGTAAGCAGTGCCGTTATCTTCTCTTTGTCTTTAGTCTTAAAAGCTTCGGTGGTGTTAACCAGTGCCACGTAATAACCTGGAAGCCAGTTGGTTTTCTCTACCGAGGCAATGCGCTCAAACAGTGCCGAAGCCTCTGCCGGCTTGTCTTCGCCCCACAGGCCAAAGGCTTTGTTCATACCCGTTTCATACTGGTTCTGAGCACTTAAGAAGCCGCAGATGAATAAAAATGCTGTTGTAATAATGCGTATCATACTTTTAAATTTTAAAGGTTTGTTGTTCTATTTTGATAGCACAAAGTTGCGCACAAAATCACGCCTTTGAAAAAACGAATTACCCAACTGTAGAATTTTAGGGATGAATTGTGGAGAAAATAATTCTTGAATTATTTTTCTTACAATATATGGGTATATCTTTCACATTTTGCTTTACAATTCCACAAATTTGCTTCACATATGCCAAAAGTAAAAGCATTGATTTTCAGCAATTAAAAATCTCGTCTTACACAATAGTCCACTTTTTGTGTGGAAGATGTTCTTTAACGAGCAGCGCATACGCAATTTTTGGATGGGTTGTACTGAAAGAATGGCTTCAGTACTCGGTGTGGGAATGGGTTGTAATTTTGTGGTCGGATAAAGCCATTATAGAAAATACCTATTAATGGGTATTGAAATCTAACGAAAATATAGCTAAATTTAACGATTAACCATATACTATATTATTTTTTATGAACAAACCCGAAAACGTAAAATTAGAGGTCTATAAGTTTAACTTAAATCCCGGGAGAAATTATGCAGGGAATATAACATTCAGAGATTTGTTTCTTAAAGTACTTTCAGTTCCAAACAACACATCAAATGAAAACTTATTTATAGCTTTTTTCCGGGCACTAGTTACAACTTTGGATACTGAATACAAACAAATTAAAAACAAAGCATTCACTTTAATCAATACCAATAACGAAACCAGTTTTAATTCAAATAATCAAACAATATTCGGAATATTAGATGGCGGGCCTTTAGGTGAAGGTAAAACAAGAAGAAAGCTTTCTGATAAAAATGATGAAAATGCACTTGACGGAAATGTTATTAATGATAAATACTTCTTTTATATACACATTCCCTTGAATTCTGATAGAGGATACATAATGTTTCAAGTTTATCAACAAGATAGCATAAGACACGAATTTTTCAATTATATCTTTAAAGGACTTTTCAAACATGACCCTGACTACAACATGCCAAATTTTGACCCTTATTTACCACAAAGCATAAAAGATGAATTTAAGCACGGAGCAAAAGTCAAAGAATTAAAATTTACAGAGAAGCTACTCTCTAGGGAAATTGACGAATCAGCAAGCTTTGTTTCTATAAACGAGGAATACAAAATAGAGGTAAAAATAACACCTGTAAGAAGTACTTTTGGGACACAGTTTTTAAATTCTCTTCTTACACCTTTTCTATCAAAAGAATTTAATAATAAAAAACTTGAAGATTTCGATGGCAAAAAAATTACCTTGAAGAATCGTCAGACTAAACGAGATGCAACTTTTGAACTAGATGGAACTGGTGATATTATGCCAAGAATATATCTGCATAATAGAATTTCAATTAGTCCATATGGAGTTCCTAACTTTGACGAATTGAAAGTTTTTTGCGACAATCTTTTATCAGAAATAGTAAATACTGAGCCCAGAGTTCAGGAAATCGAATGATACAAATATTCAAAATATATCGTAATGCCCAAAAATCACTTTACATAGACATAAATGGTAGAGTAAATAAACTATGTGTAAGTTATATCTGTGTCAACTTTTTTATACCATTAATAAGTCTAATTATAGTTTACTATAATAGAACAAAACTTTTTGAAGACCCAAAAATTATTGGGACGTTGTTATCTTTATTTTCTGGTTTAATGTTTGGTGTACTTATTAAAATACCTGATAAATTCAAAGATATTGAAACTAAAGAGTTTGACACAGAATTAGAATTATCGAAAAAATTGCAAATCAAGAATTACTTGAAGCTTTTTATGTTCTCATTATCTTACTCAATTTTGGTGGCATTATTGTCGATAGTATTTGTTGTATTGGGCTCTTTATATCCAAAATTGAACGATTTGGATTTGAGTTTATATATATTAGATTTTGAAAATATAGATTATCATGTTACTTTAACTGCACTATTGATCATAGTTTATCGATTTTTCCTGATTACATTCATTTTAAATTTTATTTTTTTCATTTTTAAAGCTGTATCCAATTTATATAATTTTATGCTATATGAATTTAATAAAATAAAATGACTCATAAATTTACAGAGATTTATCACACTGCCGCTAGCGTCCCGCTCAATTAACAATACGAGCAAGATGCTCGCACCAGTAGTCTCACTCCTGCGCTAAAAAATCCACTTCAGTCCGCGACTGTGCAGCATCCGCATCATCCGAGTTCCATAAAAACCACCCTACCCTGCGGGCACCCCTCAAGAGGGGAATAGCTTCACTCCTGCTTACATCCGCATCAATCAGCGACTGTCCAGTATCCGCCTCATCCGCATTCCAAAAAAAACATCAAACTCTCTCCACTCCAAACCTCAACATTTAAAAAATGCTTTCACTACAACGTTTTAGAAGTTAAATAGTAAATAAAATAGTTAAATTATAACAAAAAAATAGTTACAATTTAGCTTTATTGCCAATTTATTATATAGGTAATTGTTAATTGGGAATGTAATGGGAAACTTAAGCAGCACCTTTACCCCATGCAACACACCGTTGCAGTTAATTCATCTATATATGAAACGAACTTTATTGTTTATTTTAACCGGGATTGCAGTAGTGGCACTGCCTAATACCGGTTTTTCGCAGGCCCCTGCTTTGGGCACAACGGCAGAATTTGCACTTTTCTCTTCAAATGGCGCCATAAGCAATACCGGGCTGTCTCACCTGACCGGAAATGTGGGAACAAATAACGGATCGAGCACGGCCTTTGGCAATGTTAACGGCGTTATGAATGATAGTAATGGCGCAAGCGTAGCTGCTGCAACTGACTTACTTATAGCATACAACCAGCTTGATGCCGCCACGCCCACGCTTTTCCCCGCACCGCTTTTAGGTAACGGGCAATCGCTCAACGCCGGTATTTACTCCGTTGCCGGAAGTGCCACCTTAGACGGTACTCTTACCCTAAACGCACAGGGAAACGCTAACGCCGTTTTTATCATACAAATTGAAGGCGCTTTTTCAAGCAGCGCGGCATCGCAGGTGGTGCTTAGCAATAACGCCCAGGCGTGTAATGTATTCTGGAAGGTTGAAGGCCTTGTAAGCCTGGCTACGGGCACTTCGATAAAAGGTACCATTATAGCTAATAACGCGGCTATTGTACTGGGTTCGGGCGTAGAGCTTGAAGGCAGGGCCTTATCTACCACAGGCGCTATTACGGTTAACGAAGTGTTAGTATATACTCCTGTAGGCTGTGGTAGCCCGTTGCTTACCGGCCCGGCTGCCCCGGCGCTGGGCACAGTAGCCTGCTATACCCTATTTTCGGCCACAGGCCAGGTGTCTAACACCGGCGTATCGTATGTAACAGGCGATATAGGTACTAACGGAGGCTTAACCACCGGCTACGACGATTTAAATGTAACAGGCACCATCCACTCTACTGCCGATACCTCTACCGCCGAAGCCGCTGCCGACCTGGGCGAACTGTACACAGCCCTTAACACGCTGCCTTTTGACATTCAGTTATTATATCCGGCACAGCTGGGTAATGATTTGGTTTTAACCCCGCACACTTATTTGCTGAATGCAGAAACCGTGCTTACCAATAACCTTATCCTGGATGCCCAGGACAACGCCAATGGCATTTTTGTAATCCAGATAAATGGCGCACTTACCACAAGTACCTATGCAAAAATCCTGCTGGTAAACGGGGCACAGGCAAAAAATGTGTTCTGGAAAGTAACCGGGGCGGTAAACATAAACGATTATTCTGAATTTAAGGGTACGCTTGTAAACGCCGGCGCGCTGATACTTAATACAGGTACAATACTTTCAGGCAGGGCGCTAACCATAAACGGTTCGCTAACCACCATGTCGGTAAACGCCGTAATGACCCCGGGCTGTGGCACGGTAGAACCTCCCTGCACAGCACCTGTGGCACCGTCGGTTACGGCACAGAACTTTTGCCAGTCGGGCACGGTTGCACAATTAATCGCCACCGGAACTACGGGAGCTACCTTTAACTGGTATGCTACACCCACTTCGGCTACCGCGCTAAGCGGCACAACGGCACTCGCCAGCGGCACCTATTATGTAACACAAACGGTAGATACCTGCGAAAGCATACGTGTGGGCGTTACCGTTACCATTAACGCTGTTCCTTCAATACCTACCGCAGATACGACCCAGTCGTTTTGTGCTGGTGCTACCGTAGCCGATTTATCAGCTACTGCTTCGGGAGGCGCGACAGTAAACTGGTCGTTAACCAGCAATGGTGCAACGCTTAGTAATTCAGCCGTACTTGTTGCAGTTAACTACTACGCTACCCAAACCCTTGGTACATGCGAAAGTAATTCCCTAACAGTAGCTGTTACTATTAACGCTGTTCCTTCAATACCTACAGCAGATACGACCCAGTCGTTTTGTGCGGGCGCTACCGTAGCCGATTTATCTGCTACTGCTTCAGGCGGCGCTACAGTAAACTGGTCGTTAACCAGCAATGGCGCGACGCTAAGTAATTCAGCCGTACTTGTTGCGGGTAACTATTATGCTACGCAAACCCTTGGTACCTGCGAAAGTAATGCCATAACTGTAGCCGTTACCATTAACGCTACACCGGCGATACCTACAGCAGACACGACCCAGTCGTTTTGTGCGGGCGCTACCGTAGCCGATTTATCTGCTACTGCTTCAGGAGGCGCGACTGTAAACTGGTCGTTAACCTCTAACGGTTCAACGCTTAGTAATTCAGCTGTACTTGTTGCGGGTAACTACTACGCTACGCAAACCCTTGGTACCTGCGAAAGCAATGCCCTAACCGTAGCCGTTACCATTAACGCTACCCCTGCAATACCTACAGCAGATACGACCCAGTCGTTTTGTGCGGGCGCTACCGTAGCCGATTTATCTGCTACTGCTTCAGGCGGTGCTACAATCAACTGGTCGTTAACCAGCAATGGTACAACGCTTAGTAATTCAGCCGTACTTGTTGCGGGTAACTATTACGCTACCCAAACCCTTGGTACATGCGAAAGCAATTCGCTAACCGTGGCCGTTACCATTAATGCTGTTCCTGCAATGCCTATAGGCGACGCCACACAGGACTTTACTGAAGGTGAAACCGTTGCAGACTTAACCCTGTCAAATACTACCGGAATTAGCTGGTATGTAATGGTTGACGATGAGCTGGTTAGCGTTCCTGTTACTACGGTATTAGTTGATGGCGAAACCTATTATGCTACCCAAACCATGAACGGTTGCGAAAGCGATTACTTTGAAGTAACTGCTACACAAGTACTGGCTACCGATACGTTTAGCTTAAACAACGTGAGGGTGTACCCTAACCCTGTGGCCGCGGTACTTACCGTAACTTCAGCTGAAGGGATAGCCGGTGTGGCTGTTTTTAACCTGATGGGGCAAAAAGTACTTGACCAGAACACTACAGGTACCGAAGTTAAAGTTAACGTAGAAATGCTTGCCGCGGGTACTTACCTGCTGCAAATAACCACCCTAACCGGCAGGCACACTGCCACCAGGGTAATTAAGCAATAATAAAACAGTTTTTATAATGAGGACTCCTGCCAATTGGCGGGAGTTTTTTTTTGTGGAGAAATCTTTTATCTTTAATTTAAAAGTATACATTTACATTTGGTTCTTTTAAACTAAAAAAAATGGAAAACCTTGCTAAGTATCTTTCAAAAATAATTATAAATATTGATCAGATATTACTTGACCCAAACAATCCTCGCTTCGCTGAATTAGGTGACTCGATAGATTTAATTCCTGAAACCAGATTCGCTGAATCCAAAATTCAAAAGGATGCTTTTGATAAGATGAAATCTGATAAATTTGAGGTATCAGAATTGAGAGATACAATCAAAACCATTGGATTCTTACCCATGGATAAAATTGTTGTTAGAGAATGGAGAAATAATCCAGATCCATCACAAAAGAAATATGTAGTAGTAGAGGGAAACAGAAGGGTAAGTGCTTTAAAATGGTTAATAGATCTTCATAATTCCGCAAAAGAAACTTTTAATGAAGATCAATTAGAAAATTTCAAAGAATTAGAAGTTCTACTTTTAGATCAAGATAAGGCACCAGATTCAGCAATTTGGATTTTACCAGGTCTTCGCCATGTTTCCGGTATAAAAGAATGGGGTCCTTATCAAAAAGCCCGCGCTGTTTTTATTTTACGTGAATCGGGTGCAAGTCCGCAAGAAGCCGCACAAAGCTTAGGACTATCCACACGTGGAGCTAATTCTTTATGGCGTTCATTTTTGGCATTAGAACAAATGAAAAATGACGAAGAGTTTGGAGAATACTCTGAACCAAAAATGTATAGTTATTTTGAAGAAATATTCAAAAAACCAGAGGTCAGACTTTGGTTAGAATGGGATGATAATGATCGTAAGTTTAAAAATTATGCTCGCTTGCGTGAAATGTATTCATGGATGGTTGGCGAACAAGATGATGAAGGAAATTTACAGGATCCAAAATTACCCGAGGCAAAAAGTATTCGTGAGTTAGGCCCCATACTTAACGATGAAACTGCATTATCAGTTTTTAGATCCCCTAATGGAACGTTACTACGTGCAAGAGCAAGATATGAGGCAGATCATCCAGAAGATTGGCACCCAACAATTATCAAAGCAGACTCAATTTTAACAAATCTTTCTGCCGATGCACTGAAAAAAATGACTCCTGAAGAAATGGAATCCTTGATTAAACTGAAAGATAGAATTAAAATAGTTATAGAAGATAGAGACAAGTTGTTGAAATGAAGTTCCCGCAACCTCAGTACATAGCAAATCTTATCGTTGAAAAAGGTAATAATTTAGAGTTTGATAAATTGGAAAATGTGGCCTTCCAAATTTGTCGAATAAAATTCCCTACGCCTTCAGATGAAGAGATTTGGGACTATCTAGATATTCGGTGTATAGAGGATCTAGCAAATGAATTATTTATTAAAAAAACAGATAATTTTAATGATGGTATTAGTATAAATTTTATTATTGAAGATGATAATGAAAATTATTACATCAAATTTTTAGATAAACCTGAAATTCACTTGCTACGACTTTTGCAAAAAGATACTTCAGACAATTTCGAATTTTTCTGTAAAAAAATATTAGATGGCCTTGGTGGGAATACTATAGTGTCGGGAGGTCCGAGTGATGGTGGTATTGATTTCTATTCAACCAATATATCAATAAACAAACTATCAGCACCGTCCACAATAGGATCCCGCATTTTAGTTATTGGTCAGGCAAAACGATATATTGATGGTAATCACGTAAAGTTAAAAGAATTAAGAGAATTTGTTGGAGCATCATTAAATTTTGGTTTTGAATTAAAAAGATCAAGGAGCGAACAACTAGGTGTTCTGCAGCCAACGGTAATTGCATTTTGGACAACTTCTGATTTTCATTCAGACGCAAAAAAATATGCAAAAGATATGGGAATTTGGTATTTAAATGGAATTGCTTTATGTCAATTAGCATTACAACTAGAAATTGAACTGTAAAATAATACCTCTCAAAACCAAACGTCTCAATCCTTGCCTAACTTAACCGGTACGAGCGCGACACTCCCGCCAGTCAGCCCCACCCCCACCCAAAACCAGCAAAAATCCCTCAAATCTGTGTCATCAGTGTTCCCCTCTTTCCCCTCCAAAAAAAACAAATTAACAAATCAACGCATCCACGCAATACCAACTAAAAATCCCTATCTTTGCACACTATAATTTTTTAATATTAAAATGATACACATTACGCTGCCGGACGGTTCGGTTAAAAATTTCGACGCGGGGGTTACTCCCTATGATGTTGCCATGAGCATTAGTGAAGGACTTGCAAGGAATGTAATTTCCGCTGCCTTTAATGGTACAACAGTTGAAACCAAAACACCCCTGACGACCGACGGTGCTCTTGTACTCTATACCTGGAACGACAAAGAGGGCAAAAAAGCCTTTTGGCACTCTACCAGCCACGTTATGGCGCAGGCCCTCCAGGAGCTGTACCCCGGCATTAAGCTTACCATAGGCCCCGCTATTGATAACGGTTTTTACTATGATGTAGACTTTAACGGCCACAACGTTACCGATAAAGATTTTAAGGCCATTGAGGATAAAGTACTCGAAATAGCCCGCGGAAAACACGAGTTCACCATGCGTAGTGCTACAAAAGCTGAAGCACTTGAATTTTACAAAGCAGAAGAAAACCCCTACAAGACCGAGCTTATCGAGAACCTTGAAGACGGTACCATAACATTCTGCGACCACGCAACCTTTACCGACCTTTGCCGCGGCGGGCACCTGCCCAATACCGGCGTTATAAAGGCGTTCAAGATAATGAGCGTGGCCGGTGCCTACTGGCGCGGCGACGAAAAGAACAAGCAGCTTACCCGCGTATACGGCATCTCTTTCCCAAAACAGAAAGACCTTACCGAATACCTGGAGCTATTGGAAGAGGCAAAGCGCCGCGACCACCGCAAGCTGGGCAAGGAGCTGGAGTTGTTTGCTTTCTCACAGAAAGTGGGGCAAGGCCTTCCGTTATGGCTGCCAAAGGGTGCCGCCCTGCGCGACCGCCTGGAGCAGTTTCTTAAAAAAGCACAAAAGAAAGCCGGATACGAGCAGGTGGTTACACCGCACATAGGGCAAAAAGAACTATATGTTACCAGTGGCCACTACGCTAAGTATGGCGCCGACAGTTTTCAGCCCATTAAAACCCCTAACGAAGGTGAGGAGTTTTTATTAAAGCCGATGAACTGCCCGCACCACTGCGAAATTTATAATACACGCCCATGGTCATACAAAGACCTGCCGAAGCGTTATGCCGAGTTTGGCACCGTATACCGTTACGAGCAGAGTGGCGAACTTCACGGACTAACACGCGTGCGTGGCTTTACCCAGGATGATGCGCACATATTCTGTACGCCAGACCAGCTTGATGAGGAGTTCAAAAAAGTAATCGACCTGGTACTGTATGTATTCGGTTCGCTTGGCTTTGAGAACTTTAGCGCGCAGATATCGCTCCGCGACCAGGAAAACCACGACAAGTACATCGGCTCTGATGAAAACTGGGAGAAGGCTGAGAATGCCATCATCAACGCGGCGAAGGACAAAGGCCTTAACACCGTGGTAGAGTATGGCGAGGCGGCATTTTATGGCCCTAAGCTCGACTTTATGGTTAAAGATGCCCTGGGCCGCCAGTGGCAGCTGGGTACCATACAGGTAGACTACAACCTGCCCGAACGATTTGAGCTTACCTACAAAGGCGCTGACAATGAGCTGCACAGGCCGGTGATGATTCACCGTGCGCCGTTTGGTTCTATGGAGCGTTTCGTGGCGATACTTATTGAAAATACAGCAGGTAATTTCCCGCTTTGGTTAATGCCGGAGCAGGCTATCATATTGTCTTTGAGCGAGAAATATGAAAATTATGCTAAAAAAGTTTTAGATTTGCTCGAAAATCACGAAATTCGCGCCCAGATTGACAACAGAAGCGAGACGATAGGCAAGAAAATCCGTGAAGCCGAAGTACAAAAAGTACCGTTTATGCTTATTGTAGGTGAAGAGGAAGAGAAAAACGGCACAATATCGGTGCGCCGCCATGGCGATGCCGGTAAGAGCAACCAGACGATGACTATTGAAGAATTTGCTGCACTGGTGCAGCAGGAGATAGATAAAACATTAAAACCATTCTAAGTTTAACTTAAAAATTTTACAGCCATAGCTATAAGGAACAACAGGGGCTACCAGCCCCGAGTAGAAAAAAAAGATGCGCACCGTACTAACAATGCCATCCGCGTACCAGAAGTAAGGCTTGTGGGCGAGAACATAGAGCCGGGTGTTTATAAAACATCACAGGCCATGCAGTGGGCAGAACAGCAGGAGTTAGATCTTGTGGAGATCTCTCCTAATGCAGAACCGCCCGTGTGTAAGATTATGGACTATAAAAAGTTCTTGTACGAGCAGAAAAAGCGCGACAAGATGCTTAAGGCCAAGTCTACACAAATTACGGTAAAAGAAATACGCTTCGGCCCGCAAACCGATGAGCACGACTATGACTTTAAAAGAAAGAACGCAGAGAAGTTCCTTAAAGAAGGATCTAAGCTAAAGGCGTTTGTATTTTTTAAAGGCCGTAGTATCATCTACAAAGAACAAGGCCAGATATTGCTGCTTAAGCTTGCTACCGACCTTGAGGAGTGGGGCAAAGTTGAAGCCATGCCGGTGCTTGAAGGTAAAAGGATGATTATGTTCATCGCGCCTAAGAAAAAAGCGAAATAGTTGAAAGTCTTAAAGTCAAAAGTCTTAAAGCCTATTTGGCGAAGGACTTTTGACTTTATGGCTTTCGACTTTAAGACCAAATTGTAAGTAAGATAAATTAAAATAAAGCAAGAAAATGCCTAAAATGAAAACTAAATCCAGTGCTAAGAAGCGATTCAAGCTAACTGGTTCAGGAAAAATCAAGAGGAAGCACGCTTTCAAGAGTCACATCCTGACAAAAAAATCAACAAAGCGTAAGCTAGCCCTTACACACGCTACCCTTGTTCACAAAACGGATGAGAAAAGCGTTCAACAGCAATTAGGCCTACGCTAAATAGCTGTTGCGGTTAAAAAAATTAATAACCCTGGAGTATGGCTTTTAAGTTCCCGCCAAAGTATAAAATTAGGGGCGCCTGCTACAAAAACAATTCAAGATTATGCCAAGATCAGTAAATTCAGTTGCTTCCAGGGCCCGTAGAAAAAGGGTTCTTAAGCAAGCCAAAGGTTTCTTTGGAAGACGTAAAAACGTTTGGACAGTAGCCAAAAACGCGGTAGAAAAAGCAATGGTTTATGCGTACCGCGACCGCAAACAAAAAAAGAGGAACTTCCGTGCACTATGGATTATGCGTATCAACGCTGGTGCCCGTCAGCACGGCCTAAGCTACTCTCAGTTTATGGGTAACGTTAAAGGTGCAGGTATAGAGCTAAACCGTAAGGTTCTGGCCGACTTAGCCGCTAACCACCCTGAAGCGTTTGCTGCTATAGTAAACCAGGTTAAAAAATAACGATACGTCTATAAAAACAATATATTTATTCTTACTTACATAAAGAGGCTGCCCCAATAAGGCAGCCTTTTTTATTATGCTGCAACGCCCCTGAAACAAGCTAACATCTAGAACAGCTTACCTTGGCTTACCAATACCACTTTATTCATGGTTATTTAACCTAATATTTACAGCTAAAATTTTCTTAAGGTATATGGTTATTATACGTTTGCTTACTTACTTTGTGGTAAAGTTAGCCTACCGCTGCATATAGCAACCAATAAACTACACAGCATGGAAATCCTCAAAATCCAGGTCCTGAGAGGGCCAAATATCTGGAGCAACTACCGCAAAAAGCTGATACAAATGCGCCTGGATATAGGCGAATATGAGCAGCTGCCCACCAATAAGATTCCCGGGTTTAAAGAAAGGCTGCAAACAATACTGCCGTCATTACACTACCACCGCTGCTCAGAGCACAACCACGGAGGCTTTTTTAACCGTGTAGAGCAGGGCACCTGGATAGGCCACGTAATAGAACACATAGCCTTAGAGCTGCAAACCCTTGCAGGTATGGATACCGGCTATGGCCGCACACGCTCCGTTAAAGAAACAGGGGTGTACAACGTAGTGTTTTCTTATACCGATGAGGAAGCAGGCATCTATGCCGCAAAAGCCGCGGTACGCATTGCACGGGCCGTAGCTGAAAACACCGATTATAACCTTGATGAAGATATACAAAAGCTAAAAAGCATTTGCGCCGCAAACTGCCTTGGACCCAGCACTAAAAGCATTGTAGACGAAGCGGTAAAACGCGGCATCCCGTACTTTAGGCTGGGTACAGACAGCATGGTACAGCTGGGCTATGGCGCTAACCAGATGCGCTTTCAGGCAACCATGACCTGCAAAACAAATGTACTTGCCGCAAATATAGCGAGCGACAAGCACCGCACTAAAGAACTCCTGGGTGCAGCGGCCGTTCCCGTGCCTATGGGCGGCACCTGTACCGACCTTGACAGCCTGAAGCCGATTGTAGAAAAAATAGGTTTCCCCATTGTTTTAAAACCACTTAACGGCAACCACGGGCGGGGCGTAACTACAAATGTTGCCAATTGGGACGAAGCTGCCGCAGCGCTCAACACGGCGCAGCAGCACAGCCATAAGATAGTGGCAGAGCAGTTTATTACCGGGTTTGATTACCGCGTGCTGGTTATTAATAACAAGTTTGTAGCTGCAAGCAAGCGCGTGCCGGCCCATGTAACAGGCAATGGCATTGATACTATCAAGGCCCTGGTAGACGTTACCAATATGGACACCCGGCGCGGTAACGGCCATGAAAATGTGCTTACCAAAATTAAAACCGGCCCCGATAGCGATGCCTTACTGCTAAAACAGGGCTACAGGATGGACAGCATTCCGCCTGCCGGAGAAGTGGTATACCTTAAATCTACCGCAAACCTTAGTACCGGCGGCTCATCTATAGATGTTACCGACAGGGTGCACCCGGACAATATAGTAACAGCCGAACGCATAGCAGGCGTCATAGGCCTGGATATATGCGGGATAGACATTGTTGCCGAAACCCTTGAAAAACCCTTACAAGACATAAGGGGCGCGGTTATAGAGGTAAACGCGGCGCCGGGCTTCAGGATGCATTTTGCGCCCAGCGAAGGCACACCGCGCAATGTGGCGAAACCTGTGGTAGACATGCTCTTCCCGGAAGGCAGCCAGCCACGCATTCCTATCGTTGCCATAACAGGCACTAACGGCAAAACAACCACAACGCGGCTTATGGCGCATATAGCCCAAAGCAGCGGCTATACCACCGGCTTTACCACCACCGACGGTATTTATGTAAACAACCGGCTTGCAAAATCCGGCGATACTACCGGCCCTAACAGCGCAGAATTTATACTAAAAGACCCTACGGTAAACTTTGCCGTGCTCGAAACGGCACGCGGGGGCATACTGCGCTCCGGGCTTGCCTTTGATAACTGTGATGTAGCCATAATAACGAATATAGAGGAAGACCACCTGGGATTAAGCGACATCCATACGCTGGACGACCTTTGTAAGGTTAAGGCGGTGGTGGCCCGCAGTGTAAAACGCACCGGCTGGGCGGTACTAAATGCCGAAAACAGCTACTGCAACCGCATAGCGCGTGAGCTTGATTGTAATGTTGCCTTTTTTTGCCTCGACCACGATAATAAAGAAGTATGCAGGTACTACGAAAAAGGCCATACCGTTGCGGTATTACAAAATGGCAACCTTGTTATAAAAAGTAACGGAAAATCGGTAACGGTTGCCCACGTAGGCAACGTGCCCCTTACCGATAACGGAAGGATAAAATTTATGGTGGCTAACGCGCTTGCTGCCGCGCTGGCAGCATACGTATATGGTTTTAGGCCGGAGCAGATTAACAGCGGCCTGCAAAGTTTTGTACCGGGATATGAAAATACCCCCGGCAGGATGAACCGCTTTGAGGTAGGCAGCCTGAACGTACTGGTAGACTACGCCCACAATCCACACGGCTACAGCGCAATGGAAGAGTACCTTAAAACACAACACGCTAACCGCAAAATAGGGATAATATCAGGCATAGGCGACCGCCGCGACCAGGATATAAAACTGTGCGCGCAAATTGCCAGCCGCATGTTTGACCATGTTATCATAAGGCAGGAACAAAGCCTGCGCGGCAACACCGAGCAGCACATTATAGATATGATACTGGAGGGGTTAGCCGAAAAGAATATACCTTATACCGTAATATCTGAAGAGGAGCATGCGGTAAAGCATGCGCTTGAAATTGCAGGTGACGGCGACCTCGTGGTTGCCCTGACCGAAAAGATTGATAAAGTTGTGGCGATAATTAATAACCATAGGGCTAAATTAACGGAAAGGCTATATGTATAAAAAAACCGCGCTAAGCGCGGTCTAAAATAAATATTTTTTCAAGGTCTTCCTTGCAAATGGGCTTAAGGAAATAGTCTTTTACTATATTGCTGTATTTTTTTGCCTTATTAAGGTCCTGCTCATCGTTTGACGAGCTTATCATAAATATAGTACTTGCCTTAGGGAGTTCTTCAAGCATCATGTTATATTCTTCCAGAAACTGCCACCCGTCCATTATCGGCATGTTTACATCAAGCAAAATAAGGTCGGGAAGTTCGGCGTTATTATTTTTATTCGCTTTAATATGGTCAATGGCATCCTGCCCGTTACTAAAAAACACCGGGGTGGCCGCTATGTTATTCTGCCTGAATAGGTTTTTTAGTAAAAAATGATAAATTTTATCGTCATCAATAACATACATCTTTTCAACTTTCCTCATTAAAATATAGTTTAAAAACGGTACCCTTGTTTATTTCGCTTGCCACCTCAATTTTCCCCCCCATAGCCTCTACCTGGTTCTTAGTAATAAACAGGCCTATACCACGGCTGTTTTTATTTTTATGGAACGTTTTATACATTCCAAATAATGCGTTTTTATGCTTTTTAAGGTCAATGCCCAGCCCATTATCGCTTATATATAGTACCTTTTTACCTTTTTCTATTGCAAAGTCATAATTAATAACCGGCTCACGCTCACTGCTCGAATATTTAATGGCGTTTGTGGTAAAATTAAGCAAAACACTTTCAAGGTAGGCAGGATTATAATTAACCGTTACATCCAGCGGTATGTTAATCTCTATAGTAACGCCATGCTTTATAATTTCATTGTGCAGTATAGTAAGTATATTCTTAAGGTAGCGCCTCAGGTTTAAATCTTCCTTTACATTTTTTACCTCCGTTTGTATGGCTACCAGTTCCTTAAGGTGCCCTATGGTAATGCTTAGCCCGTCTGATATGCCTTCAAGGTGTCCCAGCATCTCTTCGCGCTCATTTTCTTCTGCCGTTTTAAACAGGTCTAAAAGCATCTTAAGGTTACCGGCGTGGGAGCGCAGGTTGTGCGATACTATATGGGCAAAATTGCTAAGCCGGTTGTTTTGCTCGCCTATAATGGTTATGGTACGTGCCAGCTCTATTTCTTTTTCCTTAAGCTCTGTAATATCTTTTATTGTGCCTATGGCACGGGTTTTATCTTTGCCGTTTACACCGTCTACAAAGCTTCCCCGGCTCATTACCCAGCGGAATCCTGTTGTTTCATTTTTTACCCGGTATATATATTCAAACCGGGGTGTTTTATTTTTAAAATAATCATCGGTAGCCTTATTGTGCCCTCTAAGGTCTTCTTTATATATCCGCTTTTTCCATTCTTCCAGGGGCCACACCGTATCTTTTTCTTCCTTCCCGATTATTTTCATAGACTGGGCCGAAAAAAATATAGTGTTGTTTACAATGTCATAGTCCCATATCCCTTCGGATGCTGCCTCAAGGGCATACTTTATGCGCTCCTCACTATGCTTAAGGAGCAGCTGCTGCTCTTTTTGTGGTGTTATATCACTCATCCTGCCATAAAAAACTACGCTGCCATCGGTTTGCAATTCAGGGTTGGCATGAACTTTCATCCATCGCTTTCCTTTATTTGGCAATAGTACTTCATACTCATACATCCAGGGTATTATAAGCCTCCTTGCGCGGTTAAGTTCAGCATAAAATGGCCTGCGGTACTGTGGCAGTACCCTTGCGTTTAATACCTCTGCGGGCTTAGTGCGCATTTCGGCAACGCTTACCTCATAAATATGCTTTACAGACTCGCTGCAAAAAGTTAATACATATCGGTTTTTCTCTTTCCAGATTAGTTTAAATATTACATCGGGCACCTGGTCAAGGAGCCTCTTATAAAAATCATTTAAACTCTCTGCCCCGTCTACATCGGGCATATCAAAAAACTTCATCCCGTAAATTTATCATAAAAATACTGAAAAATAGTAAGAATATAAAAAAAGGTTTTTTGGCTACTTACGTGGGTGGAAATTGTTTACTACCTCTGCAAGGAATTTTCTGTCAACGTGCATGTAAACCTCTGTAGTGGTAATGCTCTCGTGCCCCATCATAAGCTGAATGGCGCGCAGGCCGGCGCCGTTTTCCAGCAGGTGAGTGGCAAAGGAATGCCTGAAGGTGTGCGGGCTGATGGATTTTTGAAGGCCTATTTTATCGGCCAGCCTTTTTATAATGGTAAACACCATGGCACGGGTAAGGCCACTGCCCCGCCGGTTTAAGAACAAAGTATCCTCATGGCCTTTTTTTATGGTAAGCTGTGCCCGTGTATCGTTAATATAGCCGGTAATAAACTTCTGGGTTCCGTTGCCTATAGGTACAAAACGCTGCTTGTTTCCCTTACCCGTTATCCTTATAAAACCTTCTTCAAAAAAAAGGTCAGACAGCTTTAGCGCGGTAAGTTCAGATACCCGCAGCCCGCAGCTGTAAAGCGTTTCAAGCATTGCCCGGTTGCGCTCGCCCTCGTTACTGCCAAGGTTAATGGCTGCAATAAGCCGGTCTATTTCGGCAGTGCTTAGGGTATCGGGCAGTTTCCGGCCGGTTTTTGGCACCTCAATAAGCTCCATGGGCATGTCCTGGCGGTACCCTTCAAACATTAAATAGTTAAAAAAACTCTTAAGGCCCGAAATTATCCGGGCACGCGACCGCGGGTTTAATTCCCCCGCTATGTGGTAAATAAACTCCTGCAGGGTTTCTTCGGTAATGGCAACCGGCGAAATTTCTATACTTTTATCCTCCAGGTAATTAACCAGCCTGTTAATATCAAAAAGGTAATTTGTAAGCGAATTATATGACAGCCCGCGCTCTATTTTAAGGTAGGTTTTGTAGTCATTTATGTAGGTAGCCCACAGCTTCATCAGCGGTTAAATATATGTGAATTAGGAAATTTTTGGTAATTCTGGCTACAGTAAAGATATAATTTTGGCCAAGAAACTAAAAACTAATTTTGACAATGAGACTATTTAAAATTTTTACAGTAAGCGCACTATTATTAGGTTCGGCAGTAGCTGTTAACGCGCAGGATTCAAGCAATTCAGACCTGTCTGCAAGCTTTGGGGTTAAAGGTGGTGTAAACTTTGCAACACTTAACGGTAACGATATTGATAACGTAAATTCGCGCACCAGCTTCCACGTGGGTGTGTTTACAGAGTTGCCGGTATCGTCTATGTTCTCTGTACAGGCAGAAGCCCTGTATTCCGGCCAGGGTGCAGAAGCCGATTTCAGGGGAGGCGATGGCGATAAAGCCGAGTTTCAGCTGGATTACATTAACGTGCCGGTACTTGCCAAGTTTTACATTATGGAAGGCCTTAGCTTAGAGGCAGGCCCTCAGTTTAGCTTCCTGGTGAATGAGGAGTTTGATTTTAACCCTAATTCTAACGACGGCGACATTGACCTTGAAAACACACGTTATGAGGCTAACTCATTTGATTTTGGCGTGGCCGGCGGCCTTACTTTTCAAACCCCGATGGGTTTATTTGCCACAGCACGTTATGTGCAGGGCATAACAGAAATTTATGACGATGCCGACATTAAAAACTCTGTTTTTCAAATAGGCGTAGGCTTTAAATTCTAAAAAGAAGAAGGATTAATTATACCTGGTAACGGGGCTGCTTAGGCGGCCCCGTTATTATTTAGCGCAGTATCACATCGGTAATTACCTGCCTCCCCATCTCTTCATTTATCATTTTTATAATCTTCTCCCGGCCGTAGCTCAGCTCTTCCCTTAATACAGCCGATGTAAGCTGCACATACAGCACGGTACCACGCAGCAGTATCTCGCCCGTATACGTGTTTACGCCATTGCCCATAATGTTTTTCCAGGCATCGCGCACATCTATCCTGTCCATGCCCTTTTGCAGGTTGTTGGCACGGATAATTTCTTTTAGCACGTCGCTTATCGGGTTGTTGTCATTAAACCTTTTGGCCATTATTTTACACTAAAGGGTTGTGGCTTTTTATAATGGTACTCTATATTATTCTGGTTTTTTACCACCAGTTCGGCATCGGTAAGGCTTATAAGCTCTTCTTCCCATTTGGCATATTCGGTACTGTAGCTTATAAACGTTTTCCCGTCTTTATTATGTATGCTGAATTTCTCGCTCAGGTCGTTAACGCGGTAACTGCCATCCAGCTGGGGCATTACCTTTTTACGGAAACCCACAGTATCCTTCACTTCAAAAAAATCGATGGTTTCGTTTATGCTATAATCTTTCTTGTCGCCATTGGGCAGTTTTACCTCCTTAATTTCCCAATACCCGTTTAGCTTGCTATATTCGTCAGCGGTAAATTTCTTTTGGCACGAAACCGCCAGTAGCGTAAACAATACTAATAAAACACCCTTTTTCATCGTTATGCGTATATAGGCAAAGTTAAGTATTATTTAGACGATGTTCTTTAAAAAATTAAACCTATAAAAGTGCTCTCCCGTCTTGTCGATGACTACTGTGTATCGAAAAAACGAATAAATTTGATGAAAGTCCTCTTCTCCGAACTATCGCCTGGATACATCTTTTTATTGTAGCACAGAGATTCCCGGAGCAAGCGCAGAGATTCTCAGAGAAGAAAAGGGTAACACCTTTGGTGTGAGTACAGAGAGCTGTACGCATACTGCCCCTACACTGCTTTGCGTTCTCGCGCTGTAAGCGCAATCTAAAATTAAAAACTCTGTGTATCTCGGCGCTTGCTCCGTGAATCTCCGCGGTATAAATCGTGGCTTACGACTCATTCGCAATACTGTTTCAAAAGAGACGGTTGGGGTGAGGACAAAAAAATTACTATATTAGCCTGTAAACCATTTTTTATGAAAAAAATTGCTTCCCTGCTTTTTGCCCTGCCGATACTAGTGGCCTCATGCGGCAGAACTGACGATAGCCCCGCAGACGGAAACCTTCCGGAAGAGGCCATGTACTTTCCACCAAATAACGCAGACACCTGGGAAACCAAAACGCCGGCCAGCCTGCAATGGAACGAAAATGCCATACAGCCGCTGCTGGACTACCTGGAGTTAAAGCACAGCAAATCGTTTATTGTGCTGGTTAACGGCCGCATAGTAATAGAAGAATATTTTAACGGGCACACCGCCACAAGCCCCTGGTACTGGGCGAGCGCGGGCAAAACGCTTACCACAGCGGTAAGCGGCATTGCGCAGCAGGAAGGCCATATAAACATCAACAACAAGGTATCTGATTATTTAGGTACGGGCTGGACAAGCGCCCCACCTGCAAAAGAAAACCTGATAACCTGCCGCCACCTGCTCACCATGTCGAGCGGGCTTAATGACGCGCTGGGTGATGATGTATCGCCGGCCAACCTGCAGTATGTAGCCGACGCGGGCAACCGCTGGGCCTACCACAATGTATATGTAAAAATGCAGGATGTGGTGGCTGCCGCTACCGGGCAAACCTGGAGCGCATATTTTAATACTTCCCTGAGGGACAAGATAGGCATGACGGGCACCTGGCTTGCCAGCGGCGAGGAAGGCGCCCTTAGCGTGTACTGGAGCACTAGCCGGAGCATGGCACGCTTTGGGCTGTTATCGCTTAATAAAGGCAAATGGGATACCCTGCAGGTAGTGCCGGAAGCCTATTATAACGAAGCTACGACTACATCGCAAAACATCAATAAGGCGTATGGCTACCTGTGGTGGCTAAACGGTAAAGAAACCTACCACCTGCCCGCAAGCCAGCTCGAGTTTAACGGCACGCTAATTCCGTCAGGGCCTGATGATATGTATATGGCGCTGGGCAAAAACGACCAGAAGATATATGTAATACCCTCAAAAAAAATGGTGATTATCCGAATGGGCGAAACCGCTGATGGTACAAACTTTGCCTTATCGGACTTTGACCAAACGCTTTGGGAGAAAATAAGTGATGTGATTGATTAAGGCATAAACCAGCTCACTGCATACGGGTAGCAAATCCTGGCGGCTACCAGTAATACACAGCCTAAAACAGCGGCTACAGTTTGCCCTTTCTTATACCTGGCGCTTAAAAGCTGGATGATTGCAATTACAGAATATAGTACTGTAAACAGTAGCGCGGGCTTAAAATATAGTTCAGAAATCGATTGTGGTATCAGCGGATTGCGGAGCGTTTGTTTTGCCTGAAAATGCTGTACCCAGCAAAATACTATACCCAGCACAGCCAGGCCTGCCACGATGTAATTTGCAGTTTTTGCAGAAGTTTGGCTCATTTATTAACCTGATTTTATTTACTGAACAGATATCCTAATTGTTTTTTACCACAAACACACGAAGATTTTCACAACGTGCACCATGAAAACCGCTTTCGGCGGAAGAACACAAAACTTTGTGTTCTTATCGGTGTAGTTTTACCCAAACAGCTTAGTGTCCTTAGTGAAAATCTTTGTGCCTTTGTGGTAAAAATTCCTCCAATATAGCCTTCCCTACAGTTACATCTTAAAGACCATGAATACGGTAAGTTAATAAAAAGGCCGCAAACGCGGCCTTATATATTTTGTTTTCTATTTAAAGAAAGAATCTACAAATTCAAACTTATTAAATACCTGTAAGTCTTCTATGCCCTCGCCTACCCCTATATATTTAACGGGAATCTGGAACTGGTCTGATATGCCTATTACCACACCTCCTTTTGCGGTACCGTCAAGCTTGGTAACGGCAAGGCAGGTTACTTCGGTAGCGGCCGTAAACTGCTTGGCCTGCTCAAAGGCATTTTGGCCGGTAGAACCATCAAGCACCAACAGTACATCGTGCGGTGCATCGGTGATAACCTTTTGCATTACACGCTTAACCTTGGTAAGCTCATTCATCAGGTTTACTTTGTTGTGCAGGCGCCCGGCGGTATCTATAATTACCACATCGGCACCCTGCTTTACGGCGCTCTGCACGGTATCAAACGCTACCGATGCCGGGTCGCTGCCCATTTGCTGGCGCACTATAGGCACCCCTACCCGGTCTGCCCACACCTGCAATTGGTCTATAGCCGCCGCACGGAAGGTATCGGCTGCGCCAAGCACCACATTGTGCCCGGCCTTTTTAAACTGGTAGGCCAGCTTGCCTATGGTGGTGGTTTTACCCACACCGTTTACGCCTACTACCATAAGTACATAGGGCTTTTTATCGGCAGGTACCTCAAAGTCGGTAGCCTCCCCGGTATGGGTTTCGCTTAGCAGGCCGGCTATTTCTTCGCGCAGTATACCGTTAAGCTCATCGGTGCCCAGGTATTTGTCCTTAGACACGCGCTCTTCTATACGGCCTATTATCTTAAGGGTGGTATCTACCCCCACATCGCTGGCTACAAGCACTTCTTCCAGGTTATCAAGCACCTCGTCATCTACCTTGCTTTTACCTGCTACGGCCTTTGAAAGCTTTGAAAAAAAAGAGGATTTGGTTTTCTCAAGGCCCTTATCAAGAGTCTCTTTTTTTTCGGAAGAAAATATCTTTTTAAAAAAATTCATGGTTTACTTCGTCTAAAGTTTTAGCGGGATAAATATAGAAAATAAAAAAGCTACTTTCGTTGTGTGAAAGTAGCTTTTCTATATATCGTTGCGGATATTACTTCTGTTTAAGGAAAGCATCCACTTCTTCAGGAGTCATAACGCTCTCTACAAAAGTATAAGCACCCGTTTTAGGCGACTTAACCATTTTGATAGCCTTTGTTAACCTTTTTGAAGCTGTTTGTAACGATGCTACGGTTTTCTTTGCCATGACTAATAATTATTTAATTTCTTTGTGTACTGTTACCCTTTTAAGAACCGGATTGAATTTTTTGATTTCAAGCCTGTCCGGGGTATTTTTTTTGTTTTTAGTAGTGATGTACCTTGAAGTACCCGGAACTCCTGAGTTTTTATGCTCAGTGCACTCTAAAATTACCTGGATTCTGTTGCCTTTCTTTGCCATCGTGCTTTTTTATATTTATTGAGGATGTACCCGGATTATTTAATAAACCCGTTAGCTTTGGCCTCTTTTAAAACCGCGGCTATACCATTTTTGTTAATAGTTTTGATAGTAGAAGCTGCTACCCTAAGAGTGATCCACCTGTCTTCTTCAGGAAGATAAAAACGCTTCTTTACTAAGTTCACGCTAAACTTGCGCTTAGTTTTGTTCATTGCGTGGGAAACGTTATTTCCAACCATCGCTTTTTTACCGGTAAGGGCACAAACTCTTGACATTATTTCTCGCTTTTATATCGTTATTCAAAATCAGGGTGCAAAGAAACGAAAAACTAATTAATTACGCAAACACAAATAATTAGTTTTTTAAAATTTCCTGATAAATAAGCTCAAGTGCCTTATTGGCAGCCCTTTCTATTACTTTTTCGCGGGGCTGGCCCAGTTCGCATTTAATGCTGTAGGCGCCTGTGGGCGTTGCAATGCCTATAAACACCACCCCTACCCCCGCTGCCGAGTCGCCTTTTGCCGGCCCGGCGTTGCCCGTTGTAGACACGGCATAATCAGTACCAAACATTTTTTTTGCCTTAAGGGCCATTACTTCGGCAATCTTTGCGCTCACCACGCTAAATATGTCTATAAGCTGGTGCTCTATACCTAATACGCTTATTTTACTATCGGTAGAATAGGTTACCGCGCTGCCCTTAAAGTATACTGATGAACCTGCAACACTGGTAAACAGTGTGCCAATACGCCCGCCCGTGCAGCTCTCTGCCGCCGAAACGGTAAGGCCTTTTTCGGTGAGCATCCTACCTAATATTACCTCAAGGGGCTCATCTTCATTAAACCCTACAATTATATCGCCTATAATATCGCGCAATTTAGATACTTCATGGTCTATTGCCAGCCGTACGGATGTTTCGTCAACACCGGTGCCGCTAAGCCTTAGCCTTACCTTACCGGGGCTGGGCAGGTAGGCCAGCTTTATAAACTTGGGCAGGTTAACCTCCCAGCTTTCAATACGTTCGGCTACCGTGCTTTCGCCCTGTCCGTAGGTCATTATCGTCTGGTGCAGTATAAACGGCCTTTCATAGGCTTCTATAAGCCTTGGGATAACCTCGGTATCTACAATATATTTCATTTCATACGGCACCCCCGGCAGCGATATGTATACGGTGTCGGCCTTTTTCATCCACATGCCCGGCGCGGTACCCACTGCATTGTGCAGCACGGTTGCCTTAGAGGGCACAAGCGCCTGGTCTTTGTTTATCTGGCTGGCGGGGCGCTTAAGCGCCTTTTCTATAAGCTCTACAACGTGCGCTTCCACATCGGCGTTGCGCACCAGGTGGTCGTCAAAATATTCGCAAAAAGTTGTCTTGGTAATATCATCTTTGGTAGGGCCCAGGCCGCCGGTAATAATTACCACGGCCACCCTGTTTTGCAGCATTGCCAGGGTATCCAGTATATGGCGGCGGTCATCGCTTACAGATAGCATTTCATATACTGATATCCCTATTTTATCCAGCGCTTTTGCTATATAGCCACTGTTAGTATCGGTTATCTGGCCTATAAGTATTTCGTCGCCTACGGTTACTACTGCTGCCTTCATTACTAAAGATTATAGTTTTTCTTTACTTCTTTAAGGGTATTTTCTACGTGCTGCCTCAGGCTTTTTACCACATCTTTTATCTCCTTGCGTTTGCCTTCGGCCTTGGCCCATTTTTCTATGGCAAGCACATCTTCATAGGCCAGCTCCATACCCAGGAGGTCGAGCGTGGGCTTAATTTTGTGGGCTGCGTGGTATACCATGGTGTGGTCTTTGTCTTCCAGGCCGTTCTTAATGTTCTTAATTTCAGCCGGTACCTCTTCGGTAAAAAGGGTAACAATCTGTTTTGCAAATTCCTGATCGTTATCTGAAATCGCATATACTTTTGATAAGTTGTAGTGTAATGCCATATTACTTTACCTGAACCTTAAATAGTTTCTTTTCTTCTAAAAATCCTTCCAGTACATCGCCGGGCGCCACAGGCCCCACACCTTCGGGCGTACCGGTAAAAATAACATCCCCGGTGCGCAGCGTAAAGTATTTTGATACTTCTGCCACCAGTTCATCCACCTTCCAGAGCATGTAACCGGTATTGCTTTTTTGTACGCTTTGCCCGTTTTTTAGCAATTCAAAGTTAATATTGTCTACGGTTTCAAAACCGTTTTTATCTATAAAATCGCCCAGTATTGCCGACCCGTCAAAGGCTTTTGCCTTTTCCCAGGGCAGGCCTTTGGCCTTAAGCTTATCCTGCAGGTCGCGCGCGGTAAAGTCGATACCCACGCTTATTTCGTCATAATATTTATGGGCAAATTTAGGCGCTATATGTTTACCTACCTTGTTAATTTTTACAATTACTTCTATTTCATAATGCACGGCGCTGCTAAACTCCGGTATAATAAAGGGGAACTGCTTTTGTACCGGCGCGGTATCGGGCTTTATAAAAATTACGGGTTCGTCCGGCCGCTCGTTATTCAGCTCTGCTATGTGGTTTACATAATTCCTGCCAATGCAAATAATCTTCATAGTATGCTATGCCAGTTTGTTATTGAGTTTTCGCAACTTTATTGCCGTAAGTACTTTTTTGGTATATAACGGAAAATCAGCGCTCTGGAACCAGCCATAATAGCCCGGCTCCTGCGCCAGCACCTGCTCTACCTTTACGTTTTTAAACTTGCCAAAGGTAAATACCTCTGCCCCGTTTTCATCAAGCGCTATAAAGCCGGCAAAGTCTACCGCCTTTTTACGGCTGGTAAATTCGGCCAATTGCTTCATGTCGTTCTCAAGGTCAGGATAGCGTTCCAGCTGCGACTTCAGTATCTCGTAGGTAGCATTGGTATCGGCCGCGGCAGAGTGCGCATTTTCCAGCGGAAGCCCGCAGTAAAACTTATAAGCGGCGCTCAGGGTACGCTCTTCCTTTTTATGAAAAATCGTCTGCACATCTACCGCCACCCGGTTCTTCATATCAAAGTCAAGCCCGGCACGCAGCAGCTCTTCTGCTAATAACGGAATATCAAACCTGTCAGAATTATACCCGGCAAGGTCAGAATCCTTTATCATGTTAAATATCTGGTGCGAGAGTTGCTTAAACGTGGGCTCGTTTGCCACCTTTTCGTCTGTAATGCCATGAAAAGCTATGGTTACCGGCGGTATGGTACGCTCCGGGTTTACCAGCCATGTACGGCTTTCCTTATTTCCGTTTGGGTACACCTTAAGTATCGATATTTCTACAATACGGTCTTTAGTTATGTCGGTTCCGGTAGTTTCAAGGTCAAAAAAACAGATTGGGCGGTGTAGTTTCAGTTCCATAAATCACTTTGTGTTAGTACAAATATAGGGGTACTAAATTATAAAATGAAGAATATGGGCAGGTATTTACGGGCAATATCGCAAAAATACTTTTACCGCTACGGGCACTCCCACACATATTCTGACGTGGGGTAGGTTTGCTTTTTATAGTCAAAATGCCACCACTCATATGGGTAGATGCTAAAGCCGGACTTTGTCATGATGCTTTGCAGCAGCCTGCGGTTTTTGCGGGCTTTTCTCGAAATACCCTTGTAATCAGGGTGCGACACCTCGCTAAAATCGTCAAACGCGCCGCCCATATCAAGCAGGTTGCACCCGGCATCAGCCAGCGAAATGTCTACCGCCTGGCCACGGTTGTGGTTGCTGCCCTTGCCCGGCTTAGCTACATACTTGGGGTTGTTTACTATTTCATACATTTTATATTGAATGGGATACGGCCTGTAGCAGTCAAACAACACCAGCCTGTAGCCTTTTTCTGTCGCCAACGTATGGGCTTTATCAAGCGCCTGTGCTACCTCAGGGCGCAGCAGGCAGCGGGCGCAGGGGTACACCTTCTGGTGCATAAAGTTTGTGGTATCCGCATAGGCCATTTTATTGATAACATCAAGCGAATCAAAGCGTATTTCGCTCCATTCTGTGGAGAAGGGGGCTATTATTGAGGGTTGTTGCTGGGCAAACAAATTGGGGATAAGGGCGAAGAATAAAATATAGAAAAGGTACTTCATATCAGGTTAAGCTAGACTTCAAATATAAGTATTCGTACAGAAATAATTATGCCATAGGGAGGTAAACTATTTATCTTAACTTTGCATTATCAACCCAATTAACCGTAAAATGCTAAACACTATTTTTAAGGCAACCTTAGCCATACTGCTTTTACTGCTATGTCGCTCGTGTGCCATTCCACAAATGCATACCTCATATGCAAACGACAAAAAGTATATGGCTATGGCATCAGGCAAGTGGCTCCTGAATAACATTAACACGAACCCTGCAGTCTCCGGCAAAATAAAAAGTAAGATGGAAAGCCTGTCAAAAAATACGCTACAAAAAAATTTAGGCAACCGTTTTACCTTTATAGACGATGCCCGCGGTAAAATATTGCTCCCGGATACAGGGATTATGGAACTTGACGCGAAAGATCTTCAAATACTTAATGCCACTACCGGCTTTAATTACCTTATTGACATATCGGCAGAAACGGTTACAATGAACCAAGGCATCGACAAGCTTACCGGTTATCCCCCTAATAATACCGAGATGCGTATTTTTATACGTATATATGATTTACAGAACCAAACAATGGTACACTCTCAACTAACACGAGCCTACACCGACCAGATGGGGCAGCGGTTATACGAACCCAATGAAAAATTGTTTATGATAACTCTGAAAAAAGCACTGAAAAATTTACGTAAAAATTCTGATTTATATACAAAGCCCCGCTTGTGCGAGGCTTCAATATAAAATAAAAATTCTAAAATCTTAATAATCCCTGTTCACGTCAAACGCTTCCAGATACTCGGCTACACGCTTAACGAATGAGCCTCCCAGGGCACCGTCTACCACGCGGTGGTCATAGCTGTGCGACAGGAACATCTTCTGGCGAATGCCGATGAAATCACCCTCGGGGGTTTCTATAACAGCAGGCACCTTGCGTATGGCGCCCAGGGCCAGTATACCCACCTGCGGCTGGTTGATTATAGGGGTGCCAAATACACTGCCAAACGTACCTACGTTAGTAACCGTATAGGTACCGCCCTGCGTATCGTCCGGTTTTAGCTTGCCGGCCTTGGCGCGGTTGCCCAAATCGTTCACGGCCTTAGCCATGCCCACAAGGTTCAGCTGGTCGGCATTTTTAATCACGGGTACTATAAGGTTGCCATTCGGCAGGGCCGCGGCCATACCCAGGTTAATGTTTTTCTTTTTGATGATGTAATCGCCATCCACGCTTATGTTAAGCCCCGGATAGTCTTTAAGCGCCTTGGCCACAGCCTCCATAAATATAGGGGTAAACGTAAGCTTTTCGCCTTCGCGTTTTTCAAAGGCAGTCTTCACCTTATCGCGCCATTTTACAATGTTAGTAACATCTACCTCAATGAACGACTGCACGTGCGCCGACGTTTGCACGCTCTGCACCATATAGCCCGAAATAAGCTTGCGCATACGGTCCATCTCTATGATTTCGTCGCCGCCGTTAACTGAAGGAGCAACTCTGGTTGCTGGCTGTTGGTTGTTGGTTGTTGGTTGTTGAGACGTTGTAGCTGAGGGCTGAGGGCTGATAGCTAATAGCTGACCGCTTTTTCGCTTATCAACGTACTCCAGTATATCATTTTTAGTAACGCGGCCGTCTTTACCGGTACCGTTAAGACTTTCCAGCTCGGCAAGGCTTACACCCTCTTCCCTTGCAATATTTTTAACAAGTGGCGAGTAGAATTTCTCTGATTCCGAAAAATCTTCCGGCGCGGCAACTGTTGCCTTGGCAGCGGCTACAGCCTGTTCTATCTCAGCTACATGGGGTATGGCCTGTTCAGATTTTTCTTCGGGGGCATCCACCACCACGCCGCCTTCTGTTTCTATATAAGCAATGGTTTGCCCTACCTGTACCACATCGTTTACATTAAAAAGTACCTCGCTAAGCGTACCGGAAACTTCACTGGGCACGTCGCTGTCTACCTTATCGGTGGCAATTTCAAGCACCGCCTCATCGGCAGCCACGTGGTCGCCCACCTTTTTAAGCCAGTTCGTTATGGTTGCTTCCGCAACGCTTTCTCCCATCTTGGGCAATTTGAGTTCAAACTTTGCCATATTGTTAACCAAAAGGTGTTTTTTAATTTTATGTTTGCGAATTTAATAAAAAATCTCACCTAAAAATAATTCACAACTACTTTTTATTCATTTTCAAGGCTCAGGGCCTGCCCCCTGTCGTCGCTGCTGTTGCTGCCGGTAAAAAATGTCGCACCCGCCGGCATTATCTTATAGGTAAAGGCTGTTTTATGTTTGTCCATAAAGCTGATGATTTGGGTATAACCGGCTACAGTCGTATCAAACAACACTTCCGCACCTTTGTTTTGTAAAAATACGGCTTCCTCTTTTATATCCCCTACCCTTAGCAAAGGTTTTTGCAGCAAAAATTTTAAATCATCCGCCATTTTTTCGTTTCCGGAAACCAGGATATAATGCAAAGGTGTTACCTGCTCGCCCTTACGGTTCTTTTTAACAAACATAAACGCAAATGCGCCGGCATTCATAAACAGGTCAAAAACCGGGTACGACCTGAAATGCTTTTTGTAAAAAAACCCCATCGCATCGCGAAAACGCTGCATATAAAGCCCGTCCTTAACCGTACTCTCCCCTTTAAAGTGAATGGCTGTAGCCTGGCCAAAATAATAGTTGGCCAGGCCTTTTTTGGTAATGCTGTACGACAGGTCAAAATCATCGCTGTACATAAAACAGTCTTCATCAAAGCCGCCTACCTCAAGGTACAGCCCGCGCTTCATAAACATAAATGCCCCTACCAGTATATCGGTTTTACCAATGCCGCCTTCAGCAATCGCCTTGTTATAATATTTATTAAGGCGCTGCACTCCCGGAAACATTTTATACAGACCCGTTATTTTAGTAAACGCTACCCAGGGGGTGGGCAGTCCGCGCTTGCTTTCGGGTAAAAAACCGCCGCGCCCGTCAATAAGCTTTATGCCGGTAGCGCCCATATCCGGCGTTTTATCGGCAAATGCCAGTAGTTTGCTAAACGTGTCTTCCGCTACTACGGTATCGGGGTTAAGGATGCAGATGTATTCGCCTTTGGCAGCAGCCACACCTATGTTATTTCCCTTCGGGAAACCACTGTTCTCCTTATTTTCAATCAGGGTTACACCGGGAAAATACTGCTTTACCATGGCGCAGCTGTCGTCCGGCGAATTGTTATCTACCACAATTACCTCGGCATCAAGGCCGGAAAGTGCTTTTTGCACACTATCAAGGCACAGGTGTAAAAAATAACGTACGTTGTAATTAAGTATAATAACCGATAAGCGCATGAAACAAAGATAAAAAAATATACAATGTTTTTATAAGGCACAGAGGGGCACAGTACCTAAAAGCCAAAAAAACATTACTAAACAATTAAATTTCAATACATTAAATATATTATCCTTAAATTTTATATATTTACACCTATAGCCAATAATCTAAACACAACCTACACATGAGTACCACACCTACCTTTCATGCCGGCATTTGCATGGCCGGGGCTATTTCTGCAGGGGCCTATACCGCAGGCGTAATGGATTATCTGCTCGAAGCCCTTGAGCATTGGGAAAAAGCAAAACAATTGCAGTCTGAAGGCAAGCTTACCGGCATACCGAAGCATAATTTTATGATTGACGTACTGGGCGGCGCGTCTGCCGGGGGAATGACGGCAGCCATAACTGCAAGGGGCCTGCAGGATCAGTTTGCGCCAGTTACCACGGACACTGTAAAAAATGAGGCACTTGCAAAAGCTAACCCGCTTTATAATGCCTGGGTAAACCTTAAGGAAACCAAGGAACAGGATATGATGGATTTGCTCCTTAACACGGATGATATAGAAAACAATATCGAAAATAAGGAAAAAGAGGTACGTGCCGGCTTAAACTCAAATTTTATAAAGGATATAGCATCAGACATACTTGATAAGTGCGTGTCTGTAAAGTATGAACGCCGTTACATAGCAAAAGACCTCGATATTTTTACTACACTAACAAACCTGCGTGGCTTTTCTTACAAGGTTAATTTTAAGACCAGCAGCGGCGATCGTACCCACCATATGCGCATGCACCGCGATTACGCTTTTTTCACACTGGATGACCGCGCGGGCAAAATTGCGGGTACCCTGCCGGACGGACGCATACCGGTACATTTTTCTGATGAAAAAGGCAACAGCAACGTACTTAAAAGTGCTGCAATGGGTACAGGGGCTTTTCCTGTAGGGCTTGAAAGCCGCGACCTTACACGCAAAAGCACCTACATTAAAAGCAGCAAGTACCTCAACCTTATGAAGGGCGCTACAGGTACAGACTATACTTTTTTACCGGAAAGCGACGATTTTTTATCGCTTAACGTAGATGGCGGGGTAATTAACAACGAGCCTTATGAAATTACCGAACAGCTGTTAGAAGACCGCAGGGAAATAAAATTAAGAGAAGAAGCCAAATTAAAAAAAGCCGAATTAAAAAAGGCTGAACAGGAAGCGAAAGCCGCATTAGGAGCAGCAAACTTAGGAACATCGCTTACTGAAGCAACAGCTACCGAGGAAATAAAAAATATTGAAGAAAAAGAAGAAGACTCGTTTGTTATGCCCAAAATGAACCGGAGCGCAGCACTTTTTGAAAGTATGGTGCTGATGATAGACCCTTTTCCTGACGACGATAAAAAAGTGCCTGAATACATTCCTAAAAAGGCCTGGAGAAATGTATTACCTTCAATAATTACGGCTATGCGCAGCCAGCTGATGATGAAAGACGAACAAATAAAACGCGCTTACCTTAGCGATGATTATACCCGTTTTTTAATTATGCCGGAGCGGTACGACAACATAAATGGTGTAGATGTAAAAATGGATTACGCCATAGCATGCGGCTCATTGGAGGGTTTTGGAGGATTCTTTAGTAAGGAATTTCGCAAACACGATTACTTTTTAGGCCGCCGTAACTGCCAGCGCTTTTTACAGCAGCACTTTACCGTGCCTGAAAATGCCGGGAACCCAATATTGGCATACGGTTATAAGGACGTAAAAGAGCATGGTAAGTTAACGATTGACGTGGCTCCCGGCGAATCAAAGAAAGAAGCAACGCTGGACGGGGAAAGCAATGCTGGTACAACCGCCCAAAAAACATATTTGTGCATACTACCCGATATAAGGGTGGGTGCTGATGGATCTGTATATACCCCTCCTGAAGAAAAAAAATATGACTATCCTGCTATAACGCTTAGCTACGTCCTTGGGCTTAAAAAAAAGATTATAAAACGACTCGTAACCGTGGCTAAAAATGTAGGTAATGTAGAAGTAAAAGAAAAAAAGCATGAAAACAGTATAATACTGAAAACATTACGTAAAAAATCAAAATTCAGGGAAAAATTTGTTGATAAAATTGCAGACAAAGGTGTAAATGCTTATATTAACCTTGCGCTTTGGTTTGGAAAAGGAACAGCGGCTGACAGCATTATAGATGTTGTTATCAGGGATTTAGAAGCCCGGGGCCTGATAGAGGATGACCGCAAATAATTTGTAACACCCTGCCATAAGAAGCCACTTATATATAAAATTTCCCCTTTTATGAAGTATTTTGTTTATACCGCCCTGTTGTTATGCACGTCTGCAGCCTTTGCGCAGTATACCCATAAAGACAGCCTGCAGGGCAGCCTGAGGCCGGAGCGCACCAGCTACGATGTGCAGCACTACGGGCTGGATATTACTATAGACCCGGCAAAAAAAACAATACGCGGCTTTAATGACATTGATTTTAAAGTGGTGGAGGCTACTGCTAAAATACAGGTAGACCTGTTTGAAAACATGGGTGTAGACAGCATTGTTTTCAATAAAAAAAAGCTGCAATATAAGCGGGACAGCGATGCCGTATTTATAACCTTTCCTGCCATGCTTGCAAAAGGCACATCGCAAACCATACGGTTTTATTACAGCGGTACACCCGTTATTGCAAAAAGGGCCCCGTGGGACGGCGGCTTTGTATTTACAAAAGATAAAGCCGGCAAGCCCTGGGTGGGCGTAGCGGTACAGGGCACCGGGGCGAGCCTTTGGTACCCCGTTAAAGACCACCAGACTGATGAGCCCGATAAAGGGGCAACCATAAAAGTGGCGGTGCCTAACGGACTGATGAATGTAAGCAATGGCCGCCTTACAGGCAGTACCGACCTGAAAAATGGCTACACCCGCTGGGACTGGGAGGTGAAAAGCCCCATAAACAATTATGACATTACCGTAAACATAGCCGACTATGCCCACATACATGATGAGCTTGACGGCCTGAGCCTTGATTATTATGTACTGAAAGCAAACGAGGAAAAGGCAAAAAAGCAATTTACACAGGTAAAGCCCATGCTGCAATGCTTCCAGAAAAAGTTTGGCCCATACCCTTTTACCCAGGACGGCTATAAGCTGGTAGAAACGCCTTACCTGGGCATGGAGCACCAAAGTGCCATTGCATATGGCAATAATTATAAAATGGGCTATATGGGTAACGACCTATCCGGCTCGGGTGTGGGGATGACGTTTGACTATATCATCATCCACGAAAGCGGGCACGAGTGGTTTGGCAACAGCATTACCAGCAAGGATATTGCCGATATGTGGATACATGAGGGCTTTACCACCTACAGCGAGTGCGTGTACGTAGAGTGCAACTACAGCTATGCCCAGGCCATGCGCTACATAAACGGTGAGCGCTCTGCCGTGCGTAACGATAAGCCCGTTATAGGGGTTTTTGGGGTAAATAAAGAAGGCAGCGGCGATATGTACTTTAAAGGCGCGCTGATGCTGAATACAATGCGCCACATAGTTAACGATGATGATAAATGGTGGAAAATAATTTATAACTATGCAACAACCTTTAAACACCAGGTAATAGATACAAAAACCGTGGTAGACTTTTTTAATAAAGAGACCGGCCTGAAGCTAACGCCTGTATTTAACCAGTACCTGCGCTATACCGAAATACCCATACTGCAATTAAAACTTAACGGCAAGAACATAGAATATAAATGGCAAACCGGCGAACCGGATTTTGCCATGCCTGTAGAACTTGTAGTGGAAGGAAAAACAATACGGCTTAACGCGACTAATGCCTGGCAAAAGCTGCCTGCAACCGTAACAAACTTTGACAATGTAGCTGTTGCCAATGAGAAGTTCTACGTTAAGGTACAATACCTGTAGCATTCTTTACGGTGTACCTAAAAAATAATTACCGTTACGGTACATTTAAAAAACAGCGAACCCTGCTCATATGGCAGGGTTCTTTGTATAATATTGAATAAAATAAGCTTATAAAAGTTCTTTTATCTTAGCTTCAAGTTCCGGGCCATGAAGGTCTTTAGCAACTATTTTTCCCTTTGCATCAAGCACATACATGGTAGGTATCTGGTTTACAGCATACAGTTGTGCTACCGGCTCCTCCCAGAATTTAAGGTTACTAACGTGGTTCCAGCTAAGTTTGTCAGCCGCAATGGCTTTTTCCCAGGCATCTTTTGTTTTGTCAAGAGATACGCCTACAATGTTTAATCCTTTAGCATGGTATTTATTATAAATAGCCACTACGTTAGGGTTTTCCGCACGGCAGGGCTGGCACCATGAGGCCCAGAAATCTACTATAGTAACTTTTCCCATCGCGTCTTTAAGTGCAAGCATTTTACCGGTAGTGGTAGGCGCCGAAAACTGTGGCGCTGCATCACCTACCTTAGGGCCGGCAGCAGGCTCGGCAGTTTCTTCGGGAGCAGGTGCAGCTTCAGGTTGGTTTTGCATTTCCGCCTGCTGTTTTTCATAATTTGCAAAAACTTCAGCTACCTCTTTACCGCGTTTTGTTTTTTTAACCGAAGCATCAAAATTTTCATATATTTTTTTTGCCTCTTCCATTTTTGTAACACCCATTTGGGCCACATTCTGCAAAATATAAAGGTTATAAAAAGCTTTAGGGTTGGCTTTCATAAAATCTACATATTTTTTATTCGCCTCCTCTATTATTACCTTTTGCTCCTTCATTATCTTGTTAGAGGTAACAGAATCTTTTGCCTGCATGGCAGCCATGTACTTATCCTTATTAAGTTTGGCAAAGGCCTCAAACTTTTTGTTGATTCCCTTACTCAGGTCTTTAAACTCAGTAAGTTTATCATTGTTATACGTTCCCCCTACTTTAGATTTTTGCAGGGTATCTTTATCTACGGTAACTTCTATAGCGCCCGGCTCCAGTATAAAATCAAGCTTTTGGTCTTTTACGCCATCCACGCTTATCAGGTAATAATCCGGCGAGGTAACGGTATCGGTAAACACAAAACGGCCACCTTCTACTTTTACCGTATCCACCGGGGTTGTACCCATCATGCCTCCCGGCTTTTCAAGTATTACATTACGGCCTTCCCATGATGCGTCTACGTTACCTGTAATTTCATATTGGTTATCTGCCAGGTTTTTGCATGAAGCAAAGGCAAGTACCGATAATAGCAATGCTATTTTTTTCATTTGTTTTGTTTTTTTTATTTATCAGCGCAAATATATTCAAAAATAAAGCCAAAAAACACCTCATTACTATTATATTGATGCCTGCTGGTTTAAAGTGGTCTTTACATCGGTATTTTTAATGGCTGCAAAGCCCTTATCTATATTTATCATGTTATGATACCCCCGTGCCTTGAGTATAGATGCCATAATAACCGAACGGTAGCCCCCCGCGCAGTGCATATAGAAAGTGGTATCCTTAGGCACCTCCGCAAACTGGTCGTTTATAAAATCAAGCGGTATGTTAAGCGCGTTTACTACATGCCCGTTTTCAAATTCTGATGGCTTGCGTGAGTCGACTACAATTGCCTCTTTTTCCTGCATCACCCGGGCAAACGCTTCAGCTGATATAGTTTGTACCGTATCGGTTTCAAACCCCGCCAGTTTCCACGCTTCAAGGCCGCCATTCAGGTAACCCAGCGAGTTATCAAAGCCCACACGTGCCAGGCGGGTAACGGCTTCTTCTTCCTTACCTTCGGGTGTAACCAGCAGCAATGGCTGGTTAACATCCATAATAAGGGCGCCTACCCAGGGGGCAAAACTGCCGTTAAGCCCTATAAATACCGAGCCCGGTATGTGCTCTGCGGCAAAATCATCTTCGCCACGCACATCAAGCACCAGCGCGTGGGTTCCACTGGCTATGGCCTCAAATTCAGCGGGGCTAAGGACTTTGACCCCTTTTTCTATAACGTGTTCAAGGCTGTCATACCCTTTAATATTAAGCAATACATTTTGTGGAAAATAAGCCGGCGGGCGGCCCAGGCCATCCAGCAACTCGGCTATAAACTCTTCGCGGGTCATATCCGCACGCAGCGCATAGTTTACTTTCTTTTGGTTGCCAAGGGTATCGGTGGTTTCCTTGCTCATGTTTTTGCCACAGGCACTGCCCGCGCCGTGGCTTGGGTATACTATGGTTTCATCCGGCAGGGGCATTATCTTATTGCGCAGCGAATCATATAAGTGTGATGCAAGTAGTTCCTGTGTAAGCTCTTCGGTTAATGCCTGTGCAAGGTCGGGCCTGCCTACATCCCCTATAAATAAGGTGTCGCCGGTTATAATACCGTGCAGGTTTTTGTTTTCATCCAGCAGCAGGTAGCAGGTGCTTTCCAGCGTGTGGCCGGGGGTGTGTATGGCTTTAACCGTATAACTGCCTACGGTAAATTCCTGGCCGTCGGCAGCGATAACAGCATCAAACTCCGGGCTTGCAGTAGGGCCGTACACTATTTGTGCGCCGGTTTTATTTGCAAGGTCAATATGCCCGGAAACAAAATCGGCATGGAAATGCGTTTCAAAAATGTATTTTATGGTGGCATTGTCCTTATCGGCACGGCTAATATAGGGCTGTACCTCCCGAAGCGGGTCAAAAATAGCCGCTTCGCCATTACTTTCAAGATAATAAGCGGCCTGCGCTATACATCCGGTATATATCTGTTCTATCTTCATGCTATAAATTTTAATTTAAGTACCTCTTATTGCACCTTAAAACGGCCTGAGGGGTACCGCTGCAAAGATACCATTTTTATGTTAATGCCACCCCCAATTTTAGACAGGGGTTGCCTGTAGTATTTTATGCGTTTACCGCTTTGGCAGTATAAAAAAGGCGGCAATCAGTTTTATGAAAATTATTATAAATTTATTAAATGCATGTTAATAAAAGTTATAATTAAAAATATCTTAATTTAAGTTAATATATTTTGTGTATTTCGTAATTGCTGCTACCTTTGTTCTTATATTTGCAATGAAATTTAAGAGTTCAAAAAAATCGTGTTATTAAGTCGTAAATTTAAGTATGGCAACAACCACTAAAGTCCGCAAAACGGGCATGTATGAAAACGTTATGAGGCAGTTTGAAAGGGCTGCCGGGGTAATGAACCTTGACCCCAGCGTAAAGAAAATTTTAGCAATTACCAATAATGAAATAGTTGTACACTTTCCTGTAAAGATGGATAACGGCGATGTACAGGTGTTTACGGGCTACCGTGTACAGCATAATAATGCGCTTGGCCCATATAAGGGCGGGCTTCGCTACCACGAAACGGTAGACCTGGATGCTGCACGCGCGCTTGCCACCTGGATGACCTGGAAAACCTCATTAGCCGGATTGCCTTATGGCGGCGGCAAGGGCGGTATACAGATAGACCCAAAAAAATTCAGCCAGGCCGAACTTGAAAGGATAACCCGCAGGTTTACCTATGCGCTGGGCGATAATATAGGCCCGGAACACGACATACCCGCGCCGGATGTTAACACTAACGCGCAGATGATGGCCTGGATAGCCGACACCTATATGAGTACCAAATCGCCGGCAGAGCGTTCTAAAAACCAGCACGTGGTTACCGGTAAACCGGTAGGCTCAGGCGGGCTTGAGGGGCGCGACAGGGCTACGGGCTTTGGTGTGGTGGTAACCCTTGAAGCCTGGGCTAAACTAAGGAATACTACGCTTGAAGGCAAAAAATATATCGTACAGGGCTTTGGCAACGTAGGTTACTGGACCGCGCATTTTATGAATAAAAACGGCGCTGTGCTGGTAGGTGTTCAGGATGCTACGGGTACCATATATAACCCCGACGGTATGGATCCTGAAGATTTACTACAGTACCAGAAAGACAATGCTACCATACATGGTTATACCGACCATGATTTTGACGGCAGCAAATTCTTTGGTATTGATTGTGATATTATTGTACCGGCGGCGCTGGGCAACCAGATTACCGAAGAGAACGCAGGCAATATTAAGGCACGTGTAATTGCTGAAGGTGCCAACGGCCCTACAGATACTGAAGGCGAGGCGATACTGCTGGCTAACGGTGTAGAAATTATACCCGATATATTATGTAACTCGGGTGGTGTGATAGGCAGTTACTATGAGTGGCTGCAAAACCGCAACGGAGAGATATGGACCATGGATGACGTGATTACCAAACTACGTAAAAAGCTGGAAGATGCCTTTGACAAAGTGGTACACACATCTGAAGAGTATAAAACCGACTGGCGTACTGCCGCCTACATAGTGGCGCTTACCCGTATAGAGATGGCGTACCAGCAAAGGGGTATTTTTCCATAAATAAAGTATTTTATTTAAATAAAAAAGAGGCTGTCATAATAATGATCAGCCTCTTTTACTGTTTATAACGTAGCGGTCAGTATAAATTATATAGTGTAAAAAATAATACTTGTAGATACTTTCGCCTTTACGACTTTTACACTTTCGACTTACCTATTTAAACAACTTGCCGGCAAACTGGTACAAACACCTGCGCCATGTAAGCCATTCGTGGGCCGTTTCGGGCGATTCATAATACACATATTTAATACCCTGCTGGTCTAACATGGTTTTAAACGCCCCAATTGATTTAGGGAACGGTACAGGCTCCTTAGTACCCAGGCCCAGCCAGAACAGCTTTATCTTTTTATTAAGCGCGTTGCCGTCTTTATATTTCCCGTCTAAAAACGTTGAAGCATCAAGGGCATCACTGCTGGGGTAATTTGCGGTACCGCTAAATCCGCCGTAGTGCGAAAATGTGTCAAGGTGGTTCATCATAATGCGCATGGTTTGGTTGGCACCCATCGATAAACCGGCAATAGCCCTGTGGTCGCGGTCGGCCAGGGTACGGAATTTACCATCAACCATAGGGATAACCTCGGTAACCAGTACCTGCTCAAAAACAGATTCCGGCCTTTCCTTTTTAGCCACGGCCTCTTTGCTCTGCGGCGCAAAGGCATACCCATTGTCCATTACAATAATCATGGGGGTGGCCTGCTTTGCGGCAATCAGGTTGTCTAAAATTAAATTAGCCTTGCCCTGTGAAGCCCATCCGGTTTCGTCTTCAAAACTTCCGTGCTGTAAGTAAAGCACAGGGTAACGGTTTTTTGCGTTTTCATGATAACCCGGCGGGGTGTATATAAAACAACGCCTGAAAGCATTGGTAAGCTTGGAAAAGTAAATATTTTCGCTCACCAGGCCGTGGGGTACATTTTTCAGGGCAAAAAATTCCTGGTCTGCCGAAGGAATTTCTATACCGCTGCCCCACCTGCCCGCGCCATAAAAATACAGCGTGCCCGGATCCGGCACCGAAGCGCCGTCAACATTTAACTGGTAATAGTGAAAACCCTCGTCCTGCGGATCAGATTCGCCCGTCCACACCCCGTTGGCATCTTTTACCATGTCATATTTAACACCGCCAAGGTCAAGCTGCACCTTGGTAGCATTTGGCGCAGCAATACTGGCACGCACGCGCCGTTGCGAATTTACCTGCGGAAATTGTTTATCCGCCTGGTTAACCGATGAGGGTTTAAAATCTTCTGCCACTTTTGGTGTTCCCTGTCCCTGGGCCGTTTGGATACACAAGCCGGACAGTAGTATGAATGCGCTTAAAATTGATTTCATATCATTATTATTATACAGTTATTACTTTGTGGCTGCCAGCTCATTTGCTGCGTTAGCAAGGAAAACATACCAGGCGCCACCATCTATAATACACTCATTTTCTCCCCAAAAGAATGGCCAGTCGTCTTTATTCTCTAAATAATCCGGCTTCAGGAAAATAAGGCCCGGCACCACGCCCCCGGCAATGGTTGTAAAATCGGCACGGTTGCCACCGTAAGCCACTTTTTTTGATTTGTTGCCTACCGCATTTACAAAAGACAGGTTAGAATACGGGTGGCATCCTAAAACGTAATTTAAGCCGCGGTATACATATTCCTTATCAAGGACATCCGGATAAATTTTATAGATGTAGTAGTTTGTACTCGCCCAGTTAATAACCTGCGAAGTACCTCCCCAGCCCCTCTTTACAACGGGTACACCATAGGGGTTATCTGAATTATCCTTGTCAATTTTTTCCTTATACTTAAGTACATAGCCCCTTAATTTTTCTTTATACTTTTTATCCATGGCAGGCACGGCTAAGAGGGCAGCATTCATGTTAGGCTCTAAATTCTCGTCGAGTAACTTCCATATCTTGTCTAAGAAACCCTTTTTGTACTTCTCATCCTTAGTGCTTAGGTACAGCTGCATCATGGCTATCATGTCGCTCCCCCTGCCCCAGCGCGACATCGGGCTGGCATCCGGTTTTGCGGTTTTTGCTATTTCGTTAGCTTCTGCATTTAGCTTTGCGGCAAGCATTACACATTTCTCTGCAAGTGTATCATTATACCCTTTTAAGGCCCTGCCTGCGGCGGCTAATGCACCTGCCGTGCGGTAATCCAGAAACGAAGAGCGGTTAGTAAACGCCCAGCGGTCATCCGGCGTACCGGTTGAAGAACCGTTAGATTCATACGGCTTTAATGATGGATTATAGGGCAGGTTATCGGTTTCGGTAGAGGCATCACCCAAATGGTGGTACTGGTGCAGGTGGGGCACAATTATACCCCTTACCGGGTGGCCTATGTTTTCAACCTGTGCCACAAGGTTCAGCGCGCCGTGCTCTATCTGCTGGAGTATATCGGGCTGCCCGTCAGGACGGTGAATGTCTACAAACTGGGTTTTCTGGTCGATATACGTTTCGTCGCGGGTTACCTTAAATGCTTCCCACGATTCTACAAAACTGTTTATTACGCTAACGTGCGAAAAAGTCTGTATGTCAAAGTCGCCCGCGTCGAACCAGCCGCCTACCGCCATGTTAGGGATACGCTCTAACGGCTTGTATTTGGTTTCGGTTGTAGGGCCTTGTTTATAGCCGTCAAAGTGTTCGTGGTTTACCGGCGCCTGCAGGCAGTCGTCTAAAAACGGCTTGCCATGCCATATACGGTAGGCTTCGTTTACCTCCATGTGGTCCATCTGCACCGGGAACCATACATCCATGGTAGGCTGCCATATTTTAGCATATACGTCATCCTCTATCTGGAACGTATTTGTTTTCTGGTCGCCATACTGAATGTAATACAACCCTTTTTCCTTAATGGCGCTAAAGTCAAACTGGGCATAATTATAGCGCAGGTAAGGGCCCCACACTTTAACGTCTGCTTTTAGCTGCTCGGTAAACTTACCATCAGCATTCAGCTTAAATACCGATGCCTTCGGTAACGCCTTATCGTTTTTATCAAGTTCTATTACCGCCACTTTCTTCTGGCTGGGCATGTACCCCACCTGAGAGAATGCTATCACCGGCTTTCTGGTCCAGTTTGGTATCGCATTAGGTTCTACATACCAGGTAAGCACCTTGCCGGTTTTGTTTACCGGCAGGAGGCTGCGTACTATAAACCAGCCGTTTTGCCCAAGGTTCCTTCCGTCAAAAAGCATCACGTCCTGGCCGTCTGACTCAATTTTAACTGTACGTTCAGGGTTTTCAGGCGCAAGGATAAAGTTCTTGCCCGTTGCAAGCGGAAGTGTTACAATAAATTCGTTCCTGCCGCGGTCATCAAATGTGGTATGGGTAGCAAACTGCTGTATTTTCTGTGAAGAAGGCAGGGTTTGTGTATCGCTGGCGGGGTAGCGCGGAAACGTTCCCGCTTTCCCGTCCACTAAATAATTGCCCTCAAAATAAGAGGTAGGTATAAATTCCATATTAAAACCTGCTTTTCCCTCCAGGGCTTTTGGCACCGGCTTATCTAAAAAAACGTTGATTACAAAACCTTTGCCCTTAGGGGTAACGCTAAACCTTGAATCAAAGTCAAACTCTTCATAACGCAGACCCACTTCAATGGTGTTAGTTGCCCTGTCTACTTTACGGCTTGTCATTTTCGGGATTAGGTCCCACTGTTCGGGCGTGTTTTGCAGGCGTATCGCGCCGCCTGTAACCGTTCTTACCCCGTGGTGGATAAACTCTAAACCGGCTGTTTTTTCGTCATAAAACATACCGTTATATTCATTACTGAAAACAAGGACGTTAAGGCCCGGGGTTTCAAAATACTCCTTATCATTTAAAACTAGGTTTTGGGAGAAGGCAATGCCCGATACACAGAACAGGCAAAAAAACAATAATCCCTTTTGGGATAAGGCCTGGTTGAAACTAAAAAAAACTTTTGGGTTAATAGTATATTTAGTCATAATTTTTAAAGCAATGGGTTATAAAAAAGAACCCGCCCTGGCCAGGTTAGCTCACGTAAAAAATATTTTTTACTGCTAACACACAAGCCAGGACGTGCTCAGGAAGTATTTTATTTGAATAAAAGTGGTGCCAGCTCCTTAAAGCTGCGGCGCCATGTTAAAAATTCGTGTGCGGTGCCTTCAGAAATGTATGAAACCGCATTGTAGCCGGCTGCCTTAAGCGTTTTTACCGCGTCTTTAACCCCTTCCGGCCTTTCTTTACTGCCACAGCTTATAAAAATGAGCTTAACTTTTGATTTGTCTTTAATTTCTTCGGGCTTATACACACCACCGCTTAGCAGCGCGTAGTGCGAAAAAACATCCGGCTTATTAAGTGTTATGGTATGCGTTTCCATACCGCCCATAGAGAGGCCTGCCATAGCGCGGCCCGCCGGGGTGGCAACCGTACGGAAATTTGCATCAACATAAGGTATCAGCTCATCTACAAGTACCGTTTGGAACGGCTCAATTTTAAAGCTGGACATGCCGCCCCATTTAATTTCGTTTGTCATTCCGTAGGTCATTACTATAAGGAAAGGTTTTATTTTACCCTCGGCAATTAAGTTATCCATTATTAAATTAACATGCCCCTGGTTTGACCAGGCCGTTTCATCTTCGCCCCAGCCGTGCTGTAAATATACCACAGGATACGTTTTAGATTTATCCTTGTGGTATCCCGGCGGCGTATATACATAGGCCCTGCGTGAGGTATTAGTGCTTTTTGAAGGGAAGAGTATTTGCTGCACGTTACCATGCGGAACATCTTTTAAGGCATAGAAATCCTGGTCGTGGGCCGGAATTTCAATACCGCTTTCCCAGCGGGTAGAGCCATAAAAGTTAAGGGCGCCGGGGTCGTTAAAAACACCTCCGTCTACCGTTACGTGATAATAATGGAAGCCTTCGTCCATAGGGCCCGCGGTGGTGCCCTTCCATAAGCCGTCTTCGGCTTTTTCAAGGGTTGTACCGCCTTTCGCGCCGCCCAGGCCCAGGCTTACAACAACTGATTTGGCATCGGGTGCCGCGATCTGGAACCGGGCATAGCCCTGCGAATTGACCTGCGGATACTCCTGCCCCGGCTGGTTAACGGTAGAAGGCTTAAAGTCTTCGGTAATGGCAGGGGCATTTGTTTGTGCAAAGGCCATGCAACTACACAACATAAATCCCCATAATTTGGCAATGGAATTCTGTTTCATGATTACTGTTTTAGTTTGGTTTAAAAAAAATTTATTATTGGGTTTGTTTTTGAAGTCATTTAATTTTACTTACGCCTTCGGTAGTCTGCACTATCTTCTGGATAGTGCCATCCTCATTATAGTACATATAATCTACACAAACAGAGCGCCTGTAGCTGCCGCCGGTAGGCAGGCTGCCGTTGTGGTAAAAAAAGTATGATTTACCTTTGTAGTCAATAATGCCGGGGTGCGTAGTAAAGCTGTTAGGTACATTTTCCTGGATGATGCCCTGGTAGTTCCATGGTCCTGTAGGGCTTGTAGCCGTGCAGTATTCTATCATTTCGGGCTTTGTACCCGCGCTGGCATATACTAAGTAGTAAAGACCCTTTCTTTTATATACCCACGGCCCTTCGATATAATTTTTTGGCTTAAAGGTGTTTATCCCCCCATCTACCTCTATCATGTTCTTTTTAAGCTTTACCCATTTGCAGCTCCCGTTGCCCCAAAACATATAGGCCTGGCCATCATCATCAACAAACACGGTAGGGTCAATATCATCCCACGAAATTTTCATATCCGTGGTCATTTCGTTTATAATAAGGGCTTTGCCTATAGCGTCTTTAAACGGCCCTGTAGGGCTGTCTGAAACCGCCACGCCTATCGCTGCGCCGCCACCGCTTACATCGCCTTTTTTATGGAATGTAGAAACAAACCAGTAAAACTTACCATCTCGTTCTATGCACTGGGCTGCATAAGCATCGCCTTCAGCCCATGAAAAGGTACTGGGCGAAAGCGGTGCCCCATGGTCTTTCCAGGTAGCCATATCCGTTGTAGAAAACACATGCCAGTCGGCCATTTTATAATTGGTATCCGCTTCGGTTGCCACATCATGCCCCGTATATAAATATAACGTGCCTTTATGCACAATGGGCGATGGGTCGGCGGTAAAAATATGTTTTATAATGGGGTTTTGCGCTGTCATTGTCAGAGCTGATAAAAAACACGTCAAGGAAAATAAAATTTGGGTCTTGTTCTTCATTTTTGTTTATTGGGTTTGTTAACTATTTAATGATAATCTTAATCTCATTAGAGCCCGCCTTTATGGGCTTTTAAGAGTACGATATAATGCAGTTATGATGGTATAAATAATAAGTGTATTTATTACAAATATAAATAGAAGTAGTATAAGTGGCATTGCAATTTGTTATTTTTATTAACAAATCAGTAAAAATTTAATCAATAAAAAATATAGTGCATAAAATGACGGATGAATTTTGAAAATACGTGAATTCAATTTTTGCTAATGACGTTTAATACATGACACGATTTTGCATATTTTTAAAGTTGGCCACTCCCAGTAAGGCCATAACCAAAAACATGAAATCCCGCTAAGAGTAGCAGGATTCCTTGTTTTTTGGCTATGCACTAAATTTAAGGATGCCCGGCGCCGCCCGACGCGGCATATATCTGCCCGTTAGCATAACTCGCATCGTTAGCGGCAAGCTGCACATAAATAGAGGCCAGCTCGGCGGGCTGCCCGGGCCTGCCCAGCGGTGTATCACCACCAAACTGCGTTAATTTCTCCATAGTGGCGCCGCCGCTTACCTGTAGCGGCGTCCAGATGGGGCCAGGTGCAACACCGTTTACGCGGATGCCTTTTGGCCCAAGCTGTTTTGCCAGCGACTTTACATAATTTGTGGTTGCGGCCTTTGTTTGTGCATAGTCGTATAAGTCCTCACTGGGGTCGGTCGCCTGTACCGAAGTCGTGCCAATGATAGCAGAACCCGGCTTAAGGTGGGGTAAAGCAGCTTTAATCGTCCAGAAAGGCGCGTAAATGTTTGTCTTCATGGTAGCGTCAAAATCCTCATTGGTTATGTCCTGTATAGATGCTTTTGTTTGCTGCCTCGCCGCGTTATTAACCAGTATATCAAGCCCGCCCAGCGCTTTAACGGCCTCATCTACCAGCCTCCTGCAAAATGCTTCATCACGCAGGTCGCCGGGTATCGCAATCCCCTTGCGGCCTTCGGCCTTAATTAACGCGATAACCTCCCGGGCATCATCTTCCTCCGCAGGCAGATAGTTAATGGCTACGTCGGCGCCTTCCCTTGCATAAGCAATGGCCGCAGCCCTGCCCATGCCCGAGTCGCCACCGGTAATCAGCGCTTTACGTCCTTTAAGGCGGCCTGAGCCTTTATAGCTTTTTTCGCCATGGTCCGGCTTCGGGTCCATTTTCCCTGCAAGCCCCGGCCAGGGCTGCAACTGCTCTTTAAACGGCGGCCTTACATATTTTGTAGTAGGGTCATCCAGCGCTAAGGGCTGGTTATAACCTGCACCTGTAAGCTCTTCTGCCATAACCGGGCTTATAGCGGCAGTGGCTAATACTGCCCCTATACCCCCTATTGCCCTGCGGCGGCTCATTGTATTCTCTGTGTCCATACTATACGTTTTAAGTTTATCCTAAAGATAATTGTACACCGTAACAACTACCCTTAATAAGGGGTTAAATGTTACTTAAACTATTAGCGGTTATATTATTACGATTATCCCTATAAATGGAACGCTATAAAACAACAAACATTTAAAATACTATCTTTTTAAATTTAAAATAAATACCTTTTATTTGCATTAGCCCCTGCTTAAGTAAAAATACTGCTTACAATGTAGCCTGTTTATTAAGTTAGTGTAAGTTTTTTACAAAAATGTGCCGAATTAAAATAAGCCTGCAGGCAGCGTTTTTATGTAGTTCGTACGCAAAAAATACGAATACGTTATAGTTAATATTTTGGAAAGTTGTAAGATAAAATTATTTTTTGGGGTAATATTGACACCTTGTAACGCTTAGCCTATAAAACAAAACAACAATGAATATTTTAGATTCTTTTTCCCTTAACGGAAAAGTAATTGTGGTAACCGGGGCTACCGGTATACTTGGTGAGTCGTTTGTTAAAGCCATTGCCCAGGCCGGGGGCAGGCTCGCCATTTTAGGCCGTAATGAAGAAAAAGCACAACTACGTGTAGAACAGGCACATGCAGAAGGCGCCGAAGCAATTGCCATTACAGCAAACGTACTTGATGAAGCAGAAGTACTTAAGGCTAAAAATGAAATCCTTACCCATTTCGGCACTATAGATGGGCTTGTAAACGCCGCCGGAGGCAACCTTCCCGGTGCAACCATAGGCCCCGACCAAAACCTTTTTGACGCTGAAATTTCAGATACTATTAAAGCCATAGAACTTAACCTGTACGGTACTATTATCCCTACACATATATTTGGCCGCGTAATTGCCGAAAAAGGAAAGGGCGCCATAGTAAACATATCATCGCTGGCAGCCAGCCAGGCCATAACAAGGGGACTGGGCTACAATGTGGCAAAACACGGTGTAGACGGCTATACGAAGTGGATGGCTACCGAAATGTCGTTGCGTTATGGCGATAAGGTGCGTGTTAACAGCATTGCCCCCGGTGTGTTCCTTACCGAGCAAAACCGCACACTGCTTACAAACACTGACGGCAGCTTTACCGAAAGGGCTCAGAAATTTGTGAGCAGCACACCCTTCTCCCGCCTTGGCGTACCTGAAGAACTGTCCGGCACGCTGGTATATTTGCTAAGTGATGCATCTGCCTTTGTAAACGGCGAACGAATTTTTGTGGATGGTGGTTTTAATGCCTGGAGCGGCGTATAATTTTTTAGATATAACTAATATGAACAAATTAGAGCAAACCTGGAGATGGTATGGCCCGGATGACAGCGTAAGCCTGCAGGATGTAAAACAGGCGGGCGCTACGGGGGTAGTATCGGCACTGCACCACGTTGCCCACGGGCAGGTGTGGACTACTGAAGAAATTTTAAAAAGAAAAAAACAGATAGAAGATGCCGGCCTTACATGGTCTGTAGTAGAGAGCGTGCCGGTACACGAGGCTATAAAAACGCGTAGCCAGGATGCTGAAAAGTACCTGGACAATTACAGGCAGTCGCTTAAAAACCTTGCAGCATGTGGCCTTAAAACAGTTTGCTACAATTTTATGCCGGTGCTTGACTGGACGCGTACAAAACTGGACCTTGAAATGAAAGACGGCTCTAAAGCGCTTTATTTTAACTGGATAGACCTGGCCTATTTTGATATATATATACTACAAAGGGCAAATGCGGAAAACGACTATTCCGCAGAAATAATTGCCGCGGCGGCGGAACGCAACAACACAATATCTGACGAAGAAAAAGCAATGCTAACCGAGGTTGTTTTAATGGGTGTTCCCGGAGAAGACACCGTTACCCTAGAAAGTTTGCAGGAGAGCATTACTACCTACCAGGCTATAGGTTTTGACGGCCTGCGTGAAAACCTGCTTTACTTTCTTAGCGAAATTGCAGAAGTATGTAAAGAAGGGGGCATACACATGACCATCCACCCGGACGACCCGCCCTACCCTATTTTAGGCCTGCCCCGGATTGCGAGCAACAAAGCCGATTTAGAATATATAATACAAGGGGTAAACGAAGAACATAATGGTATTTGCTTTTGCACAGGGTCTTTAGGGGCAGGTGTAACAAATGATATTACCGATATATTTGAAGCCGTAAAGCACCGTGTGAACTTTATTCATTTACGAAATGTAAAAAAAGACGCGCTGGGTAATTTTTATGAAGCAGACCACCTTGACGGCGATGTAAACATGTATGCAATTATGAAGGCAATTGTAGCCGAAAACAGTAAGCGCGATACACCGATACCCTTCAGGCCAGACCATGGCCACCAGATGCTGGATGACCTTAATAAAACAACACACCCGGGGTATTCGGCTATTGGCAGGCTACGCGGCCTGGCAGAATTGCGGGGCCTTGAACTGGGTATTATTGGCCAATAAACATAACACGTAAAACATGGCATTTTTAAACGATAACTTTATTTTAGAGTCTGACATTGCGCAACAATTATATCATGGTTTTGCAAAAAACCAGCCTATTATAGATTATCATTCCCACCTGTCGCCCGAGGCGATAGCTACAGATAAAAAGTTTGAAAATATAACCGATATATGGCTAAAAGGCGACCATTATAAGTGGCGTGCCATGCGTGCCATAGGGGTACAGGAGCATTATATTACGGGAAATGCAACCGACCGTGAAAAATTTGAAAAGTGGAGTGAAACGGTTCCGTACACGTTGCGGAACCCCTTATTCCACTGGACCCACATGGAACTTAAAAACCCTTTCGGCATTGAGGAACTGCTAAATCCTGACAGTGCCGGACGCATTTTTGAGACCACACAAGACCAGCTGCAGCAGGATAACTTTTCTACACAGGGGCTGTTGCAGCATTTTAACGTAGCCATGGTGGGCACTACCGACGACCCGGTAGATTCGCTGGAACACCACCTTTTATTAAGCAAAAGTGCTTTTAAGACAAAGGTGCTTCCCTCGTTCAGGCCTGATAAAATTTTTAACATTCATTCAGGCAACGACTTCAGGAATTATGTTACTACGTTAGCCAAGGTTTCAGACATAGAAATTACCGACCTTAATTCGCTGACTGCCGCATACAGCGCGCGTATTGATTATTTTGATGCTGCCGGCTGTGTTACGGCCGATCATGGGCTATCCTGTATACCTGGGGCCGGCACGTTTTCAAAACCGGAAATTGATGCTGTTTTCATTGAAGTTTTACGTGGTAATGATACCCGCGCAGCTGAAGTTAAAGAAGCTTTTTCATTTTACATACTTACCGAACTGGCTGCAATGTACCATACTAAAGGCTGGGTTCAGCAATTTCACCTTGGTGCGCTGCGAAACAGCAATGCACACATGGTGGCTGTGCTGGGGGCAGATACCGGCTACGATTCTATAGGCGATTACAGGCAGGCAGAAACGCTTTCGGCATTTTTAAACCACATGGAGCGGCAGGAAAAACTGGCAAAAACAGTATTGTATAACCTCAATCCCGCAGATAACACCTTATTTGCCACTATGGCCGGTAATTTCCAGAATGAGGGAATACGCGGAAAAATACAGTTTGGGTCTGGCTGGTGGTTTTTAGATCAGTTAGACGGCATGACAAAACAAATAAATACCTTGTCTAACCAGGGGCTTATAAGCACATTTATAGGCATGCTTACTGATTCGCGCTCGTTTCTCTCTTACTCACGCCATGAGTATTTCAGGAGGTTGCTGTGCAACCTCTTCGCACAGGACATACAGAAGGGCTTTACACCTAATGATATCAACTGGATAGGCAGCATTATTTCAGACATTTGTTATCACAATGCAAACCGGTATTTTAATTTACATAAAGGTAAATAACACATTACAGGTTACGGGTTCTCATATATTTAATTCAATTGCAACAAGCTATACTCATACACCGGGTAACGCCGTAGACTTACGGATGTTTAGCACTGTGTCTAAAAGTATCGTTTCAAACTTTACCTGCTTCTTGCCCTCGGCCTCAAGGTTGATAAGTTCAATAAGTTTCTTCAGGGAAAGGTAGCCCATATCCCTTGCAGGCTGCCGTATGGCAGATAACGGCGGATTCATGGAAAACGCTATATCCGTATTGGCAAACCCTATTACCGCCATTTCCTCGGGAACCTTAATGTGCATTTCGGCAAGTATTCCCAGGGTACGCATTGTAATCAGGTCTGTGGCGCCAAAAATAGCATTAGGCCCTATATTCATTTCGCGTAAATCAAGTATAGAGTTTCTAATTTTGGCATCCAGTTCTTCAATATTTTCAAGGTTACAATATACCATATACCTTGAGTTTAAAGGGATGTCAAGATCTTTAAGGGCTTTTTTAAACCCTAATATCCGCTGGTTATTCTCCCCAAATTTATCACCCGTTATAAAAAGTATCCTCTTCCTGTTAATATTAATAAGGTGCTGTGTAGCCTCTAACGCGCCATTATATTCATTAACCCCTATTTTTGTGGTGTTTATGGTAGGATTAATGCGGTCAAACAAAACAATAGGGCAAAGGTTATCGTTAATATAATTAAGGTACTCAGAATTTGAAGTTTCGCTAACCGGCGCCAGTAAAATTCCGTCAACACCCTTGGCAAGGAGGGTATCGAGGCAAGCCCGCTCCTTTTCAACGTTCTCAAAGCTTTGCATGATTATAATGTCATAGCCCACTTCATACGATGCCTTATAAATACCGTCTATAATTTGCGCCAGGAATGTAGTACTGAAAAAAGAGGATATTATAACACCTATCGAGGTGCTTTGCCCCACTTTTAAACTTTTCGCAAACCTGTTTGGCGTATAATTATTTGCTTTGGCATACTCTGTAATTATCTTTTTAGTAACCGGGCTTATTTCGTAACTGTTATTTAAGGCTTTTGATATAGTAGATACTGAGAAGTTTAAAGCCTTAGCAATATCTTTTATCGTGATATTTGACATAATCCTATAATTTAGATAAAATTATCACTTTTTTTTGTTTAAAATGACATATAGTATTAAATAAAGAAGCATCCCGGTATAACTACCGGGATGCTCAACTAACCCAAAACTAAACTCTATGTTAACCCAAACATATGTATTTTAAATGCTATAAATATTATTCGTAACCCGGGTTTTGGTAGGCCTCAATATCTGCATCTGGCATGTCCATAGCGTCTAATTGTCCTTGCGGTATTGGACGCAGGTAATGGAACGGCTGAATGGTACGGGTAAAGGTTTGTGGCGTTACATCGGTAAGATTGGGGCCACAAATTGTATACGTCCCGGCTAACTCATTCCATTTTTGGGTGCGCACAAGGTCAAACCAACGGTAACCTTCGCCAAAATATTCCCTTGAGCGCTCTGCCAGTATATAATTAATGTCTATTACGGCAGGTGTCGCGGCGACGGCAGCCGCACTGTTATCCTGGATAAATACCGCGTTATCGGCATTAGAATAGCGCCATTTACCGGCACGGGCACGAAGCACGTTTACAAGGTCCCTTGCACTTTTACCCGGCTGGGTAGCAGCGCCTTTTACGGCAGCTTCGGCAGCCACTAAGTAAAGTTCAGAGAATTTAGCCACATTAAAAGGACGTGTGCTGCCCGCGTTAGGCTGGCCTAACCCACCGGCGTTATCCGTACGGTAAGGGCCTAATTTCCAAAGGCCCGGGTATACCCTGCGGCTTATGCGCGATGGAGGCAATACAAAATCCGCCCTGCCCGGCAATACACCGGCACCAATACCGCTATTATAGGTGGTATTACTAAAGTCTATCGGTTGTGAAGGCTCTTCGTTAAGGAAGCTGAATATAGCATCTCCAGGCTCTACTGCAATACCATTTGCACCATATAACACAGGATTTGTACCGATAAGAGTTGTTTTATCCCAATTACCTCTGTATACTGTGGTAAAAGTACCATCGTAGCGCGAGTCATTAACTTTATCGGCAAAAGTATTGTTAAATACACCCTGCGGAGGCGCCATACGCACCCACGGGCGGCCGTAAGGCTGCGCCGCTTCGCGCTGAACAGAACTTACCTTAGCTGTCCAGGCGGGAGTTGTACCGCTAACCAACGATGTGTAGTTCCATGTCAGCATCCAGCCTGCAAAATTATCTGGGGCCCCACCGCTACCAAAGGTCAGGCTGCCTCCGTTAAATATCTCGCTTGATTCAGTATGGTCTGCCATCAGCAATATTTCATTATTACGGTCATTAGTTGCTACGTTAACATCATAAAATGTAGGCTGTAGTGCAAATGGCCCGGGGTTATCAATTCCCTCAATAGCAATATCATAAGCCTTTTGGAAATACCACTGTGCATTGTGCCCATCAGGGTCAGTGCGCGGCGTTTCAGGATATGTAGGTATATTATTAGGGTTTTCAAGCCACCATCCGTAAGTAAGGTAGGCTTTTGCAAGGTGCAGTCGCGCCACCGTTTTTGTCGCGCCACCGGTAACACGCCCTGCATCAGGAAGGTTTGCTACCGCCGTTACAAGATCCGGGAATATAACTTTAGTATACACTTCAGGCACTGTATTCCTTACAGACGTACGGTTTTGGCTAACATTAAACTTCAGTTCACCAGAACCCAAATCCAGCGGTACACCGCCGAAAGTCTGCACTAATAAAAAGTAGTCAAACGCACGGAAAAAGCGTGCTTCAGAAACCAAGGCTTCACTAATACCCACAGCTGAAGCATTCTCAATAATACCATTTGCGGCATTAATATTAGAAAAGGCAGTATTCCACAATACGTCTGAACGGCTGCTACTTGAATTTAGGTTGCCCACACCGGAAAGGTCGGCATCCTTAAAGTTACCATCAGCAGACTGCCCCCAGGTAGCCTCGTCAGTACCGGTTAGGGTGGCATTATAATAATACGCCTGGCCATACATGTAGCGTAAGTGCGCATACATACCGGTTAACCCACCTATTACACCCGCTTCTGTCTTAAAATAGTCTGGGGTATATACGGTACGGGACTGTTCATCAAGTATATCGTCTGTACATGAACCCAGCAGTAAAGACAAGGCAAGGGTACAAACAGAAATTTTAATAAATTTATTTTTCATAATCATAGTTATTTAAAATGTTAAATTCAATCCTATTATAACATTACGGGTTACCGGGGTGTTTGTACCTACTATAGGTATACGGCGGGGTCCGCCCACGGCAACGTTTTCATTTCCGTAAGAGTTTGGTTCAGGATCCATACCCGACTCTTTATAGTAAGGCGAGTAAATAACAAAGGGGTTTTGCACCGTACAATACAACCTTAACCTGTCTACTCCGGCATCTTTAATAAATTTTTGTGTAAACGAATATCCCAGTGTGAGGGTACGTATTTTTACATAAGAGGCATCAAAATAGGCCAATGTACTCGCATATTTAGGGTTATCTCCACCCTGTATACCGCCCGGCCTCGGATATCTGGCATCGGTATTTTCCGGTGTCCAGTAATCAACACTAACGTTATTACCAGACCTTGCGTTCAGGGTATTAAGGTAGCCGGAACCGCCGTAAAGCGTGCTTACCAGTATACCGCCATGCTGGAAGGCGCCAATAGCCGCAAAATCAAAATTCTTGTAGGTTACGTGGGTATTAAAACCGCCCTGGTACTTAGGGTTTATATCTAATATCTGGCGGTCAGCCGGGCCAATTGCCCTAACCGGTGTTCCATCAGTATTATACTCTCCCGTATATTGCACTTTTATCATACCCACGTTTCCGCCCGGCTCTAAAATGTCCCTGTAAGGATCACCTTCCTGCCAAAGCCCAATGTACTTATAGTCAAAAATTGAGTTGATGGCATGCCCCACAAACCATTGGTTACCCTCATCCCTTGTTTGTCCCGATGCAAGGCTAACAATTTTATTACGGTTGCCGTATATGTTAACACCTGCATCCCAGGTAAAGCCGCCTTTGTTATCTATAATGATACCGTTAAGAGAAAACTCAATACCCTTGTTTTCCGTTTTTGCAATATTAGTTAAATAACTACCCGTACCGGCAGTCGCGGGAAGGCCAAGGCTCATAAGTACATCGCTGGTTTGCTGGTTATAATATTCTAATGTGCCTGTTAAGCGCCCGTTAAGGAACCCAAAGTCTAAACCGTAGTTATATGTTGCCGTATATTCCCATCCTAAATTTGGGTTAGGCGCTGTACTAACATTAAGGCCAAACACATTTGTGCTGCCAAAATTATAAGGGCGCGTCCCTAAAGACCCCAATGTAGTGTACGGAGCTATAGACTGATTTGATGCCTGGCCGTAGCCTGCACGAAGCTTTAACTGGTCTATGGCAGTAGCGCCAGCCATAAATGCCTCTTTTTTAATATTCCACCCCACAGAGATAGCCGGGTAGGCATGCCATTGATTACCAGGGGCCAGTACCGACGCACCGTCTGAACGGTAAGCCGCACTTAGCATGTAGCGGTCATCATACGAATACATTACACGGCCCATATATGACATTAAGCCCCTTTTACTATATGTCTGTTCATTAGGGGCAATGGCAATAATGTTAGCCTGGCCTAAACTGTAAAATTGAAAATTGTCGTTAGGGATATCCCTTGCTGAAGCGGTAGACCTGTTATCTTCTCTTTGTTGCGCAGAATATAAAGCTACAGCGCTAACTGAATGTTTGCCAAATGTTCTGTCATATGTCAATAAATGTTCAGCCGTCCATTCCCTGGTATTGGCATTACCTATAGAGGCAGTAGAAACCGTTTGGGGAACCGCGTTAAATGTACCTTTGCCTGTAAAGTTACCATCAAAGCTCTGGCGGAAATTCAAGCCAAGGTTTATACGGTACTTAAGGCCCTCAACGCCGGGTATTTTAACTTCGGCAAAAAGGCTGTTGTATGAACTGAATGCCCTGTTTTGGCTTACAAAATTATCCCCCGCGGCTTCATAGCGCTCACGGGTTGGTGTCCATAGTGTTCCAGAAGTTTGCTGTTGTACCGTTTCTTTAATGGTTCCGTCTTCGTTATACGGATTAATTATTGGAGACAAAGACAATGCATTATACATAGCCCCTACTCCATTATTGGTTATTGCATAATTGTTAGTAGTATTTATACCAAAATGGAAAGCGCCTACATTTTGGTCGAATGCACCACGGAGTGAAAAACGCTCGTAATCCTGCAAGGGTATCACTGATTCGTCTTTAAAATAACCGGTACTAAAATTATAGCTCCCTTTAGGTGTTCCACCGGCTATACCTATATCGTGGCTGGTTATCATACCGGCATCCTTTAAGATAAGTTTCTGCCAGTCGGTATTTACATCATTAGACTCGTCTACGGTGTTTTGAAACTGTACCCCAATTACACCGGCATCTGCGCGAAGCTGTGCAAATTCAGAGCCGCTCATCATCGGAACCCTCGAAAATACAGTCCGTACCCCGGTGTAGCCGTTGTAGGTAACTTTAGCCTCCTGGCCCATTACACCCTTATTGGTAGTAATCAGGATAACACCATTGGACCCCCTTGAACCATAAATAGCAGTTGCCGAAGCATCTTTAAGGATATCAAGGCTCTTAATATCGCCGGGGTTAATATCTGATAGCGAACCACCAAAAGGTATACCGTCAAGTACAATTAGTGGGCTATTAGCATTCTCATCAAGCGACCTCGCACCCCGCACGCGTATTTGCAATGCGGCACCCGGCCTGCTCGATGTTTGCGTAATTTCAACACCAGCAACACGTCCCTGTAGCGCCTGTGTAATGTTAGCTGTAGGCATTTCACGTAATGCGTCACCTTTTATTGAAGCTACTGAACCGGTTACCGCTTCTTTGCGCTGGGTACCGTATCCTATAACCACTACTTCTTCAAGTTGCTTTGACTCTTCTGTTAGGGTAACGTTAATTGTTGATTGGGTTACAACAACTTCCTGTGTTGTAAACCCGATTGAGCTGAACACTAAAACTGAGTTTTGCGGGGCGCTGATTGTAAAGTTACCATCAACATCAGTTGAAGTTGAATTTGTGGTACCTTTAACCATAACGCTTACACCGGGAATACCTAACTGGTCTGTCCCGGAAATTACTTTTCCTGTTACGGTAGTCTGCGCCTGCGCATAACTAAGCGGAATGCATAATAACGCAAATAAGAGTATCAAGCGTTTTGATAAAATTGATACTTTGTAGATTTTCTCCATAAGTTAAATCGGTTAATTATTAGTTATTTTTGTATTAATTAGATTGTTTATAATTTAAGATATTAATTATGGAGTAGTGTGCAACTAAAACGATTTCGTAAAAAAACAATACGCATCCCCCCACATATCAACTCTTAATAATAAACAGCATCTTATGGTAACAGCACCAAAAGTAGAATTTAGTTTTTACCAAGCACAAAAACCATCCGAAAATCTACGAATACGTTTTAGTAAATTAATTAGTGTATTTTATACATTTTTACAATAATTAGAATATATTAGATATAACTTACAATACAGCAGGTAAACAATCAAATATTCAATAAAAAGTGTGTTTCATTGAATATTTTATTTTGAGGTAATTTAATAAAATTATATCTCCTGCTTAATTTGTATTTATTCAATTGTGGCTACTTGCCTATAACTATAATATGTTTTAATTTTAGGCAAATTATCATTAGAATGTTTTTTTGCCAACGGGCCATCGTATTATACCGGAGTTTATAATCTGCTAAATAAAAATTCATAATGCAGCTTTTTTATAACACCTCATGAGGCTTTTTTATACCATTCACTAAAACGTATTCGTAACTATTTAATTGTATATAACCATATCTGTACCACATGGCATATTTTTGATAAATATCTGCCATTAACACTTAAAAACTAAAATTAAAACAAATGAACCTGTATCAACGATTTACAGTACTCGCTGTAATTATTTTATTTCAGCACAATAAATGCGCCGCACAAAACCAATACCCTTTTCAGGACCATAACAAAAGTTTTGAAACCCGTGTAGACGACCTTGTAAGCCGCATGACCCTGGAGGAAAAAGTATCTCAGATGCTTAATGCGTCTCCCGCCATAGAACGCCTTGGTATACCGGCGTATGACTGGTGGAACGAAACCCTGCACGGGGTGGCCCGCACACCTTACAAGGTTACCGTATACCCGCAGGCAATTGCAATGGCGGCAACATTTGATAAAACATCTTTATTTACGATGGCCGATTATTCAGCCACCGAAGGGCGTGCAATATTTAATACAGCTATTAAGGAAGACCGTCCTACAAATCGTTACATGGGCCTCACCTACTGGACACCCAATATAAATATTTTCAGGGATCCGCGCTGGGGCCGCGGCCAGGAAACCTATGGCGAAGACCCTTACCTTACCTCGATGCTGGGCGATGCCTTTGTACGGGGGCTGCAGGGTAACGATCCAAAATACCTTAAAGCGGCCGCGTGTGCTAAACATTATGCGGTGCACAGTGGGCCGGAACCCGACAGGCACGTATTTGATGTAGATGTAAGCGCCTATGACTTATGGGACACTTACCTGCCCGCGTTTAAAAAACTGGTTACGCAGTCTGACGTTGTGGGTGTTATGTGCGCCTATAACGCTTTCCGTACGCAGCCCTGCTGCGCCAGCGATATACTAATGAATGACATTTTACGTAACCAATGGAAATTTAAAGGCTATGTAACATCGGATTGCTGGGCCATCGATGATTTCTTTAAAAATCATAAAACCCACCCCAATGCCGAATCGGCAGCATCAGATGCTGTGTTTCACGGTACTGATATAGATTGTGGTACGGATGCTTACAAAGCGCTTGTTAAGGCTGTTAAAGACGGCATGATTCCGGAGTCGCAAATAGACATCTCTATAAAACGCCTGTTCATGGTACGTTTTCAGTTAGGAATGTTCGATCCCGTTTCTATTAATCCCTACGGTAACATAACCGGCGCCGCGCTGGAGCGTAAAGAACATACCGACCTTGCCTTAAAAATGGCACAACAATCAATGGTGCTGCTTAAAAATGAAAATAAGACCCTGCCCCTCAGCAAACAATTAAAGAAGATAGTGGTATTAGGCCCTAATGCCGATAATGCTATATCTATACTGGGTAACTATAATGGTATACCTACAAAACTGTCAACAGTGCTGCAGGGTATTAAAAATAAAGTAGGCGCTAATACTGAAGTAGTATTTGAAAAAGCGGTAAACTTTACAAATAATAATATACTTGCTTACAAGGATTTAAGTAGCGAATATAGCTATGATGGCAAACCCGGCTTTAAAGCAGAATATTTTAATAACGTACAGCTTAGCGGCACGCCGGTTGTAACCACCGAAAAAACACCTGAGCACATGTGGCAGGAAGGCGAGCAGGTAACGGGCGCGATAATTGCAAAAAACTTTTCAGCACGGTATTCTACTAATTACAAACCCGCTGCGGATGATATGATAACTTTTGAAGTTGATGGTGATGACGGGTACAGGCTGCTAATTAACGGCAAAAAAGTGCTCGATGCCTGGGAAAGGAACCGCTGGGGTGCAAAAACCTATGAGCTTGATGCTAAGAAAGGCACAGTGTATAACATAACCCTTGAGTACTTTCAGGGCGATGGAAGCGGGCATATAAGGCTCAGCGCCGGAAAATATGTTAAAAGCAATTTTGATGCCATCGCAAACAAATATAAAGACGCCGACGCATTTGTATTTGTAGGAGGAATTTCGCCACAGCTTGAAGGCGAGGAAATGAAGGTAAACGACCCCGGGTTTGAAGGTGGCGACCGCACATCGATACTACTTCCTGCAATACAGACGGAGTTAATGAAATCCCTTAAAAAAACTGGCAAGCCCGTGGTATTTGTAATGATGACCGGCAGTGCCGTGGCAACCCCATGGGAATCAGAAAATATACCGGCAATACTAAACGCGTGGTATGGCGGACAGGCCACCGGAACAGCGGTTGCGGATATTTTATTTGGCGACTGCAACCCTTCAGGAAGGCTGCCCGTTACTTTTTACAAAAGCGACAGCGACCTGCCTGCATTTAGCGACTATACTATGAACAACCGCACCTACCGTTATTTTAAAGGCACTCCGCTATATGGTTTTGGGTACGGGTTAAGCTATACCAACTTTGCGTATGATAAATTAGATTTACCTTCTAAAGTACAAAAGGGCGCGCCTGTAAAAGTGTCGGTTAAAGTAACAAATACAGGCAAAGTAGCCGGAGACGAAGTTGCACAGCTGTACATTAGCAATACAGACGCTAAGATTAAAGCACCCATAAAAGCGCTTAAAGGCTTTGAGCGTATTAACCTTAAACCCGGTGAGAGCAAAGTAGTAACCTTTAATGTATCTCCTGAAGATATGTCTTATGTTACAGAAGATGGTACACTCACCCAGTTTACCGGCAATATAGAAATAGCCGTAGGCGGTTATCAGCCCGGCGAGCCAAACAAATCGAGCAGCAGCCTGATTAAGAAAACACTGAATATTAAATAAGCAATAGAATGCAAAAAGTAAAGGGCAATCGGTAACATGATTGCCCTTTTTTTGTTGCTATATAGTATATCAAATCCTGTATTTGTATTCTATAGCCTATTTTCAGGTGGGCTAATATAACCGTAATAAAAAAAGCCTGCCGGATGATTTCCGGCAGGCTCTGTGTATTAAATATGTAACTTTAAGAGGTAGGATGTAGCGACACCAAATTTATTTGGCCGCCTTTAAAATTGCCTCTTTAACCTGGGTTTTAGCGCTCAGGTCACGGTTAAAAGGCAGCGGGTAATTTGTACGCCCCCTTATAGGCCAGTTATTCAGCCAGGTATTACGGTCTGAAAGGCCCCAGAAAGTAACCCTGTCTATTTTGTTTTCATACTTCATAAAAAGCTTAAACAGGCTTTGGTAGCTGTCTGCCAGTTTTTTCTCTATATCCTTCGGCAGGCCATCAGTATACGGGTCAAGCTCTTTTTTATATGCGGCATTGTTAGATACATCTGCTGTGGTGCTGGCTCCTTTATCAGGAAGTACAGAAATATCCAGCTCGGTAATATTAACATTTACACCCGCTTTTATAAAATCCTGCAGGGTAGATTCTACCTCACTAATTGCCGGTCCGGTTAAACTATAATGCCCCTGCTCCCCTACTGCTTTTATAGGCACGCCTTTTGCTTTTAGCTGGTTTACAATTTTAACCGCGCCTGCACGCTTTTCCTTTTTATATAAGTTATAATCATTATAATACAGCTCTGCGTCAGGGTCGGCAGCGTGGGCATATTCAAAGGCCTTCACTATATAGTCGTCTCCCAGTATGTTGTACCATTTAGATTTACGTAACGTGCCGTCTTCGTTCAGCGCTTCGTTTACCACATCCCAGCCTTTTATAACGCCTTTGTAGCGCCCCACCACTGTATTTATATGATCCTCGAGCCTCTTAAGCAATGCATCGCGGGTAAGTAAATTCCCCTGATCATCTTTAAACACCCAGTCCGGGGTTTGCGAATGCCAAAGCAGCGTGTGGCCTATAATAAACATGTCCATCTGTTTTCCTGTTTTTACATAGGCATCGGCATGTTCAAAATTATAGGTGTCTTTACTGGGGTGGATATTCTCCCATTTCATGTCATTTTCAGGCGAAATACTGTTAAACTCCGCTTTAATAAGCTTTTGTTCTTCAGGATTGCTTCCGTTAGACTGCCACCTGTTAAGCGCGACACCGATATAAAATTTGCCTTTAAATGCATCTTTAAACGACGTATCTTTTACGTCCTGGGCATTTGTAAAGCCACAAGCCATAAAAAACGACCATAAAAATATACTCCTCTTTATTAATTTCATGAAATGAGTTATTAATGGTTTAACCTACGGGTTTATAAGTTCGATGGTGCCATCCGCGTTGTGGGTAAGCTCGGTAACTTTTATGTTTCTCAGGTGTGTTTTACCCGATAGTTGCGTGTCATGGTAAAAAATATACCATTTACCCTTAACCTCAATTATAGAATGGTGCGTAGTCCATCCCTGTACCGGGTTCATAAATGTTCCCTGGTAGGTAAAAGGGCCTGTAGGTTTATCGCCTATGGCATAAGCAAGGAAATGCGTATCGCCTGTAGAATAGGTAAAGTAATATTTACCGTTAAATTTGTGCATCCACGAGCCTTCAAAAAAGCGCCTGTCATGGTCAGAAGTTAACAAAGGCTTACCATCTTTGTCGTTGATTACAACATCGGCAGGGGTACCGTCAAACTGCAGCATGTCTTTGCTCAGTTTTACCACCTTGCACGATAATGCCGGTTTATCTTCCTGTTTAGAGTCTGTTTTAGAGCCCTGTGCATCAAATTTTCCGGTTGCCCACTGTTGCAGCTGTCCGCCCCATATACCACCAAAGTACATATATGAAGTACCATCCTCATCTGTAAAGACAGCAGGGTCTATACTGTAGCTGCCGCTTATCGGTTCCTTTTCGGCTTTAAAAGGCCCTGCAGGTGACTTGCTTGTAGCAACACCGATATGGAAAACGTCATCTTTATCTTTTACCGGGAAATACAGATAGTATGTATCGCCTTTTTTAGCAACATCCGGTGCCCAAAGCTGGCGTTTTGCCCAGGGGATATCTTTTACAGAAAGCGCTACACCATGGTCAGTAACCTTGCCGCCAATGCTGTCCATAGAAAGGATGTGGTAATCGTCCATGGCAAAATGGTCGCCATTGTCATTTTCAGGGATACCCGCATCAATATCATGCGACGGGTATATGTATATTTTACCGTCAAATACGTGGGCAGAAGGGTCAGCCGTATAAATTTCAGAAATCAGCGGCTCTGACAAGAATTTTTTCTCTGTAGCCGGGGCTTCTTTCGGTGCCTCAGTATCAGCTGCCTTATCGGCTTTACCATTGCATGAGGTTGCAGCCACAGCCGACAAAAGGATTACTGACTTTGCTGCGTTATATACTATTGTATTTTGTTTTTTCATATTGTATTTTACTAAATCGATATAGTTAATTAAAAAGATAAAAGCCATTTTAAAGGGTTATCTTTAAAATGGCTTAAATAATGTATTAATATGCGTTAGCAATAATCTGCTCAAACAGTTCCTGCCTGCCGCTTAATGCTTTTGGCTCACCGTTCTGGCGGGCATAAGCGCTAAGGTCTTCCAGTGTAAGTCCGCCTTTTTCAAACTCCGCACCTTTACCAGCGTCAAATGATGCGTAGCGCTCTTTGCGAAGCTGTGTATAATTAGTGTTTTTCAAAATGTGCTCTGCGCTTATAAGGCCGCGTGCAAAAATATCCATACCACTAATGTGGGCAATAAATTTATCTTCAAGGTCTATTGAGTTCCTCCTTATTTTGGCGTCAAAGTTAATACCGCCGCCCTTAAGGCCTCCTGCCTGAAGGAAAACAAGCATAGCCTGTGTAACTTCATAAATATCTATAGGGAACTGGTCAGTATCCCAGCCGTTTTGATAATCGCCACGGTTAGCGTCAAGGCTGCCCAGCATGCCGGCATTAGCGGCTATCTGCATTTCGTGCTCAAAGGTGTGGCCTGCAAGCGTAGCGTGGTTTACCTCAAGGTTAAGTTTAAAGTCGTTCTGTAAGCCGTATTTGTTAAGGAAACCAATACAGGTTGCCGCGTCAAAATCATACTGGTGCTTCATAGGCTCCATAGGCTTAGGCTCTATAAGGAAGTTGCCTGTAAAGCCTTTGCTGCGTGCATAGTCGCGGCAAATAGTCAGGAACTGAGCAAGGTGGTCCTGCTCACGCTGAATGTCAGTGTTCAGCAAGCTCATATAACCTTCACGGCCACCCCAGAACACATAGTTCTCACCGCCAAGGGCAATAGTAGCGTCAATCGCTATTTTTGCCTGTGCAGCAGCATAAGCAACCACATCAAAGTTAGGGTTAGTAGAAGCACCGTTCATATAGCGTGGGTTGCTAAACAGGTTACTGGTACCCCAAAGCAGTTTAATGCCGGTTTCTTCCTGTTTTTCTTTAGCATAGGCTACAACCGCCTGTACACGCTGCTCAAATTCAGCCAATGTAGGGGCTTCGTCTACTAAATCCACATCGTGGAAGCAGTAATACTCGATGCCCAGTTTTTCCATAAATTCAAAACCGGCATCTAATTTATCTTTTGCGCGGGTTACAGCGTCTTCGTTGCTGTCCCATGAATGTTTTTCGGTACCGGGGCCAAACGGGTCGCCACCTGTGTTTACAAGGGTATGCCACCAGGCCATAGAAAATTTGAAGTGCTCTTTTAATGGTTTGCCTGCTACAACCAGGTCTTTGTCATACCATTTAAAAGCAAGGGGGTTATTGCTCTCGCGCCCCTCAAATTTTATTTTGTCTACTGTACTAAAGTAAGCTTGTTTTGTACTGCTCATTTTGTTTATATTCAATGTTAATATTCATTTTCCATTCCTGGTAAATATCAGTGTAAACACTTGATAATTGTGTAGATGGCTCTATACGCTCCAGGCAGTGCAGCCCGGTAAATGCCTCGTCCAGCGTTTTGTAGAACCCGGCACCATATGCCGCGCCGCGTGCCGCACCATCTGCTCCTGCAGTATTATACAGCTCTACAGTAGTATTAGTAGTGTTAGCAAATATTTCCCTGAAAACAGGGCTTAAAAACAGGTTAGCCATACCGGCACGCACTACTGTGCCGCCCGCACCCGACTCTTTCATAACATCAAAGCCATAGTTCATCGCAAAAACGATGCTCTCACAAGCGGAACGTACAAGCTCCGGCGACTGGTGTATGTTGAAATTAAGGTTTTGGATACCCGAAAATATGGGCTTATTATTAAATATACGCTCTACGCCGTTACCAAATGGGTAAAAACGCAGGCCTTTACTGCCCGGTTCTGCCTTCATGGCCTCCGCGTTAAGTTTGTTGTATGAAACCGGCTCATTATTACCCAGCGACATTATCCTGCGCAGCCAGCTGTATAGGATACCCGAGCCGTTTACACAAAGCAACACACCATTTCGCTTTTCCTCTATAGTATTGTTAACGTGAAGGAATGTATTGATGCGGTTCTGCTCGTCGCTGGCATCTTTATCGGTAACCGAATATATTACCGCTGATGTACCTGCTGTCGTAGCTATTTCACCGGGCTTAAGCACGTTTAATGAGAGCGCATTATTTGGCTGGTCGCCGGCACGGTAGGTTATTTTAACGTTAGGGTTAAAACCTAATTCCTGTGCGACTTCAGGGCTGATAGTAGCCTGTTCGCCAAAAGTTGGCACGATTTCAGGGATTATAGATGTTGGGAGGTCAAATGCCTCAAGAATTTCTACAGCCAGGCGGCCTTCACTAAAATTCCAAAGTGCCGCTTCAGATAAGCCTGATGGGGTAGTCTGGGCACGGCCGGACAGTTTTGCCGCTATAAAATCACCCGGAAGCAGCATGTGTACCGCTTTATAGAACAACTCAGGCTCATGTTCCTGAACCCATTTTAGTTTAGAAACCGTAAAGTTACCCGGGCTGCCCAATATCCGGTCCTGGCATTTTTTATGACCTATCTTATTGTAAAAATCCTCCCCTATTTGCGCTGCACGGCTATCACACCATATTATAGATGGCCTTACCGGGTTGAGCTGCGCATCGGTAAGCACAAGCCCATGCATTTGGTACGCTATGCCTATAGCCGAAATCTGGGAAAAGTTTATATTGTAATCCGCCTTTAGCGTGGCAATACCTGTTTTAACATAATTCCACCACTGGATTGGGTCCTGCTCGGCCCATCCGATGTTTTCGGCAAAAAAGCCCATTTCCTGTTCAGGGACACTGATTGCTGCTAAAGTATGCCCTTTATCGGCGTCATATACAGATAGTTTTATTGAAGAACTTCCTAAGTCAATACCGAGAAACAGCATATATTATATTATAAAGATTATTAATATTTAAAAGCGGGACAAATATATAATTATTTATATTATTGTCAAAACGACCATATCCTAAACCCATGTTCTATCTTACCGCAACTCAATGATATAAAATAGTAAAGGATTAGGATTGCCCAAATATACTTCTTTAGTATAAACTGGCAAGAAAAAACAACGAAAAAAAACACGAAAACGATTTCTTTAATATTTAATAAAGAAATGCGTAATTAATTGGCAGAATCTTTACTTTGTATTTAATTGCGCGTAATGGCAATAATTTCAAAATTTTACAATAAAACCATTATATGAAACTTAAAAAATTCCTGTTCCTTTTCAGTGCACTCATGTCGTTTGCCGTGATGGCTTCGCAAATTACATTACCTAAAATTGTAGGGAATGGCATGGTACTACAGCGCGGCGAAGAATTAAAAATCTGGGGCCGGGCTTCTGCGGGAGAAGCCGTAACCCTGAAATTTAATAAAAAAACGTATGCCGCCGTTACAGGCAAAGATGGAATGTGGAGCGTAAAGCTCCCCCCTATGAAAGCGGGCGGCCCTTATACCATGGAGTTTAAAGGTAAAAACACCGTAATATTAAACGACATCTTAATAGGCGATGTATGGCTGTGCGCGGGCCAGTCTAACATGGTGCATCAAATGCGACTTCACAATGTGCGCTATGCGGAAGACATTGCTAAAGCGGACAATGTGCAGATACGGCAGTTTTTTGTTCCCAATACCACAAACCTTTTAGCGCCGCAAAATGATTTTAAGGAGGGTGAATGGAAAACAGCCACCAGCGCTAATATTGGCGATTTTTCGGCGGTAGCCTACTTTTTTGCAAAAAAGCTGTATGAAGAATACAAGGTGCCCATAGGCATTGTTAACGCAAGCTGGGGCGGCACGCCCATTGAATCGTGGATAAGCGAAGACGGGTTTAAAAAATTTCCTGATGTTTTAGAAACCGTTACTAAAAATAAAGATACCGCCTACATCGCCAGCCAAACGGCAAAGGGAGCTAACGGCAGGCCGGAACCGGAAGACAAGGGGATTACACAGCAATGGTATAGTACCGGATATGTTGAAAAAGGGTGGCATACTATTGCCATACCGGGCTACTGGGAAGACCAGGGCGTGCGCGACCTCGACGGCGTGGTGTGGTACAGGCGCACTATAGATGTACCACAATCGATGACGGTTGATAAGGCTAAAGTATTCCTGGGCCGCATAGTTGATGCGGATGAAGTGTATATTAATGGCAAAAAAATAGGCAATACCACCTATATGTACCCGCAACGCCGCTATGAGGTGCCACAGGGGATATTGCAGGCCGGTAAGAACCTGATTGCGGTAAGGGTAACAAATAATTCGGGCAAAGGCGGTTTTGTACCTGATAAGCCCTACTATATAGCATCCGCTAAAGACACTATAAACCTTACAGGGTACTGGCAGTATAAAGTAGGCCGTGTAAATACACCGTCGGGCAGGCCGGTCAACTTTGGCATAGCCCTGCACAACCAGCCTACCGCACTGTATAATGCAATGGTTGCCCCTATAATTAATTATAAGGTAAAAGGTTTTGTATGGTACCAGGGCGAAAGCAATACCGGCAAGGCCGAAGACTATACAACGCTGCAAACAGCACTTATAAAAGACTGGCGTGGTAAGTGGAATAAAGAGCTGCCGTTTATATTTGCGCAGCTGCCGGGGTTTATGGACTACCGTTACCTGCCTTCAGAAAGCCAGTGGGCACTGTTCCGTGAGGCGCAGGCAAAAACGTTGTCAATACCTAATACGGCAATGGCTGTTACTATCGACTTGGGGGAATGGAACGACATACACCCTGACCGGAAACAAGAAGTGGGCGAACGCCTGGCCTTAGCCGCCGAAAAAGTAGCTTACGGCAAGAAGTTAGTGTATACGGGTCCAACTTTTAAATCGTATACTATAGAAGGGAATAAAATTATACTATCTTTTGACAATGCGCCTACAGGGCTTACTACCAGCGACGGCGAAGCACCCGAAGAGTTTGCAATAGCCGGGGCAGATAAAAAATTTGTATGGGCTAAGGCAAAAATAGAGGGCTCTAAAGTAATTGTATGGAGCGACGACATTGCAGACCCTAAATATGTACGGTACGCATGGGCTGATAACCCGGTAAACCCTAATTTGATAAATACTGAAAAACTACCCGCAGCACCATTCCGAACCGATGAATAATAATTCTGGTAGTATGTATAAAATTTTACGGTATATTTAATCAATATTACAAGCACAACAAATGAAAAAAATTATCAGCTTTTTACCCCTGTTGCTTGCCTTGGTTAGCATCAGCCTGAATGCCCAAATGAAAAAGAGTACCGACAGGAAAACTAAGTTCGACTACGACTGGAAGTTTAAATTGGGCGACCATCCTGATGCTTCTAATGCAAACTATAATGATGCTGGCTGGCGCAACCTTGACCTGCCGCACGACTGGAGTATTGAGGGTACATTTGATGCCAAAAACCCCATGGGTAAAGATGGGGGGTATCTTCCGGCAGGCATTGGATGGTACCGAAAAACAGTAACGATTCCGGCGCTGCAGAAAGGTAAAAAGCTAAGCCTTTATTTTGAAGGCGTTTATATGAATTCCGAAGTGTTTATAAACGGCACATCTTTAGGGGTCCGCCCCTACGGGTATTCATCATTCTCTTATGATATAACCCCTTATGTAAAGTTTGGGCAAAATAATGTCATTGCAGTACGGGTAGACAACTCACAGCAAAAAAATTGCCGGTGGTACAGCGGCTCTGGCATTTACAGGCATGTTTGGCTCACGGCAACAAACCCTGTACATACAGACCCATGGGGAGTGGCTATTGCTACACGCCATGCTGACCGTAAACAGGCTACTGTGAATGTAAAAGCCGTATTGCAAAATGAAACTTCTTTATCTAAAAGTGTACAACTGGCTATCCAATTATATGACGCCAATAATAAAAAAGCCGGTAACAAAGAGTTGACTGTAAGTATACCCTCTAATTCAAACAAAGAAGTTTCGGCCAATATTGCAGTTAATGCTCCTAACCTTTGGTCGCCGGATATGCCTTACCTGTACAATGCAGAGATAAAGATATTAGACGGCAAAAATATTGTTGATGAAATTTCACAATCATTTGGCATACGCGCAATAGAATACAGCGCAGATAAAGGCTTTGTCTTAAACGGCAAACATATTAATATTAGCGGAAGCTGCGTACACCACGATAATGGGGCATTAGGGGCTGCGGCCTATGACCATGCCGAAATTAGAAAAGTAGCATTACTGAAATCAGCAGGTTTTAATGCGGTAAGAACCAGCCATAACCCACCATCTGAAGCATTTCTAAATGCCTGCGACAGCTTAGGTTTACTGGTTATGGATGAGGCTTTTGACGGGTGGAGGGAGAAAAAAAATACATACGACTACTCCATTTATTTTGATGCATGGTGGCAAAAAGATATTGAAGCCATGGTTTTACGGGATCGTAACCACCCATCTGTTGTTTTTTGGAGCACGGGCAATGAAATCATTGAGCGTAAATCGCCCGAAGCAATAGAAACTGCCCAAAAGCTGGGCGGGCTGATACGAAAACTTGACCCTACCCGTCCGGTTACTTCGGCGATGACCGCATGGGATGAAGACTGGGAAATATTCGACCCATTATTTGCAGCACACGATATAGGAGGGTATAATTACCAGATGTACCATGCCGAAGAAGACCATAAACGGGTTCCGAACCGTATAATTGTACAAACGGAGTCGTTCCCCAGAGATGCTTTTAGCAACTGGAAAGCGGTAAACGACCTCCCTTACGTTATAGGCGATTTTGTATGGACAGGGATGGATTACCTGGGCGAATCGAGCATAGGCAGGTATTACTACAAAGGTGAAATAGAAGGGCAACACTGGCAAGCAGAATTTTTTCCGTGGCACGGCGCCTATTGCGGCGATATAGACCTTATTGGCTGGAGAAAACCCATTTCTCACTACAGGGAAATCCTTTACAGCAGTAGTAAAAAAATATACCTCGCTGTTAAAGAACCTAATAATTATCATGGCGAAATTAAAGAAACAATGTGGTCTGTCTGGCCTACTTGGGAAAGCTGGACCTGGCCCGGGCACGAAGGCAAAAGTATTGAAGTTGAGGTATATTCTAATTATGATAAAGTGCGGCTTTATTGCAATGGAGCCTTAATTGGCGAAAAGCCAACTACTCGAAATGAAGAGTTTAAAGCGGTATTTAAGATGCCCTACCAGCCGGGAGAATTAAAGGCTGTAGGTATAGTTAATGACAAAGAAACAGAGATAAGGACATTAAAAACCGCAGGAGAAACAGCTAAAATAAAATTAAGGCCGGATAACACCACGCTTAAAGCAGATGGGCAGGACCTTATTTATGTAACGGTCGAACTTACCGATGCACAGGGCATACCACAGCCTAATGCGGAGAACCAGCTTACATTCGAGGCTACAGGTGCCGGGACTATTGTTGGCGTGGCAAACGCGAATTTACAAGATATCGACCCCTATATGGCTACCCACCGTAAAGCCTGGAAAGGGCAGGCATTGGTAATTATAAAAAGTAAAAGGGAAAAAGGTGCCATACTGCTTAAAGCCACTTCGCCCGGTTTACAAAGCCAGACTCTTACTTTAGAAGCAAAATAAGGGAATAAGAAGGTTAAACAATTTCATCCCTCCGCTCTATTTAAGCATAAAAATAGCCAGTACATATCTATTTATGACTGGCTATTATATTATAAATGAAAGGTGTTTACCGTATTATTTGAAACAACTTCTATTCTTTAATACCTGATTATCTGCTCGGTCCAGCTTGCGCTCTTTATGTAGAACCGTCCGTTTTCAAAGTAAACCGGTTCGATGCCCATTTGCGGGCCTTTTTCCCATGCTTCAAAGGTCTGGCTGTAAGGGTAAGGCCGTTTCTCATACATGAAATAATGGCATGAGCTCCATACATTACCGTCAGGGCCAATAAATAAGGCATTATGCCCCGTTTCCTGGTAAGGATCTTCGGTATCCGTAAACATTAGCCCGTCATACCCGTTAGATTTTGCCATGTCGGTCCTGTACCCTTTTTTGCGTGTGCCAAAGATGGGTTCGGGCGCGGCAAGTTCCCACGGCCCTAAAGGCGATTTAGATTTTAACAAGCCTACCTCGTAACCGCGTGTCCAGGTGGAGAAAAACATAAAATAGGTGCCGTCTTTTTTAATTACAAAAGGCCCCTCTATGCCGCCTACCATCCATTCCGGCCAGCCTGGCTGCTTTTTATCGAGAAACTTGGTAATCGGGGTGGTTAGCTTCCCGCTCTTCAGGTCAATTTTAGCCTGGAACAACCCGTTGCCACTGCAATATAAGTAGGTTTGCCCGTCTTCATCTTCAAATAAGGTAGAGTCGTTATTGTACTGTTGTGTTAAAGGGCCATTAACCAATTTATAAGGACCGGTAACTTTATCTGAGGAGAATAACCATACGCTGTGGGTGGCCATCCCTTTGGGGTCTTCCTTAGTAACCTTTCCGCTGTTAACGGTAAGCCAGTATTTATTTTGGATAAAATGAATTTCCGGTGCCCAAAACCTGCCATTATACGGGCAGTCCTTTGGAAGTTTAGAAGAATCTATCAACCATGAATGTTGTTTCCAGTGAATTAAATCATCCGATTCCAGCAGGCGCACCCCCGGGTTGATACCTGTCCACACCGGCTCAGACGTTCCGGTACAGTACCACTTCTCCCCTACCTTTATAATGCAATGGTCCCTCATGGCAATGGCACTGTCACGCGTAATGGGGTTGGTATACCTAAACTCGTGCGTAGGATTATCAGGTACGGGTTTTTCATTGTACACCTGGGCTTGAAGCCATGAAAAGGCCATTAAAATAAAAACGGTGTAAAAAACTTTGGTACTTTTCACATTACAAATTATTACTGGTTTTAAAAAAGTCTGAAATATTTATCCCAAAAAAATGTCTTACTGCTTTACCACTTCCTGCATGGTTAGCGGGTCGGTTTTCTCGTAGTATTCTAACGTATTAACAGGGCGCTCAATATCATACGGTATTGGGCGCTTACTAAACTGCTGGAAGTACAGCAGGCAGCCGTCTTTATAAAACTGCGCATCCCTGCACTGGCGCTGCAATTTGGTTTGTACTTCTGTAAACCGCTGTGCATCTACATAAGGGGCAACTTTATCCCACGTTTTTTGAAAGTTGCGTACTTCATCCAGGCCATCCTGGTAGCGGTAGCACAGCTCGTCCCACAGTTCCCTGCCGTTTTTCAGTTTAAAATCCCATGGCAGGTGATGAAAATACAACAAGAATTTCTCCGGGCATTTCTCTACTGAGGCAAATTCTGATGCAAGTGGCTCGTGGTACTGGCTTACGGCATTACTGCCGGTGGCGGTGCGGTTAAAGCCTATGCCGCCGGCTTCGGCCTGGTGGTAGTAAGGCGGCGTCCAGTCTTTTCGTACCCTTGCCGGGGCATACCACGGGCCGGGGCCATAGTGCTCATGCGCGCTAAATATGTGGTGCAGGCCAAGCGGCATCGAATAGTTAACCACGGCCTCACGGCTGTCCAGCATCATTTGCTGTACGGGCTTTAAAAAATTATCTTCCCAGCCTTTGGCGGTTTCGCCATCCGATGGCAAAAACGTAAGCTTTACCCACTCGTTAGCCACATCCGCGGCTGGCATGGTATTGTTCCAGGCCTGGCGGCCAAAGGCATACCAGTTGGCCTGCGCAAAATGATGCCCGCACCAGTTGGCATCCAGCCCCACGTTTGCCACGCCCGCTATTGCTGTGTATTTTTGGTTAAAAACACTACCATCGGTAACACGGGCAACCGTGCTGTTTTTACCTTCCTGCCAGGTATCGCTTTTAAGAAATTCTTCCCACATGGTAGCTAAAAATGCAAGCTGGTACGAATGGCCCAGGTATTCCTGGGTAATTTGCAGTTCGGGCATCAGCGGTGTTTTTTTCGTCGCGCCAAACAGCGGGCTAAACGGCTCGCGTGGCTGGAAATCAATAGGGCCGTTTTTTACCTGTATGATAACATTATCGCTAAATTTACCGTCAAGGGGCATAAATTCCCCGTATGCCTGTTTTGCCCTGTCTTTTTCGCTGGCGTTGTATACAAAAGCCCTCCACATAATTATGCCGTTGTGCTTTTTAAGTATATCGGCAAGCATATTGGCACCCTGGGCGTGGGTACGTCCATAATCCTGCGGCCCCGGCTGCCCCTCGCTGTTTGCTTTTACAAGGAAACCGCCAAAGTCAGGTACCAGTTTGTAAATTTCATCCGCTTTAGCCTTCCACCATGCTATAACTTTTTTATCAAGCGGATCAGCAGTAGGCAGGTTGCCCAGTTTTATAGGGGTAGCAAAATTAATAGACAGGTAGGTTTTTATTCCGTAAGGGCGCAACACATCGGCAATAGCCTTTACTCTTTGCAAATATTGTGTTGAAAGCATCTGTGGCGACGCATTTACATTGTTCAGTACTGCCCCGTTTATACCTATTGACGTATTGGCACGGGCGTACTCCTGCCAAAGCTGTTTATCGGCATCGGTAACGGTAAAAGCGCTGTCGCCTTTGCGCCAGAAAATAGATTCCCCGGCGTAGCCGCGTTCTATGCTGCCGTTAAGGTTATCCCAGTGGTTAAGTATACGCAGGTTATAAGACGGGTTAGACACTCCTGATACTGCCTGCCCGGTTTGCTGGCGGCGCAACAGTTCGTAAGCACCATACAGTAACCCCTGTCCGGTTTTTGCTTCAATGCTGGTTTGTGTAATCCTGAAGCCATCCCCTTTCAGGGCGGCATCTTTTACAAGGCTCAGGGTAACGGTTGCGCCGCTTTGGCCGGTCCACCCCTGCTCCAGTTCTTTAACAGCTATAGCAACGGCATTCGATTTTGAAGCTGCGACAATTTTAACGGGGTTTGGTTTTACCGAACGCAGCCAGAGCTCGTGGCCATCGGTAGCATTAGCGGTAAGATATGCAAGGGAAAAGAGGATAATGCATAATGGTATCCTGAAGATTTTTTTCATGATTAAATGTTTATGGACTATTTATAGTGCCTTATATATGGCATGGATTATTTTTTATCGCTTTCGGGTGCTCCCAAATAAGAAGGTTTTAAACCGCCGGTATTAATAAGTATTTTTTCGAGTACAATGCCCTGGTCTAACACCCGGAAGCGAAGCTTGTGGGTACCTGCCGCGGCAATGGTGTGTTTTGTAGACGACCTGATGATGTGCTCTGCCTGCCACCTGCCTAATTCGCCTCGGTAATGTCCGTTAAAGTTAACAATTTGCGGGGCATTGCCATCAAAAGATATTTCGTAGCGCAGGCCCTTATTATCATTAAAGTTTAAGGTGGGCGCAAGCAGCAACTGTACGTCAAATTCGCCCGTAGAGGTAAACTCAACATCATACTCCAGGTAAACCGGGTCACCCTCTTTTGGGGCTGCATTTTGAGGGAAAGTGGTAACGCCCGATTTTGTCTTGCCAAAGTCAGGTATCACTTCCCAATGTATTTTTTTTGAATTGTTGGCTCTCGCGTAATTTTCAGCTTCTATCGCTACGTAACCGTCTTTTTCAACAAATATTTTTGCCGCCGGCACATCGCTCTCCGATACATATTTTACTTCGGGCATTATATTGGTTTTAGGTTCATGCCAGGTGGAATATCCTATGCGTATCTGGTCCATCATGTGCGCCCATTTGCCCCCTGCAATCTCGTTATTGTACTCGTTTTGCAACACAGCATCACGCTCAAAGCATTCTTTTACCTTATCCGCATAATAATTCGCTTCCATATCATTTTTTTCGGCAAGCTGTTTGTTCATTGCTGCGGCATAATACATTTCATATAAATTGCTGCACGCGTTTATAGGGTAGAGCACCAGCTGATAATACGCATCGCGATAGTTTTGCGGCATACGGTTGTACAGCCTCAAGGCATCGAGCGCCAGCGCGCGGTAATCATTAAGCACCGTTTCAAACTCGTTGTAGTTTTCTAAACTGTAGGTTTTGCTGTTTAGGGATTCGGGTGTAACGCGCCTGTTATACTTTGAATATAAGTTTATCATGCGTGCTATTTCGGCAGCATGTTCTTTGCCAAATTGCGCTTCCGCCCATTTTTCGGTATGGCTTAGCAGGTTGTTAGCATTGAACTGTTTTGGGTTCCATGCTATATCGAGAAAGAAGCTAATGGGGTACTCCATCGGCTTAAGGTCGCCCACGTTAACTACCCATACCTTATCTACACCATGCTCATAGCTTAGGTTCATTTGTTCCCACACGCGCTGTATCGGGCTTATGTTTATCCATTTAGAGTTCCTTGGCCCGCCCACGTAGTCAAAGTGGTAATAAATGCCGTAGCCCCCTTTGTGCAGTTTCTTTGCCGGGTCCGGCAGCTTACGTACATTGCCCCAGTTATCATCGCAAAACAATAGAATTACATCGTCAGGAACGCGCATACCGCGGTCATAATAGTCCTGTACTTCTTTATACAGCGCCCACACCTGCGGCGTCTTCTCTGCTTTTTTACCGGTTACGTCCTCTATAATTTTTCGCTGGTCTTTCACTATATTTTCCAGCAGGCCTATGTTAGTGCCCTCGCTCATAGCCTCGTCGCCATCGCCGCGCATGCCCACGGTAACCAGCTTCTCCCAGTCTTTGCTGCGTTCTATGCCCGCTTTCCAGAATTCCTTAAGCACAGTGGCATTCTTAGAATAATCCCAAACGTTAGGCAGGTTGTTCTTTTTAATGTACCGGTGCCAATCCGACTGTGCCATAGCCATAGGCTCGTGGTGCGAGGTACCCATAATTATACCCATTTCGTTTGCCAGTGGGCCGCTTGCAGGGTCGTCGTCATAAAAAGCGTTGCCCCACATGGCAGGCCACATATAGTTTGCCTTCAGGCGGAGCAGCAGTTCAAAAACCTTCTCATAAAACTTACTGTTAAAGCCGCCAAATGTTTCTTTAGACCAACCACTTAGCGCGGGGGCTTCATCATTTAAAAATATACCTCGGTACTCCACGGCGGGTTCGCCATCGGTATAGGTGCCCTTTATAAAATACAGGTTGTCCTGATGTGCCACCGGAACATCAGCCCAGTAATACCAGGGCGAAACACCTATTTGCTTCGAAAATTCATAAATGCCGTATATCGTGCCGCGTTTGTCGCTTCCGGCAATTACTATGGCTTCAACCACCCCGCTAAAAGGATTTGCAATGTTTTGGATGATATACTTTTCGCGTTTTCCTTTAAGGGCTGTAGCGTCAAACTTTTTACTTTTTACCAGGTCGTCTACATAAGAACCTGTGCCAAGGGTGCCTATAATAAGTAACGGCTGGCTGCCCTTAGCAAGTTGGTCAAGAGCAAGCGGCTGAACCCCTGTAACCTTGCCTAAATCGGCCTGAAGGTTAAGCGCTGCCCGCATTATGCCCTTATCTGCCCCCGCCTTAAGCAAAAGTGCCGGGATTGCCGTATTATCTTTTAATGTTATCGTGTTTGTGCTTTTTTCGGTAGAAATAAAGGGCCCGGTAGCGCTGGCATTAAAATTGATACCCAAAAGGGTAATTAACACAATTATGTGCAAAAGGTAATCTCTCATTTTTGGAATATTTTTTAAAAACTGTAATCCTGCTCAGATTACAAAATCCAATATTAATCCTATTTATTTTTTTATCGCTGTTTTTTCCATCTTTTTCAACTAAAACGTATTCGTATATTTAATGTTAAGTCAGGCAAACACTTTAATTATAGTTTTAAAACTAAAAACTTACTCCTATATTTGGCGCCAGTAAAACTGACATTTCGAAAGAAAAAAATTTCATTAATAATTTAAAGCACTAACTTTCAATAAGATAAAATAGAACACTAACAATTAACGAATACGTTGTAGCAATTAAACATTCAATTAAAGGTACAATTTAATAGGGGTATTTTACTTTAGTGGAAATTTTTAAGTGTAATTTTTATACTTATTAAATATTTATAGTAATTTTATGAAAAAAAAAATGCCGATTTATAAGGCCATATTGTTCACACTGCTCTCTGCAGTAGCCTTTAGCCAGGATAATGGCGACTTAAAATTGTGGTACAACAAACCCGCAACCGTTTGGAATGAAGCTTTACCCCTGGGTAACGGCAGGCTGGGAGCAATGGTATTTGGCAATCCGGTTAACGAAAAGCTACAGCTAAACGAAAGCACATTTTGGTCGGGCGGCCCTTCCAGGAATGATAACCCTGATGGCCCACAGGTGCTGGACTCCATTAGGTATTACATTTTTAAAGGCGATTATAAACGTGCAGAAGTGTTGTCTGATAAAGGGCTTACCGCTAAGAAACTGCACGGCTCTATGTTCCAGTCGGCAGGCAATCTTAACCTGGCTTTTGAAAATGCCAGTGGATTTACCGATTATTACCGGGAGTTGGACATAGAGAAAGCCGTTTTTACCACCACCTTTAAAGTAAATGGGACAACCTATAAACGTGAAATTTTTACGTCTTTTCCCGAAAACGTTATAGTTATAAAACTGACCGCCAGCAAGCCGGGTATGCTTAGTTTTACAGCAGGGTTTGACGGCGAACTGCAACAATACTCCGGCGCTATTGATGCCACCACACTCCACATGACCGGAATTTCGGGCACGCACGATGGGGTTGAAGGAAAAGTAAAGTTTGATGCAAAGGCAAAAATAATTAATAACGGGGGCCAAACCTCTGTTGAAGCCGGTAAAATAAAAGTGAGCAGGGCAAATGAGGTTACACTACTTATTTCTGTCGCTACAAATTTTACCGACTATAAAACGCTTGATACAGACGAAAATAAAAAAAGCAGCAGCTACCTTAACGCGGCTGTAAAAAAACCATACAAAAAGTTACTAAACAGCCATATTGCTGCGTACCAAAACTATTTTAACCGCGTAAAGTTTGATTTAGGCAGCTCTGCTGCTTCAAAACGGCCCACAGATGAAAGGATAAAAAATTTCGCAGGCACGTATGACCCTTCACTTATTAGTTTGTACTACCAGTTTGGCCGTTACCTGCTTATCAGTTCCTCGCAGCCGGGCGGCCAGCCGGCAAACCTTCAGGGCATCTGGAACGGTAGCATCAACCCGGCGTGGGACAGTAAATATACCATAAATATAAATACCGAAATGAACTACTGGCCGGCAGAGAAATGCAACCTGCCGGAAATGCACGAACCGCTGATACAGTTAATAAAAGAGCTTTCTGAAAGCGGGCGTGAAACCGCCAGGGTTATGTATAAAAGCGGCGGATGGGTGGCACACCATAACACCGATATATGGCGCATAAGCGGCGTGGTAGATTTTGCCAATGCCGGACAGTGGCCCATGGGCGGGGCATGGCTATCCCAGCACTTGTGGGAAAAATACCTGTATAACGGCGACACAAAATATTTAGAATCCGTTTACCCGGTATTGAAATCAGCGAGCGAATTTTATAAGGATTTCCTTATAGAAGAACCCACACATAAATGGTTGGTGGTAAGCCCTTCCATATCTCCGGAAAACACACCGCAAAACCACCAGGGAAGCGCGCTTGCCGCAGGTACTACCATGGATAACCAGCTTGTGTTTGACCTTTTTACAAAAACAATAAAAGCAGCGCAACTATTAAAGAAAGACCCTGCGTTAGCCGCTGATTTACAACGCCTGGCCGACCGCCTCCCCCCTATGCAGATAGGCCGCTACGGGCAGCTACAGGAATGGATGGGCGACTGGGATAATCCGGAAGATACGCACAGGCACGTTTCGCACCTTTACGGCTTATATCCCGGTAATCAAATCAGCCCTTACACTACCCCGCAGCTTTTTGATGCCGCTAAAACGGTGCTTGTCCACCGGGGCGACGTATCAACGGGCTGGTCTATGGGCTGGAAGGTTAACCTGTGGGCGCACCTGCTTGATGGTAACCATGCCAATAAACTTATTAAAGACCAGCTTACACTGGTAGACCCTGTAAAACCGGGGCACAGCGGGGGTACCTACCCTAATATGTTTGATGCCCATCCGCCCTTCCAGATTGACGGCAACTTTGGTTGTACATCGGGCATTACCGAAATGCTGCTTCAAACGCAAACCGGGGCTATCGACATTTTACCTGCCCTCCCGGACGACTGGAAAGACGGCGCTATTAGTGGCCTGCGGGCTTTTGGGGGGTTTGAGGTTAGCATCGTATGGAAGGATAACAAGGCAAAACAAGTAAGCATTACATCTAAACTGGGAGGTAACTGCCGTCTGCGCTTACCTAATGAAGTTACACTAAAAGGCGCTGCACTAAAAACAGCTTCGGGAAATAACCCTAATCCTTTTTTTGAAGGCGTAAACATCAAACAGCCGTTAATTTCACCACTTGCTACGCTTAATGATATTAAACTTGATAAAACATTTACCTATGATTTTGATACACAGGCCGGAAAAACCTATATACTGGATATAAAAAATTAGGTAACACCGATAATTGCATAACCAAATTTACAAATAATGAAAAGACTTGTATTCCTACTTTCAGCGCTAACAGCCATGTCGGCAAATGCACAGGGAAGTAAAAAAATTAAAGAAAAAGACATGCCCGCGTTCACGCAGTTTACCTATACGGGTAACGACCGCATTTATAACGATAACCCGCTAAAGGAAGGCGAATTTTATACCCCTGTATTACAGGGCTGCTACCCTGACCCCAGCATTACACGCAAAGGCAATGACTACTACCTTGTAAATTCATCGTTTGCAATGGTGCCCGGTGTGCCGATTTTTCATTCAACCGACCTGGTAAACTGGAAACAGATAGGCCACGTTTTAGACAGGCCATCACAGCTTAAGGTGGAAGAGTCGCGTATTTCGGGCGGTATATATGCACCGGATATTAAATACAACCCTAACAACGATACGTTTTATATGATTACTACCCAGATTGCAGGTAATATGGGTAACATAGTGGTTAAAACCCAGGACCCCGCAAAAGGCTGGAGCGACCCGGTTAAACTACAGTTTGACGGTATAGACCCTTCGCTGTTTTTTGATACTGACGGAAAAGCCTACCTTGTACATAATGACGCACCACCGGCTGGCACAGAGCAGTACAGCGGCCACCGCGTTATAAAAATGTGGGATTATGATGTAAAAAACGACAGGGTTGTACCCGGTTCTGACAGGATTATTGTAAACGGCGGTACCGATATTACCCAGAAACCAATCTGGATTGAAGGGCCGCACCTCTATAAAAAAGACGGCCGCTACTACCTTATGTGTGCCGAAGGCGGCACAGGCGACTGGCACAGCGAGGTTATTTTTGTGAGCGACAAGCCTACAGGGCCTTTTGTACCCGCCTCTAACAACCCTATACTTACACAACGTTACTTTGTGAAAGACAGGGCAAATAAAATAGACTGGACAGGCCATGCCGATTTAGTAGATACCCCGGACGGAAAATACTATGCGGTGTTCCTGGGTGTGCGCCCTAACGAAAAACTGCGTGTTAATACCGGTCGCGAAACCTTTATGCTGCCTGTAGACTGGAGCGGACAATTTCCCGTGTTTGAAAATGGGCTGGTGCCGCTTAAAGCAAAAATAAAAATGCCAAAAGGCGCTACGAACCAAACCGGCAAAAATGGCTTTATGCCAAACGGTAACTTTAAATTTACCGACAATTTTAGTGATGCTAAACTGGACTACCGTTGGATTGGGATGCGCAACTGGCGCGAAAATTTTGTAGTAAAAGGAAAAAACAGCGTACGGATAAATCCCCTTGAAGCGAATATTAAGGCAAAATCGCCTATTTCAGGGTTATTTTACAGGCAGCAGCATGCCACTTTTACTGCAGAGACCACATTGCAATACCTCCCTAAATCAGAAAAAGACCTGGCTGGTATAGTATGCTACCAGAGCGAAACGTTTAATTATGTTTTAGGGCTTACTAAAAAAGGCAAAGATTACTACATGGTTTTGGAAAGGACCGAAAAAGGTGCCTCAAAAGTTATTGCAAGCGAAAAAATTAACCCTGGCAAATCAGTTAAATTAAAGGTTGCCGCACAGGGCGATGCCTATACCTTTAGCTATACTGCAGATAACAGCGCCTATAAAAACCTGGGCGGTACCGTTTCGGGAGATATACTTTCTACAGATGTAGCCGGAGGTTTCACAGGTAGCCTGATAGGTTTATATGCTACTTCAGGCAACGATATCCAGCCATAAAATATGAAAATTATACACCATCTATTGTTAAGCGTTACAGTCGCGTTTTCCTTTGCAGATTCGTTTGCGCAGGAAAACGCGAAAGCGCATAACCCGGTCATTTACGCTGACGTACCGGATGAATCGATAATCCGGGTGGGTAATACGTATTACATGAGCAGCACTACCATGCACATGAGCCCCGGTTTGCCTATCATGAAATCTGCCGACTTAGTAAACTGGCAGCTCGTAAGTTATGCCTACGACAGGCTTGTAGATAACGATGCCATGAACCTCGATAACGGTAAGAACACCTACGGCAGGGGTTCGTGGGCAAGCAGCCTGCGGTACCATAATGGCACCTATTACGTATCAACATTTGCTGCAACCAGCGGTAAAACGCACATCTACACCACAAAAGATATAGAGAAAGGCCCCTGGACAACCATCGAATTCAAGCCCGACCTCCACGACCATTCACTCTTTTTTGATGATGACGGTAAAATTTACATGCTTTACGGCGCAGGCAACCTTACCCTGGTGCAGCTGAAACCCGACCTTAGCGGTATCGTTGAGGGAAGTGAAAAAGTGGTTATTGAAAACGCCAGCGCACCTGCCGGAGACAACATCATGCTTAAGGCCGAAGGCTCACAGTTATTTAAAATTAAAGGCAAATATTACCTCTTTAATATTACCTGGCCCCGGGGCGGTATGCGTACTGTGGTGATACACCGTGCCGATAAGATAAGCGGGCCTTATGAAGGGAAACTTGGCCTCCAGGATCTTGGCGTGGCACAGGGCGGCCTGATAGATACACCCGACGGCAAATGGTTTTCCTACCTTTTTCGGGATAATGGCGCGGTGGGGCGTATACCCTACCTCGTCCCGGTCGAATGGAAAGACGGATGGCCGGTGTTAGGCACGGACGGCAAAGTACCCCAAACCCTCGACCTTCCCGCTAATAAAACACTCATTCCCGGTATCGTACATTCTGATGACTTTAGCCGTAAAAAAGGACAGCGCGATTTGCCACTTGTATGGCAATGGAACCACAACCCCGATAACGCGCTGTGGTCGGTTAAAAAGCGAAAAGGCTTTTTGAGGCTTACCACGGGGCGCGTAGAAACCGATATTTTAAGTGCCAAAAATATACTTACGCAGCGCACCGTAGGCCCGGTATGTACCGGCTATACCTCGGTTGATGTATCTAATATGAAAGACGGCGATTTTGCCGGACTTACCCTGTTACAAAAAAATTATGGCCAGGTAGGTATTAAAATAGAAGGAAAAAACCGCTTTATTGTGATGATAAATGCCGGCGACGGTACACCTGTAGAAGCAGCCCGGATACCGGTAACAGAAAAAACGGTGCATTTTAAAGCCGCCTGCGATTTTACCGAAAGAAAAGACATGGCTAACTTTTATTACAGTACCGATGGAAAAAACTGGAATAAAATAGGCACACCACTAAAAATGACCTATACCCTGCCCCACTTTATGGGCTACCGTTTTGGCCTGTTTAACTATGCAACCAAAGCCACAGGGGGCTATGCTGATTTTGATTACTACAGGATTGAAGAAACAATTTCAAACGAATAGATTATGAAAATTAAGACAATAATAGCACGGGGTATATCATTTCTGGTTGTATTCTGTACAGCAAATGCATTGGCACAAAACCCTATTATCAGGAACCAGTACACTGCCGACCCATCGGCGAGGGTATTTAACGACCGAATATACCTGTTCCCTTCGCACGACATTCCGCCGTATACCAATAAAAACAAGGAGAACTGGTTTTCTATGGAAGACTACCACGTGTTTTCGTCAGATAACCTTACGGACTGGACCGACCACGGCATGATTGTTACCCAAAATAAAGTGCCTTGGGTAAAACCCGATAGCTTTAGCATGTGGGCGCCGGACTGCATAGCACGCAACGGCAAATATTATTTTTACTTCCCCTCTACCCCAAAAGACACTACCATAGCACGTGGCTTTACCATTGGTGTGGCAATAGCCGATAAGCCCGAAGGCCCCTATAAGGTGCAGCCCGATCCTATAAAGGGCGTAAAGGGAATTGACCCTAATGTTTTTATAGACAAAGATGGCCAGGCTTACCTCTACTGGTCGCAGGGCAATATTTACGGTGCAAAGCTTAAAGAAAACATGACAGAGCTTGCCTCTGAACCTGTAAAATTTGATAACCTTCCGGAAAAAGGCCTTAAAGAGGGCCCTTACCTTTTTGAAAGGAACGGCACATACTACCTTACCTATCCTCATGTTGAAAATAAAATTGAGCGGCTGGAATATGCCATGGGCAATAACCCACTGGGGCCGTTTAAAGTAACCGGTGTTATTATGGACGAAGCCGCAAACGGCTGCTGGACAAACCACCACTCTGTTATACAGTTCAAAAAACAATGGTATTTATTTTACCATAATAATGACCTCTCTCCGTCATTTGACAAAAACCGATCGGTACGTATTGACAGCCTTACGTTCAACGGCGATGGAACCATTAAGAAAGTTATCCCTACGTTAAGGGGTGTGGGCAATACGCCGGCTAAGGCAAAAATACAGGCAGACCGTTACACCTCGTTAAGCACCGCGGGTGCCTCTGTAGCATTTTTAGATGCCGCCGACGCGTTTAAAGGCTGGAAAACCATATTATCTGCCCCAAAAGCGTTTGTAAGTTACGATGGTGTAGACTTTGGTACAAAAAAGCTGAAAAAGGTTTTGGTTCAGGCTAATGCGCCAACAGGCGGCGCTATAGAAATCAGGATAGATAGGATTGATGGGCCTCTGTTGGCTAAAGTAAAGGTTGCCTCCGGCACAGAATGGAAAATGGCGGAGGCTGCGCTTTTAAAATATGTACCCGGTACACACAGCATATATATAATCTCTACCCAGGGCACACCTGTAGAAATAGACTGGATAACATTTGAGTAAAATACTAATGATGAGAAAAGTATACGTCATACTATTGTTTTTTTTAATAGGCGTTGATAATTCATTTGGCCAACAGAACAGTATACCGCATTTGCAGGTTAAAGACAGCATTGTAACATTATTGGTACATGACAAGCCTTTTATAATGCTTGCGGGAGAATTAGGAAACTCTACAGCTACCACAACAGCATCTATGCAGGATGTGTGGCCAAAACTCCAAAAATTGAACCTCAACACGGTGTTAATGCCTGTGTACTGGGAATTGCTTGAACCGGAAGAAGGAAAATTTGATTTAAAATTAGTTGATGATTTAATAAAAAATGCTCGTAAGTACAATCTTAAAATTGTATTTCTTTGGTTTGGTGCATGGAAAAATAGCATGTCGAGCCATGCGCCTGCCTGGGTAAAAACAGATAGCAAGCGTTTCCCGCGTGTTAAAGATACTCATGGTAACAGCCAGGAGATACTTACACCTTTCTCTGAAAACAATCTTAACGCAGATGCGGCTGCCTATAAAACGCTGCTAAAGCACATTAAAGATAGTGATGCTGCTAACCAAACCGTTATTTTAATGCAGGTAGAAAATGAAATTGGGATATTGCCCTCAGCACGGGACTACAGTGCTCCTGCAAACCTTAAATTTAATGAAGAGGTGCCTGCTGACCTAATAGCATACCTGACAAAAAACAAGAACCAGCTAAACCCCACGATTTTTAAAGCATGGAAAGATAATGGCTTCAAGACAACGGGTAACTGGGAAAGTATTTTTGGCAGCAGCCTGCAAACAGATGAAATTTTTATGGCCTATTACTTAGCACGCTATACCGACAAGGTTGCCGCTGCAGGCAAAGAAGCCTATAGCCTGCCCACTTATGTAAATGCAGCCCTTAACAGGCCGGGGGTTAAACCGGGAGATTATCCTAGTGCGGGGCCACTTCCGCATATATTGGATATATGGAAAGCAGTTTCACCAAACCTTGATTTTTATGCTCCTGATTTTTACAATCCGCAATTCAAGCACTGGAACGATCAATATACAACAAACGGTAACCCGCTGTTTGTGCCTGAACACGTATTTGATGATACTGTAGCCGCAAAGGCGTTATATGCCTTCGGACACTATAGTGCGTTAGGGTTCTCACCATTCGCTATAGAGCAAACACCTTTAGCAGCACTAAGCCCTAAAGAAGTGAAGCTCTCAAAGACCTATAGCGTTCTGTCCGAAATTAAGCCTTTACTGGATAAAAATCGTAAAAAAGGCCGGATAGAGGGTGTACTATTAGACAAAGAGGTTAAAACTACCACGTTTACATTAGGTGATTACTTATTTGAGGCTGAACATACCTATAACCTGGGCTGGGAACCAGGTTCAAAAGCAGATGATTGGGAAAATGCCGGGGCAATAATTATCCAGTCAGGGACAAATGAATTTTACTACGTTGGCTTCGGCATTTCCTTAAAAATGAAAAATCTTAGCAAACCCGATATGAAAACCGGTATTCTAAAGGCCGAACGCGGCAATTTTAAAGATGGGAAATGGGTTGTTTTCCAACACTTAAATGGAGACCAGACACACCAGGGACGCCATATCCGCTCATTTGCCGACGACGTTTGCATACAACGCTTTACCTTATATGAATATCAATAACCTTTTATTATGATTAAAAAATACTATTTCATTTTCACACTGTTTATCAGTCTGTACTCCAGCGCCCAAAACAACGATATGCTGGCACCCACCGGATTTGATATTGCCGTGCCTAATATTGCGCACGGTACTATTGATACCATAACCTACAACTCTAAAACGGTAGGCACAAACCGTAAGGCGTTGGTATATACCCCACCCGGTTATTCAAAGAAAAAAAAATACCCGGTTCTATATCTGCTGCATGGTATAGGGGGCGATGAAAAAGAGTGGTTTAACCAGGGCGCGCCCAATGTTATTTTAGACAACCTCTACGCAAAGGGCAAATTACAGCCCATGATTGTGGTACTCCCTAACGGGCGGGCCATGAAAGATGACCGCGCCACAGGTAACATTATGGCTCCGGATAAGGTAGAAGCCTTTGCAACGTTTGAAAAAGACCTGCTTACTGACCTTATACCTTACATAGAAAAAAAATATCCCGTACTTAAAAAACGTGAAAACCGCGCCCTTGCCGGGCTATCCATGGGTGGTGGGCAGTCGCTTAATTTTGGCTTGGGCAATATTGATAAGTTTGCCTGGGTAGGTGGCTTTTCATCGGCGCCCAACACTAAAATGCCTGCACAATTGCTGCCAAAACCGGAACAGGCAAAACAGCTGAACCTACTATGGATTTCGTGTGGGGATGCGGACGGGCTAATGAATATTAGTGCCCGCACACACCAGTACCTACAGGAGCATAAAGTACCCCATATATTTTATATCGAACCCGGTGGCCATGACTTTAAAGTGTGGAAAAACGACCTTTATATGTTCTCGCAGCTTTTATTTAAGCCGGTCAACAAAGCGTCGTTTGCCAAATATACTGTATTGGGTATGCCTGCCGCTACGAATGTAAGGTCGGCTAAATATCCTCAGGTATTGCCTGATGGCAGGGTAATATTCCGCACAAAAGCGCCTAATGCCCAAAAAGTACAGGTTGACCTGGGCAAAAAATACGACATGGTTAAAGACGCCGAAGGAACGTGGACGGTAACTACCGATTCTATTAGTGAAGGCCTGCATTACTATTCGCTGCTTATTGACGATGTGGCTGTGGCCGACCCTGCAAGCGAAACCTTTTACGGTATGAGCCGTATGGCAAGCGGCATAGAGATACCCTTCGCCGGAGATGGCTATTATGCCCTGAAAGATGTGCCGCACGGCGACATCCGCATAAAAAAATACCTTTCTAAAACTACTAACACCTGGAGGCAGGCCTACATATATAGCCCACCGGGATATGACGCATCTACTGGTAAATACCCGGTATTGTACCTGCTGCACGGTGGTGGTGAAGACGAGCGTGGCTGGGCTACACAGGGCAAGGCCGATGCAATTTTAGACAATCTTATTGCCGATAAAAAGGCGAAGCCTATGCTTATAGTAATGATTGACGGAAACTTTAGCTCCGGCTTGAGCGGCTTTAACGAGCGTGCGTTACAAACTTTTGAAAACGAGGTAAAGCAAACCGTAATACCTTTTATAGAAAGCAACTACCGTGTAGCAGCCGGGCCTGAAAACAGGGCGTTGGCAGGGTTGTCTATGGGCGGGCTGCAAACGCTGTATGCCGGCGCTAAAAACACCGACCTTTTTGCATACCTGGGGGTATTCAGTTCAGGATGGTGGGCTAACCAGCCGGATCTCTCTAACCCGCAGTATGACTACATGAAGGCTAATGCCACTACCATTAATAAAAACCTTAAGAGTTTTTGGATATCAATGGGTGGTAAAGAAGACATAGCATATGCGAATTGCAAAATTATGCTGGGCAAATTTGACGATATGGGCATTAAATACACCTATAGCGAATACCCGGGAGGCCACACATGGCCGGTATGGCGTAACAACCTCTATAATTTCGCACAAATACTTTTTAAATAAAATCACGCTTCCGATGAAAAAAATAAACCAGATGGTTATGGGCGCCCTGTTGCTGATTACATGCAATATTGCCATGGCGCAGGACCCTAACTTTTATATATACCTGTGTTTTGGTCAGTCTAACATGGAGGGTAATGCAAAATTTGAACCGCAGGACACCGTAAATATAAACAGCCGTTTCAAAATGATGTCGGCTGTAGATTGCCCGGCCTTAAACCGCAAAAAGGGCGAATGGTATACCGCTGTTCCCCCCTTGTCGCGGTGCGATACCGGCCTTACCCCTGCCGATTATTTTGGCCGTACCATGGTGGAGAACCTGCCTAAAAATGTTACCGTTGGGGTTATAAATGTAGCGGTAGGCGGCTGCAAAATTGAGCTGTTTGACAAAGACAGCCGCGAGCAATATATTGCATCATCGCCGGACTGGCTTAAAAATATCGTAAAAAACTATGATAACGACCCCTATGCCAGGCTTGTTGCCATGGCAAAAATAGCCCAAAAATCGGGTGTGATAAAAGGTATATTGCTACACCAGGGAGAATCTAATACAGGCGATACGCTTTGGCCGCAAAAAGTAAAAAAAGTGTATGATAACCTGCTTAAAGACCTTAACCTTAAACCCGGCTCAGTGCCCCTTTTAGCCGGTGAGGTGGTAGGCGAAGATCAAAAAGGGAAATGCGCCAGCATGAATGCCATTATCAATACACTCCCGCAAACCATACCAAACAGCTATATTATACCGTCTAATGGCTGCGAAGGCGTTGCAGACCAACTGCATTTCAGCGCGGCGGGCTACCGCGAATTAGGCCGGCGCTATGCAGCTAAAGCACTTACACTTGTGGGGAATAAAGTGCCAAACAAAAAAACCAAAAAGTAATTAATTGCATTTAGGGCAATTAAAATTCTCTTATATAAATTGTTATCTATGAACCTCAACAAAAACAACCGGCTGGTGGTACTTGCCTTTACTTTTATTTTATTTAAAAGTACAGCACAGCAATTACCTTATCAAAACCCGGCCCTTAGCATAGAAGCACGCGCCGCCGACCTTATTTCAAGGTTAACGCTTGAAGAAAAAGCATCGCTGATGTTTGACCAGAGCCCCGCCATACCGCGCCTGGGCATTAAAAAATTTAACTGGTGGAGCGAAGCCCTGCACGGCCTTGCCAATAACGATAGTGTAACCGTTTTCCCGGAACCTATCGGTATGGCCGCGTCATTTAACAATAGCCTGGTATACAATATATTTGATGCTGTTTCAGACGAGACACGCGCTAAATACCACCATGCTTTACGCAGCGGCAAAGAAAACAGGCGTTTTTTAAGCCTCTCGGTATGGACACCCAACGTAAACATATTCCGCGACCCGCGTTGGGGCCGCGGCCAGGAAACCTATGGCGAAGACCCTTACCTTACCTCGCTTATGGGAGTGGCTGTAGTTAAAGGGCTGCAAGGGCCTGAAGAGGGAAAGTACCGCAAACTGCTGGCCTGTGCCAAGCACTATGCAGTACACTCGGGCCCGGAATGGAGCCGCCACGAGCTTAACCTTAACAACATAGCGCCCCGCGATATGTGGGAAACCTACCTGCCCGCATTTAAATCGCTGGTGCAGGATGCTGATGTGCGCCAGGTTATGTGCGCGTACCAGCGCCTTGACGACGAACCGTGTTGCAGCAGCAGCAGGCTGTTACAAACCATACTTCGCGAACAGTGGGGTTTTAAACACCTGGTGGTATCGGACTGCGGCGCCGTAACCGACTTTTTTACATCGCATAAAGTATCTTCAGACGCTGTGCATGCGGCCGCAAAAGGAACGCTTGCCGGGACCGATGTAGAGTGTGTATGGCAGGGCTACGCTTATGAACACCTGCCGGAAGCAGTGGAAAGGGGTTTACTAACGGAAGAGGAAGTAAACAAGCACCTGATGCGCGTGCTTACAGCCCGATTTGAGTTAGGCGAATTTGATGACGACTCCGTGGTGCCGTATGCGCAAATTCCCATGTCTATAGTAAATAATGAGGCGCACCGCCAGCTGGCTCTTGATATGGCACGGCAATCTATGACCCTGCTGCAAAATAAAGGTAACATTTTACCGCTTAAGAAAAAGGATAAAAAAATAGCAATCGTTGGCCCCAATGCCGACAATGCACCCATGCTTTGGGGAAATTATAACGGCAAGCCCGTGCGTACCATTACAATCCTTGACGGGATAAAATCAAAACTACCGGGGTCAGAGATACTGTATGACAAAGCCTGCGACCTTGTAGAGAATAAAATTACGCAGAGTTATTTTAAAATCCTCTCCCAAAACGGCAGGCAGGGCTTTAAAGCAACCTACTGGAATAACCCCACACGCAGCGGCGCCCCTGTTATAACGACGCAAATTACCGACCCTATGAAACTCACCACAGCCGGACAGCATGAATTTGCTTCGGGTGTAAAATTAGAGGGCTTTTCGGCGCTTTATGAAACGGAGTTCGTAGCGCAGCAAACCGAAGAGGTGGTATTTAAAGTGGGTGCCACAGGGTATTTTGAATTGATGGTAAACGACTCCTCTATTGCAAAATATAACAACTGGCGCACACTGCCCAGCCGTATTGCATACAAGGTAGAAAAAGGAAAAAGCTACAAAATAGAAATACGCTATGCACAGCTTAACGACTGGCAGGCAAATTTAGAATTAGATTTTGGTAAAGAGGTAGATATAGATTACACAGGCCTTATCAACAAACTAAAAGGCATTGATACCGTGGTTTTTGTAGGTGGGTTATCTACACTGCTTGAGGGCGAAGAAATGCCGGTTTCTTATCCCGGGTTTAAAGGCGGCGACCGTACTGATATAGAATTACCCGAAGTACAGCGCAACTGCCTTAAAGCATTAAAGGCCGCCGGTAAAAAGGTGATTTTTGTAAACTGTTCCGGTTCTGCCATTGCTTTAGTACCCGAAACCCAGAGTTGCGATGCCATTTTACAGGCATGGTACGGCGGCGAATCGGGCGGCCAGGCTGTGGCCGATGTATTGTATGGCGATTATAACCCGTCGGGCAAACTGCCCATTACCTTCTATAAAAGCATGAAACAGCTTCCCGAGGATTTTGAAGATTACTCGATGAAAGGAAAAACATACCGCTTTATGGACGACCCGTTGTTTGCTTTTGGCTACGGGCTTAGCTATACAACATTTGCCGTTGGAAAAGGACAGCTTTCAAAATCTGTAATCAGCAAAGATGAAACGGTAACCCTAAACCTTTCTGCCACTAATAAAGGAAAACGTGCGGGTAACGAGGTAATACAGGTATATGTACGGAAAACCGGCGATACTTATGGCCCGATTAAAACCTTAAGGGGCTTTAAAAAAATAGAAGTAGCTGCCGGTAAAACCGAAAAAGTGGCTGTTGAATTACCGTACCAGGCGTTTGCTTTTTACAATGAGGCCGACCAAAAACAGGAGCTTACCGTAGCGCCCGGAACCTATGAAGTATTGTACGGAACAAGTTCGGCTAAAAAAGACCTTCAGGTTTTAAAGGTAACGGTTCAATAATTATGCCACACAGAAAAAATGGGATAATCTTGAAATAAAAGTATATCCCGGTGCCAATGGCTCATTTACCTTATATGAAGATGAGTTTGACAACTACAATTATGAAAAAGGCGCGTATACTGAGATTGATTTTTCATGGAATGACGCATCAAAAAAACTTACCATAGCTAACCGTAAAGGTGCTTATAACGGAATGCTTACAAACCGAAAATTCACAGTCGTGTTACCTTCCGGCGAAAAGAAAACCGTAAACTACAATGGAAAAAAACAGAAATAAAATTTTAAGGCGATATGAGGCGGTATTTTAGTTTAACAATGTGGTTTCCTGTATGTATGGTCTTTTTAAACATTTCGTGTAAAACCGCCCATACTAACACATCAGGTGTAAAACCAACTATCTGTATCGTGGGTGGTACGCCGTCTAGTACAGATGTACTAAACTACATTCCTGATAGCCTAAAGGCTCAATATAACTTCATTTCATTTAACAGGCCCGGATTTGGCGGGTCTGAATTCAAAGAGACAGATGAAGATGTACTATATGAACTTGCCAAAAAAGCGGGCCTAAAAAAACATGGCTATGCTGTGATTGGCACAAGTGGCGGAGGCCCCATTGCCATGTTACTGTCTTCAAAATTTAAATTGAAACATTGCGGCGTCATTAGCGGCATGGTTTCTAAAGACGCTTATTTCAAGTTTGCAGATGCAGCCGTGACTAAAAATCTGTTTACCAGCCTTACGCTAGGGTATGATAGTTTTAAAGAAGCTGTTTTAAAATTTCCAAACCTGGATAAAATTGCCGAACAAGCCGGAACAGCATCTGAAGAAATGTTTATTAAGGCAACATATAATGACCTGAATTATATTGTATCGGAATCGCTATATGCTGATATAGATAAAAATTTACATGTTGACTGGTGGCATGGCGAAAATGATATGAATGTTCCCTTTAAAAGCGCTGAAATGTTTTTAAAAGAATACAAAAATGCCACGCTGCATGTAATCCCGGATGCCAGCCATGATATTGATTCAACAATTTACCTTCAAAAATTAATAGAGTCCTGGCAGTGAAATATACGAAGCCGCATAACATTGATATCGAAAACTTACAATTGCATTGCCTTCAAAAAAAAAATCAAATTTTAAGCTACTACATTTATGAATGTCAAAATCAAATTTTTCCTGGCTACCGCCTTTATATTTTTTACAGTTTTATGCAAAGCTCAAAATCCTGTTATACAAACTAAATATACCGCCGACCCGGCACCTATGGTGTATAAAGACACTGTATTTTTATATACCAGCCATGACGAAAACGATGCCGGCCCCGGCATGGGTAAATTCCTTATGAAAGACTGGCTACTTTACACATCTGTAGATATGGTTAACTGGACGGATCATGGGGTTGTGGCATCCTTGAAAGACTTTACCTGGGGAAGGCAGGACAACGGCGCATGGGCACCCCAATGTATTGAACGTAATGGAAAATTTTATCTTTATTGCCCTGTACAGGGCAGCGGCATCGGCGTGCTGGTGGCAGATAGCCCTTACGGGCCATTTAAAGACCCATTAGGTAAAAAGCTGATTGAAGATGATCATATATGGAACGATATAGATCCCACTGTGTTTATTGACGATGATGGGCAGGCTTATCTTTACTGGGGCAATCCCAGCCTTTGGTATGTAAAATTAAATGAAGATATGATATCTTACTCGGGCGAGGTGATGAAAATACCCGGGGTAGGCAAAGAAAAAGACCAAAAGGATTCTGATACTTACCATTATCAGGAAGGCCCATGGGGATACAAACGTAACAACCATTACTATATGGCTTATGCTTCTACTTGTTGCCCTGAAGGTATTGGCTATGCTATGGCACTTACACCAACCGGCCCGTGGGAATATAAGGGGTATATTATGCAGGGAAATAAAAAATCGTCGGGCAATCATCCCGGCATTATAGATTATAAAGGTAAATCCTATGTTTTTGGATTCAATTTCCGCTTAAATTTTTTGCTTACCGATGTGCACCACGAAAGGCGCTCTGTTTGTATAGAAGAATTTAATTATAATCTGGACGGTACAATACCAGAATTACCGTGGTGGTCTGAAACCGGAGTGGCCCCTGTAGGTACGCTGAATCCTTTTAAGCGCACCGAAGCCGAAACAATTGCATGGGCACAGGGCGTTAAAACTGCAAAGGGTACAAACGGAATATATGTTACGGACATTGATAATGGTGATTATATCAAAGTTAAGGCAGTAGACTTAGGTAAAGGTGCAAAAAATTTCGAAGCCAGTATAGCCGGTATGGCCGGTGATGCAGCTATTGAAATACGCCTCGACAGCCCCACAGGAATATTGCTGGGTGCGCTACAAATTAAAAGTACAGGAAATAACACATGGAAAACGCAGTCATGCCGTGTAAAAAAACAGCCTGGCGTTCACGATGTCTATCTTGTATTTAAAGGTAACAGTAATGGTTTATTTAATTTTGACTGGTGGAAGTTTGGCATATAAACCCATGTTAACTTTTGCCTCAATATACACTTTTATTAAAAATATAATCTTCTATTTTCTTATAATGAATACTTTTAAGCTTTTTACTTTTGCCTTTCTTTTGTTGGTTTGCAACAGTCAATCCATCGCACAGACGGCAACAAAAACCGTTTGGCTCGATGAATTAGATTTAAGCGCCGCCACACAGGGCTACGGCATACCCGGTAAAAATAAATCGTTAGACGGTAAGGCCATAACTATTGCCGGTAAAACTTTTGAACGCGGCTTTGGCACCCATGCCGAAAGTTCATTGCTTATCCTGCTCAATGGGAAAGCCAGTACGTTTGCCGCACAGGTGGGTATTGATGATGAAATTAAGGGGCATGAACCTGCCGTAGAGTTTAAACTTGTAGCTGATGGTAAAAACATCTGGTCCAGCGGGATAATGCGGCTGGGAGACGCGGCTAAACCATGTAAGGTATCGCTCACAGGTGTGCAAAAGCTTGAACTTGTGGTAACCGATGGCGGTAACGGCAATTATTATGACCATGCCGACTGGGCAGATGCAAGGTTTGAAGCAACGGGTGTAACTACCTTCAGCACAATTAACCCCATCCCCGGTATCCCATACATCCTCACGCCTCCCCCATCGCCTTTGCCTAAGATTAACAGTGCCGCTGTTTTTGGCGTGCGCCCGGGTTCGCCCTTCCAGTTTATGGTAGCTGCAACCGGAGACAGGCCTATGAAATTTTCGGCTAAAGGTTTGCCTAAAAGTTTAAAAATAGATGCCAAAACCGGGCTTATTACAGGCAGTATCAGTAAATCCGGTACATTTAATGTGGCTTTAACCGCTACAAATGCTAAAGGCAAGGCAACAAAAAACATGCGTATAGTTTGTGGCGATAAAATAGCGCTAACACCGCCCATGGGCTGGAACAGCTGGAACTGTTTTGCCGACCAGGTCTCTGCAGAAAAGGTAATGCGTGCTGCCGATGCAATGGTAAAAAGCGGCCTTGTTAACCACGGATGGACGTATATAAACATTGATGATTTCTGGCAGAATAACCGGGACTCAAAAGATGAGTCGATACGGGGCCCGTTTCGTGATGATGTGGGAAATATAATAGCAAATTCACGCTTTGGCGATATGAAAGCCGTGGCCGACTATATTCATGGCCTGGGCCTTAAAGCCGGCCTGTATTCCAGCCCGGGCCCATGGACCTGCGGTGGCTGCGCGGGCAGTTACGGATATGAAAAACAAGATGCGCAGGCTTACGCAGGCTGGGGCTTTGACTACCTTAAATACGACTGGTGCAGCTACGGAAACGTGATTGACGGCCTCCCGGATAACGACCCGTATAAAGTATCATCACTCTCTTATAAAGGTGGAGATGAACTAACTACCGCAATTAAGCCTTTTCAGGTAATGGGCGACGCGCTTAAAGCACAGCCGCGCGATATTGTGTACAGCCTTTGCCAGTACGGGATGTCTGACGTGTGGAAATGGGGCGATGCCGTGGGCGGATCTGCCTGGAGGACCACAAACGATATAACCGATACCTGGACCAGCGTAAAAAACATCGCGCTGATGCAGGACCCGGCTGCGGCATGGGCTAAACCGGGCAACTGGAACGACCCTGATATGCTGGTTTTAGGCACGGTGGGCTGGGGAAACCCACACCCGAGTAAACTAAGGCCCGATGAACAATACCTGCACTTTAGCCTGTGGTGCCTTTTTTCTTCACCTTTGCTTATAGGTTGCGATATGGAAAAACTGGATGCCTTTACATTAAATTTATTATCAAACGACGAAGTAATAGCCATAGACCAGGACCCGCTTGGCAAACAGGCTACCTGTTTGCAAACCATTGGCGATGTAAGGGTGTATGTTAAAGAGCTGGAAGACGGCAGCCGCGCGGTAGGATTTTGCAATTTTGGCCTCGAAATTGCAGAACTTAATTACGACGATTTTAGTAAGCTTGGCATACAGGGGCTCACCTCAGTACGCGACCTGTGGAGGCAAAAGGATATTGCTTCAATTAATAGCGATAAAGATGCTCTCCCACTTATTATACCGGCGCATGGCGTAGTGCTTTATAAATTTAGTCCTAAAAAATAGTCCACTAGTAGTACCACAATATTACATTTATGAGAAAGAACATGTTTAAAACCATACAATTACTTACAGTATCATTAACGCTGTCCGCAACGGTGTATGCGCAGGAGGGTAAAATGCAGCTGTTTAAGTTAAGCGACGTACGCTTAACCGACAGCCCGTTTAAAAATGCCGAAGAAGTAGACCTGGCATATATGCTAAAGCTGGAGCCCGACAGGCTATTGGCGCCCTACCTTCGGGAAGCCGGGCTTCCGCCTAAGGCCGAAAGTTACGGTAACTGGGAAAGTTCAGGCCTTGACGGGCACACCGGCGGGCACTATTTAACGGCCCTGGCCCAAATGTATGCCGCAACCGGTAATACCGAATGTAAACGCCGTATGGATTATATGGTAGACGAACTGGCGCGCTGCCAGGCAAAAAACAATAATGGTTATGTAGGCGGGGTTCCCGGCAGTAACAAAACATGGGCAGCGGTAAAAGCAGGCGATTTTACCGAACTTAATAAGTTATGGGTGCCCTGGTATAATTTGCACAAGGTATACGCCGGCCTAAGGGATGCCTATATACTGGGTGGCAATGCCAGGGCTAAAGATGCCTTTATTAAATTATGCGACTGGGCCGATGACGTAGTGGCCGGGCTAAGCACAGCGCAAATGCAGCGTATGCTTGATACCGAGCATGGCGGAATGAATGAAGTTATAGCGGATGCCTATGCCCTGACCGGCAACAAAAAATACCTGGCGCTGGCCCAGAAATTTTCGCACCAGGCACTGCTGCTACCGCTGTCTAAACAAGAGGACAACCTAACGGGCATTCACGCCAATACACAGATACCTAAAATCATTGGTTTTGAGCGTATAGCGCAACTAAATAATGATGCCGCCTATACTGACGCGGCAAAATTCTTTTGGAATACGGTAGTAAACAACCGCAGCATATCCATTGGCGGCAACAGTGTTCGCGAGCACTTTAACCCGGTTGATAATTTTTCCACCATGCTTGAGTCTGACCAGGGGCCCGAAACCTGCAACAGCAATAACATGCTTAAATTAAGCAAAATGCTGTTTACAGATGAAACGCGCCCGGAATATATTGATTATTACGAACGCCTGCTGTACAACCACATTTTATCATCACAGCACCCTGATACCGGAGGGTTTGTATATTTTACGCCCATACACCCGCAGCATTACCGGGTATACTCTACTGCCGACCAGAGTTTTTGGTGTTGCGTAGGTACGGGTATAGAAAACCATGGCAAGTATGGGGAACTGATTTATTCGCATAAAGATGATAACCTTTATGTAAATTTATTTATTCCCTCTGTATTGGACTGGAAAGAGAAAGGCATAGAAATTACCCAGAAGACAAATTTCCCGGAAGCAGAAAGTACCGATTTAACACTGAAACTTAAGCGCAAGGGCAAATTTTCAGTCTTTATCCGTAAGCCGCATTGGGTTACAGAAGGATTTGGCATAAAGGTAAATGGTAAAACGGTTAGCTATACCCAAAATACCGAAGGTTATGTGCAAATAGACCGTACCTGGAAATCGGGCGATAACATATCCGTTTCCCTGCCGATGAACAATTCGGTAGAATACCTTCCGGACAACTCGGCGTGGGTATCATTCCTTCACGGCCCTATAGTAATGGCCGCGCCCACCGGCACTAAGGACCTCACAGGCCTGCGGGCAGACGACAGCCGCTGGGGGCACATTGCCGGGGGGCCTATGTATCCGCTACCCGACGCACCGCTGCTTGCCAGCAATGATAACGACCTTAGCACTGCAATGCACAAGGTAAGTACTGCACAACCGTTAACTTATGAAATAAGCAGCCTTATAGTGCAGCCCGGCTTTAAAAACCTTGAACTGGTGCCTTTTTATAAGGTGCACGACAGCCGGTATATGCTCTACTGGCCCGTAGCAAAAAAAGATGGCGTAAAGCAGCGGCAGGAAGAACTGGCACAGCTTGATGAGCGCTATATCAAACTGGCTGCACGCACCGTTGATGCGGTAGCACCGGGTGAACAGCAGCCTGAAAACGACCACGGTATGGTGGCAGAACAATCAGAAACAGGGATATTTAAAAATACACACTGGCGCAGTTCGGCAGCCTACTTTAGCTACCGCCTGCGGATAAACCCACAGGCAAAAACACTGGGCGTAACCTACTATGGTAAAGAGAGCGGGCGCGAGTTTGACATTTTTATAAATGATACAAAACTAATCCATGTAACACTGCAAGGTATCGATGCGGATGCGCTTATAACTAAAGAATATGCACTGCCAGAGAACGTTAAAGCCGAAAAAGGAACCATAACCGTAAAATTTGTTGCCTCCCCGGGAAGTAAAACGGCTTCAATATATGATGTGCGCCTCTTGCGCTAAACTTTTAGGGTAGCTATATCATTATAGAAATGCCGCGATAATCCTTAACCTGGTTATCGCGGTATTTTTTTGAGTAAATCAGGTAGTAATGATTGCCTTTTTTCAGAGGGTTGTTTCCGGGGAAATATAGTTTGTTTTGAAAGCCATTTTTTTTGTAGGGAAAATTACATATTGGCTGTTATAGACTCAGTCTGTATCAATAACATTTAACCTAACCAATATGAAGAAAATCCTACTCTCCGGAATAATAACGCTGTCTGCTATTTTTTCCGCAACTGCCCAGATTGTAAACATACCCGACCCTGTTTTTAAAAACTTCCTGGTCAACCATTCTTATCACAACAATCCCGGCGGTAGCGGCATCAATATCCCTTTGGACATTAATCAGGATGGTGAAATTCAGGTCAGTGAAGCGGCAACCTATCCGTCAAATGGTTATAACCACGGTTTTATTTTATCAGGATTAGATATTAGCGACCTTACTGGAATTGAAGCTTTTGACAGTATTGAATACCTTAGTGTTGATTCTGCACTTTTAACCACAATCAATGTAAATGGCTGCCAGTCGTTAAAAAGGTTAAGGTCGTCTAACAATTCATTTACCGCTGTAAACATAAGCAATCCCTCTTTAGAAATATTAGAGCTTACTAACAGCGCTACACTAACATCGGTAAACGTGAGTGGCTGCCCGGGTATGAAAAATATTAACTGTTCTAATAATTCGCTTATTACCAGTGTAAATGTAAACGGCTGCGAAATTTTAGAAGAACTAAGACTAAATATGAACCCAATGCTAACCACAGTATCAATGGGATATCATGGTCAATTATCATTTTTTCAAAGTATTGATTGCGAGATAACATCACTCGATTTTAGCGGCTGCCCCACCTTAGAATGGGCACTTTTTACTAATAACAATTTAACATCATTAAACCTTGCAAACGGTAACCCCCAAAGTTTTGAACACATTATGGCAACCGGAAATCCCGGCCTTACCTGTATAAAAGTTGATAATGTTGTAGTTAGTGAGTTTTTATGGGGTGGAGGTTTTTATGAGTTTGATGAATGGGCAAACTTTAGCTTAGACTGCACCCCGGCAAGCCCTTGCGTTGTTAACATTCCCGATGCTAATTTTAAAACCTGGCTAATAAACAACACTGCTATTAACACAAACGGCAACGCCCAGATAGAGTGCGAAGAGGCTACAGCCTACACAGGCGCCATAAATGTAGACAACATTGACATATCAGACATGATGGGCATAGAAGCTTTTGTAAACATTACAGCGCTATCGTGCAATAACCTCAACATCTGGAATTTTAGCACGCTGAATGTAAGCGGGTTTACGGCACTTACCACGCTAAGCTGTACCGGCAACAACCATTTTAGCGACTTAGATGTGAGCGGGTGTACAGCACTTACTACTTTTACCGTAGATACCGGAAACAGCGGCGGTACTGATTTGCACATTGATGCCAGTGGGTGTACCGCGTTAACCGGTTTTGCTTTTCCTGCATACTCTAACAACTACCTCAGCCTGAGCGGCTGCACGGCCTTAACCGCGCTCGAGCTAGACGCTAAAAACCTGTACGCGTTAGACATTACCAATTGCAGCGCCCTAACCAGCCTGGTGTGCAGCAACAACCACCTGGAGGCGCTAAGTTTAACAGGCTGTAGCGCGCTTACTACCTTAAATTGTGCCGTTAACGAAATTACAGCACTAACCGTTAGCAACCTCCCGCTTTTAACTAATTTAAATTGCGGTAATAACGAACTGGTTTCATTAAACGTGTTAGACAACCCCGCCCTTAACGTAATAACCTGTTTTGAAAACCACCTGCCCTACCTTATAACCAGTAACAACCCGGGGTTAACACAACTGGATTGCAGCCATAATAACATTACCTATTTAGATGTGAGCAACAACCTTAATTTAGCCGCATTAAACTGCAGCTATAATAATATAAGTTTGCAGAATGTAAATGCCAATATTGCCCTGATAAGTTTTAACTGCGCCCACAACAATATAAGTACACAAAACGTAAGCCTTAATACGGCCCTTACCTCTTTTTTCTGCGATTACAACAATTTAACAGCCATAGATGTAAGCAATAATACGGCCCTAAAATATTTCGGCTGCTCGCATAACCAGCTGCCGGCGCTCAACCTGGGCAGCTGCCCCGCACTGCTACAGCTGGATTGCAGCTATAACCTCCTTACAGCATTAAACACAGGCAGCAATCCTTCTTTATCCGGACTTGCCTGTACCAACAACCAGCTAACAGGGTTAAATTTAAACAGTAACCACGCTTTAGTACTCCTTGATTGCAGCCATAACAGCCTTACAGGATTAAGTGTATTGGCCTGTCCAAATTTATACCAGATGGTTTGCTCCCACAACCAGCTAACCATGTTAAATGTAAGCAACACACACTGCATACTGCTTATGTGCGATAATAACCAGCTAATAGGGCTTAACCTTGCCAATGGTTACAATACCAGTGCAATACAAGTAACTGCAAATAACAACCCGGCGCTTGAATGTGTGCAGGTAGACGATGTGGCCTTTAGTAACGAAAACTGGGCCGCGCCCGACTTTGTATTTGATAACGGCGTGAACTTTACCGAAGATTGTTACGCCCTGTCACTTGGCGAAATTACTGCCAACGTGCCCTTTAGCCTGTACCCTAACCCTACTAAGGATGTTGTACATTTTTCTGCACCTATGGATGCGCAATTGTACAGCGTAACAGGGCAACTGCTAGCCAATATAAAAAATGCAAGTATGCTCGACCTTTCCGGGCAAGCTGCAGGTATTTACTTTATACTGCTTACAAACGAAAGCGGGCAGGTAGTGCACCGCAGTAAGATTGTGAAAGAATAACAAACAATACATATTTGAGTTAAAAAAGCCTGCTAACTATCGTTAAGCAGGCTTTTTATTATATATCCAGGAACAAATACAGGGCCTTAATTTTATTATCTTCAATAATCGCTATATCACTGCCCTTGGCTACGGCCTGCTGCCCGGGAATACCAAGTTCCCAGTTGATATGCTGAATGTTGTGGTTAATTTTTACAGGTCTTGTAAGGGTAAATTCAAAATCGGCGGGCCAGTCCTGCTGGAGTTTTTCAATAAGGGTGTTTATAGATTCAAAGCCTATAAAAGGTGCGCTGTTATCGCTTTCAAAAAAAGTTATGCTGGGCGCGTATATTTTTCCCATAATGTGTAGCCTTTCGGCGGCATTGCGGTTGTTCCAAATTAATAATAAGCTATCCTGTAAAAGTGTTGATGACGAATCCATGATTAAATGTTTTAGTTTAATTTTAAATTTGTGTATTATAAGATTATAAGTGTAAAATTAAGGCAGCAATACCCGGGATACAATGACCTGGATTAAGAAATAGTATTGACATTTATCAAGAGGACTGCTCAGTAAATGCAAAGGCCGCGTTAATATACAGTAACTGTTTTGAGATAATCGCTAACTTTAAGTTTAATATTTAAAACCGAAACCATGGAAGTGAAACAAATATGGGCCAATCTTGGCGTAAAAGATTTAAACCACACCACTAAATTTTATGAATCCCTTGGGTTCAGGAAAAACGGGGTGCACAATGCTGAACTTACCAGTTTTTCAGTTGGCAATAATAATTTTGTGATAAACTTCTTTTTAAAAATACCGCTTGAAGGTGCACTAAAGGGCCAGTTAGCAGATGCCCTTGAGGGTAATGAAGTACTGTTTAGCCTTAGCCCAAATTCCAGAGACGAAATAGACGAATGGGCAAAAAAGGTGGAATCGGCAGGTGGGGCGCTCATCTCAAGGCCGGAGAAATTCGGCTATAATTATTACGGTTTTGTATTTGCTGACCCCGATGGGCACCGGTTTAATTTCTTTTGGATGGAGGGTATGTAATTCCCCTACCCCGTCTTTACCAGTTCTTCTTTAAAAAATACCTTAGCCGGATGTTTCTCCGCATAGCTGTGCAGCAGTTGCATAATATAGTGGTTGCTTTTGTACCTGATAACATGCTCCTTTAATTCAGCAGTTTCAATTACACCCACATCAGTAGGTATATAGCCCATCCCATAAAAATGCCCGTTCTCTACCCAGATGCAGCTGCGCTCATCAGCATACCGCCCTTTGTCTATAATGGCAAAACTAGGCCTGTTGTGGGCTACAAAATCTATCACATTCTGTACCTGCTCGTTGTGTGTGGCAACATTGGGTAAATTGGTAAGGTCCTGCCGCACGGGCGCTTCATCCTCGCCGGGTATGCAGTATTTACAAAAGCGGTGGTCAATATCAAACTGGGCGGCCAGGGTGCGCAGCAGCGATATGCCATCGTTAAGGCTGTTAAAAACTTCTATAGATGTTTGGTGCTTGCCCAGCTTGCCTACCGCCAGGTAGCGGTAGCCGCTGCGGGCTTCATATTCATATAAACCAAACCTGGCATCGAAGCGCTTGAGTGCCGAATTATATACCGGCCATAGCTTTTTAATTTCGGTACATTCTAACAACAGCGCCATGAGCTCGGTAGCGCAAACTTCAAAGGAAATACTGTATATATCCCGTAAAAAATGCTGCCGCTGCGGTGTTATGGTGTGTCCGCTAAAGTGGGAGGCAACACGTTTCTTAAGGTTCACAGCCTTACCTACATACACCACCTTGTGCGCCTGGTTATAAAAATAATACACACCCGGTTTATCAGGCAGCTGCTCAAAATCCGCAGGCGGAAGGTTGGGCGGCAACCTTTGGTCCGTCGAGGTTTTCTTAACCATTTTGTCTATTTCGCCGGTGGTGTCGCACTCCAGCAGGCGGCTGAATAATATAACCGTAGCGTCAGCATCGCCTCCGGCGCGGTGCTGGTTCTCCAAAGGAATTTCCAGCGAACGGCACAACTTGCCTAAACTATAAGAGGGCAACCCGGGCTTTATCTTACGGGCAGCACGCACGGTACACAGTTTTGTAGCCGTCCATTTAAAGCCTGATTGTTCCAGCTGATGGCGCACAAACGAGTAGTCAAAGTTTACATTGTGTGCTACAAAAATTCGCCCATTAAGCAGCCCGAAAACTTTTTCGGCAATGTCATCAAATATTGGCGCATACTGCACCATTTCGTTATTAATTCCGGTAAGGGCAAAAATAGGCAGTGGAATTTCCTTCTGGGGGTTTACAAGCGTTTCAAAACGTTCGGTAATAGCAGTACCATCATGTATAATAATGGCAATCTCGGTAATGCGGCTGCCACTGGCATTACCGCCTGTAGTCTCTATATCTACTATCGCATACTCTTTCTTCATCTTTCTAACCTGTAGTACTTGCTGAAAGCAAAAGTACATTTTTATATGAATATTTTCATATCTTATATGATTTATTTAATACGGGCTACACTATTTTTATCATTACAAAATATGCAATACCTGATATTTAAAACATATACCTCCAGCACATAATTTACAACGTTGTAAATTTGTTAAAGCCCAAAATGCAAACCATAGTTTGTTTTACAAAAAATCGTGTCGTAAACTGCTAATTTGAGGCCTCTGCAAGTGGGTGATTTTCACACTTTATTAACAAAAATGTTAATTGTTAAAGTGCTAATCCATCTCAAAACGGCTCGGTAATTTTGTAGTCTAATTTTTAATAATTATGACAACAATCGTTACAAATTACTGGTGGATTATACTGGTAGTAGCAGGTGTTTTGGGGTATAAATTTGTACTCCGCGTTTTTTTCGGAATGGTAATAGTGCCCGAGGACAGGATAGGGCTGGTTACCAAAAAATTTGTGCTTTTCGGGGCAGACAGGTCATTGCCCGATAGCAGGATCATCGCCACAAAAGGCGAAGCGGGTTTCCAGGCGCAAACGCTGGCTCCCGGCCTGTACTGGATGAAATGGATATGGCAGTACAGTATTGACATGACCCCGTTTACCATTATCCCGGAAGGGCGCATAGGCCTTGTATTGAGCAAAGACGGTATGGAAATTCCCACAGGGCGTATCTTAGCCCGGAAGGTGCCGTGCGATAACTTTCAGGATGCGTCGGCGTTCTTAGAGCACGGTGGGCAAAAAGGCCGCCAAACGGCGTTCATCACCACAGGCTCTTACAGGATAAACACATTTTTGTTTGAAGTGGTAATTACAGAGCAGACAAAAATTTTTGAGAACATGGTGGGTATAGTAACGGCGCTGGATGGCGAACCCATACCCATAGGCCAGATAGCCGGAAAATTTGCCGAAGGGCACAATAACTTCCAGGATTTTGATGAGTTCCTTAACAATGGCGGTAACCGCGGCCTGCAGCCACAGGTAATACTTGCGGGTACCTACTATCTTAATACCTGGGGTGTGCAGGTAGAGCAAATACCCATGACCGAAGTGCCCATCGGCTCAGTAGGTGTAGTAATATCCTATATTGGGGAAGACGGCGAAGACGTAACCGGCGAAAACTTTAAGCACGGTAACATCGTGGCAAAAGGCAGCCGCGGCGTTTGGATGGAGCCACTGGGTCCCGGTAAGTATGCCATTAACAAATATACTACCAAGCTGGAGGCCGTGCCTACCACTAACCTGGTGCTTAACTGGGCCAATGCCCGCAGCGAGTCGCACAACCTTGATAAAAACCTGAGTACTATTACCGTGCGCTCTAAAGACGGTTTCCCTTTTAACCTCGATGTGGCACAGATAATACACGTACCTGCAAATGAGGCCCCTAAGGTTATACGCCGCTTTGGCAGTATGAACAACCTGGTAAGCCAGGTGCTGGAACCTACCATAGGCAACTATTTCCGTAACTCGGCGCAGGACAGCGATGTAATCTCCTTCCTGAGCACCCGTAAGGAGCGCCAGGAATCGGCTAAGAACCATATCCGTGAGGTATTAGACGAATATAACGTAAACGCGGTAGACACACTTATAGGCGACATCGTGCCACCGGAATCGCTAATGAAAACGCTTACCGACCGTAAGATTGCAGAAGAGGAACAAAAAACCTACCAGACCCAGAAGATGGCACAGGAACAGCGCCAGGGCGTGGAAAAGGAAACGGCCATTGCCGATATGCAGAAAGAGATAGTACGTGCCTCGCAAAGTGTAGAGATAGCGCAGCGCACCGCCGATGCCACTGTAAAAAAAGCAGAGGGTGACGCAACCAGCTTAAAACTGAATGTAAACGCCGAGGCGGAAGCCACCAAGATGCGCGCAGGTGCCGAAGCTGAGGCTACCAAAGCCCGCGCAGGTGCCCAGGCCGAAGCAACAAGGCTTACTGCCAGCGCCGAAGCAGAGCGCATTAGCAAAACCGGTTTGGCCGAAGCCGAGAAAATTATGGCCATAGGTAAATCTACCGCGGAAGCGTATCAATTACAGGTTTCGGCTATGGGCGGCGATAACTTTACCCGCTATAAAATTACCGAAGAGATCGCAAAAGGTAAAATCAAGGTTATACCTGATGTATTGATATCCGGCGGCGGGGCCGAAAGCCCCATAAGCGGCATCCTGGGCCTAAAGCTCATGGAAATGATGGATGCTGATAAAAAAGCACCATTGCCGGAGATAGAAACAAAATAACATTAGCTGCCTTAGGGCAGCTTTTTTTTACCGGCAATAAGCAACATAACTAAATAATCCCGCACTATAGTTTACTTTTAAAACCATTATTTATATTTAATTTGCATTTGTACGGTTTTGATAACTACGCGCATTTTGCATATCACTGAATTTAAAAAACTAATCTAAAATAAGGCTGACTATGAAACTAATACGATTTGGCACCGCAGGACAGGAAAAGCCCGGGGTTATTATAAATGATGTGTGGTATGATGTATCGCACCTGGTAAGCGACTATAATGAGAGTTTTTTTGCCGGGGATGCACTTGAAACCTTAAAGGAAGAAATAAGTAAAGGGGGCCTTGAAGAGGTGAGTAAAGATACCCGTTTGGGCCCGCCACTTGCCCGCCCTGGCAAACTGATATGTGTGGGGCTTAATTATAAGGACCACGCATACGAAACCGGAGCGCCCCTGCCTGCCGAACCGATACTGTTTTTTAAGGCTACATCTGCTATTGTAGGGCCAAACGACGACTTAATACTCCCGAAAAACAGTACAAAAACCGACTGGGAGGTGGAGCTGGCCATCGTCATAGGCAAAAAAGCCAGTTATGTTAGCGAAGAACAGGCACCTGAGCATATAGCGGGCTATGTGCTGCATAATGATTATAGTGAGCGGGCCTTTCAGCTGGAGCGCGGCGGCCAGTGGGTTAAGGGAAAAAGCTGCGATACCTTTGCGCCGCTTGGACCCTTTATTGCCACCCCGGATGAAATTGAAGACATTCATAACCTAAACCTATGGCTTACCGTAAACGGCAAAAAAGTACAGGACGGCAGCACGGCAAACCTTATTTTTAACGTTTATTTTATTGTAAGTTACATAAGCCAGTTTATGACATTATTGCCCGGCGATGTTATTACTACAGGTACACCTGCAGGTGTAGGCCTGGGTATGAAGCCTGAGCCATGGTATCTTAAAGAAGGTGATGTGGTAGCACTGGGTATTGAAGGTTTGGGCACAAGCAAACAGCATGTAAAGGCATACAAACAGTAATGCGGGCAGGCATTTTACAGGAAAATAAAACCTAACGGGACAGATTAATATACGTATTCGGTTATACTTGTTATTTTTTTATTTCTTTTGTGTTACAAATACCTTATCCGGTCGTTTTACTCTTAAACACACAAAGCAATGAAACCAAAACTTTTACTTAGCCTCTTTGCATTTTTACTGTTTGCTTTTACACTTACAGCACAGTCTGTTACGGGCACTATAGTAGACGCAAACAAAGAGCCCATACCTTATGTAAGCGTAATGATAGGCCCTACTTATGGCGTGGTAAGCAATGAGGAAGGTGCCTTTATAATAGCCGTGCCCGAAAATCCTGAGGCCGATAAAGTAACATTTTCATCCATCGGATTTGAAAACCTGGAGGTGCCACTGGATAATTTTAAAGGGGGGACTTTTACCCTAAAAGAAAAGGTAAACGAGCTCGACAATGTGTTTATTACCAATAAAAAATATACCCCTACCGAGATTTTAACCCTGGCGGTACAAAACGCACCTAAAAATTATGCTGCACAGGATACCAAACAAACTTTCTTTTTACGCTCCTCATCAGAAAATAAAATGATTGATACCAAGTTTGAACTATTAAAATCGTCACTGGAAAAAAAATCAAAACTTAAAGAACTGAACAATGAAATTGAAGAGTTAATATCTAAAAACAAAGGCCGGAAGTCTCTTGATTTTTCTGAATATTACGGGTTTCTGTACCAGCAAAATACCGCTACAAAAGTAGCCGTAGAAAAAGCCATAAAGCTTATTAACAAGGAAAATGACATCTCCGGAGAACAGATGAACAATAAACTTATTGCCGTAATTAAAAAACACTTAGAACCCGGCGCCACCTATAAGCTCAAAACGGGATTGCTTACTCTTGACGATTCACTCTCCCTGGAAAAGCCCCAGAAAGAAAAAGAAACAGGCCCTGAAACGGCAGACATTAAAGGCCGTATTACAGAACTCAGCCTTTCATTAAATAAATTTTATACCGATGAAGCGCTGGATTTCCTTACAGAATTTAAGCGGTATACCTATACCCTTGAAGGCTTTTCTACGTTTAACGACGAAACCATTTATATAATAGATTTTCAGCCCAAAAAGAACGCGGCAAAATATTCCGGTAAAATATATGTAAACGCTATAGATTTTGCTGTAGTAAAGCTTGACTATGCGATGATAGACGGTAAAACCGAGCACAATGTAAACCTGAAATTCCTGCTGGGCATAAAAGCAGTAGAAGACCGGGTTAAGGTATCGGCAACTTACACAAAAAACGAAGCGGGGCAGTATGCTGTAAACTTTGTTAAAAAAGAGTCTAACACTTATTATTATATCAGCCGGCCGCTAAAATTCACCAAAAATAAAGTGGATAAAGACGAAGAAGATAAAATGATGAAAATCGACTTACTTATTGAGGGTGATAACCACAAGGTATCTGAACTGTTTATCATCGACCGCGAAAAAATCAAACCCGAATCGTTTGCTTCTGTCAAAGAAAATACGAATTACGAAATTAAAACGATAAGCAAATATGATGCTTCGGAATGGGAAAATTATAACGTGCTCGCTCCGGTAGATGCTATTAAAAATTATAAGTAAACAAAAACGAAATACTGCAAACGTAGTAGTACGCCATTTTTGCAAATGAGTTGTTAATGGTGAAATTTTAAAAGGAAAATGGCTTCATCTTTGCACCGACGCAACAGTTCGCGTTTTGTAAAGCAGGGAGTTTTGTGAACCAAACCCCTGCAAATTATTTAAGCATGAACTATTTGCCTGTATAACCAACTTTGTGTAAGTTTGCACCCGAAATGAGGAAGTTGCTGATAAAAATATTCTTACCCCTTTTTATCCTGCTATCAGGCGGATACGGCAAGGCGCATGCTACGGCATTTGACGACTGTATCTGTATTTCTCAATCCAAAATTATTGATACCCCGGAGCACCTTAACCATTGCAAGGTGCAGACCGTTCCGGCCCAGCATGTAAAATATACGCAGACAGACCTTGAAGAACTGAATGACCGTATAGACAGCACCGACAGCGAAAACGAAGATGATGATGTTTCCTCAAAAAAACTTGTTGATGTAAAAAAATACCTTACATCTGTTTTTAGCCTACAAAACACCGAATTTATATACCAGCCGCTAAAAAAAGGCCTGCCGCAGTGCAAGCACTTTTTTTACTTTACCGCGTGCAGGCGTTATATAATATTCCGTGTAATCAGGATTTGATTTAAAATTCTCAGGGCAGTTTATCTTGCCCCTTTTCCCGTTTATTGATTTTTTAAAACAGCAACTGTATAGCCGTAGCGCTATTTACGGCCCTGCCTTTATTATTTCCCTATCCCACTAAACAAGAGTTAATCAAAGACGTTGTAGTGCTTTAAAACGTAAATTATTATGAAGAGAATTTTCATGTTAATGGGCCTGTGCGCCATGTTAACCATTGCAAGCTGCAATTCTAAAAAAGAAGAAAAAGAAGAGCAAATAGAATTTTTGGCTACAAATCCGGTAAAAATGGATACCACAACTACTAAAGAATATGTAAGCCAGATACGCTCTATTCAGCACATTGAACTTAGGGCCCAGGAGCGCGGTTACCTGCAAAAAATATATGTAGACGAAGGCCAGGCAGTAAAAAAAGGCCAGCTGCTGTTCCAGATTATGCCTAACCTGTATGAGGCAGAAATGCAAAAAGCACAGGCTGAAGCTAACTTTGCCCAGATAGAATATAATACCACAAAAAAACTGGCTGACGGTAACGTGGTTTCACCCAGTGAGCTCGCTATGGCAAAAGCCAAATGGGACAAAGCCAAAGCCGACCTTCAATTAACTAAGGTACACCTGCAATTTACTGAAATTCGCGCGCCTTTTGACGGCATTATAGACCGTTTCCACGTGAGGCTGGGCAGCCTTGTAGATGAGGGCGAACTGCTTACCGAACTTTCTGACAACAGCAAAATGTGGGTATACTATAATGTACCTGAGGCCGAATACCTTGATTATAAAGCCCGCGTGCATAAAGAAGGCCCGGTAAATGTAAACCTGCTAATGGCAAACAACCAGCTGTTTAAGTATCCCGGTGTAGTATCTACCATTGAGGCCGACTTTAATAACGAAACCGGCAATATTGCTTTCAGGGCCACCTTCCCTAATCCGGATGGGCTGTTAAGGCATGGTGAAACCGGTAATATCGAAATGAAGGTGCCGTATAAAAACGCGCTTATCATTCCGCAAAAAACCACTTTTGAGGTACTGGAGAAAAAGTATGTATATGTTATAGACAAAAACAGCGAGATAAAATCCAGGGAGATAACCATAGCGGCAGAACTGCCCCACCTGTTTATTATAAGCAAAGGATTATCTACAGGCGATAAGGTACTGCTTGAAGGTATACGCCTTGTACAGGAAAATGAGAAGGTAAAATACAAAATGGAAGACCCTGAGAAAGTGCTTTCGCATTTAGAGCTTTATGCCGAATAACCAAACCTCTAAAAAGAACGAAAATGTTTAGTAAATTCATACAAAGGCCTGTATTTGCGATAGTAATTTCTATTATGATCGTATTTATGGGTACCCTGGCAATCGTGCAGCTGCCTACATCGCAGTTCCCTGATATTGCCCCCACCACAGTAAACATATTTATTGCTTACCCGGGTGCCAGTGCCGACGTACTGGTTAAATCAACACTTATTACGTTAGAGAACTCCATAAACGGTGTTCAGGACATGCGTTACATGGCTACCGATGCAACCAGCGCCGGCGAAGCCACATTAAGGATAATCTTTGAGCCGGGCACCGACCCTAACCAGGCGGTAATCCGTGTAAAAACAAGGGTAGACCAGGTAATGCCGCTACTACCCGAACTTGTGCAGCGCGAGGGCGTGGTTATTACCCCCATACAGCCCAGTATGCTTATGTATGTTAACCTTTATGCCAAAGGGAAGGACATGGATGAGAAATTCCTGTACAACTACGCCAGCGTAAAAATGCTGCCTGAAATTAGCAGGATTAAGGGTGTTGCCCGTTCGCAGATATTGGGTAGCCGTACCTATGCCATGCGTATATGGCTAAACCCCGACCGTATGAGGGCATACAACGTTTCTACCGAAGAGGTAATGAAAGCCCTGGGCGAACAGAGTATAGTGGGCCGCCCGGGCCGTATAGGCCAGAGTTCCGGTATTGCGGCGCAGTCGTTAGAATATGTGTTAACCTACAAAGGCCGTTTCAGCGAACCTGCGGAATACAATAATGTTATCATCCGTGCCAATGCTAATGGTGAGGCGATACGCCTTAAAGACATAGGCCGTGCCGAGTTGGGCAGTGAGTTCTTCGATATCTACTCAAACCTCGATGGGCACCCGTCTGCCTCTATTGTATTAAAACAGAACTACGGCAGTAACGCCAGCGATGTAATTGCCGACGTAAAATCTAAGCTGGAGGAAATGAAAAAAACCTTCCCTCCAGGCCTTGACTATAAGGTAAGTTACGACGTTTCTAAGTTTCTTGATGCCTCTATAGAGCAGGTTATAGATACCCTACGGGATGCCTTTATACTGGTGGCGCTGGTAGTATTCATCTTCCTGGGCGACTGGCGCTCTACACTCATCCCTATCCTTGCGGTACCGGTTTCGCTCATCGGGGCGTTCTTTGTAATCCAGTTCTTTGGTATTACCATAAACATTGTTACACTTTTCGCGCTTGTACTTGCTATTGGTATCGTGGTAGATGACGCCATCGTCGTCGTCGAGGCGGTGCATGCCAAGTTTGAAGAGTTCCCGCACATATCGCCATACATGGCTGTTAAAAAAGTATTGGGCGAAATCAGCGGCGCTATCATCGCTATTACAGCGGTAATGGTTTCGGTATTCGTACCTATATCATTTATGAGCGGCCCGGTAGGTACCTTCTACCGCCAGTTCTCTATAACCATGGCAAGTTCTATTGTAATTTCGGCCATCATCGCGCTTACCCTTACGCCGGTATTGTGTGCCATGCTGCTTAAAAACACCCATGGGCAGGAACGTAAAAAGAACCTACTTACTAAGGGACTGGACCGTTTTAACCGCAGCTTCGACAAGCTTACCGGCTGGTATGTGGCTATATTAAAAGTCATTGTAAGCCGCAGGGTGGTTACGTTTGGGGTGCTTATAGCATTTTGTGCCGGTACATATTTTGTAAATACCATACTGCCTTCAGGCTTTATACCGGGTGAAGACCAGGGTACTATTTACGGTATCATCCAGACGCCGCCGGGTTCTACGCTGGAAACTACCAACCAGGTAGCACAAAGGCTCCAGAAAATATGTGAGAAAACAGAAGGCGTAGAATCGGTTTCGTCGCTTGCGGGCTATGAGATCATGACCGAAGGCCGTGGCTCCAATGCCGGTACCTGCCTTATCAACCTTAAACCGTGGGACGAAAGGAAACAAACCGTTACCGAGATTATGAAAGAGCTTGAGGAAAAATCAAGGGCGCTTGGTGCCAAAATTGAATTCTTTGAGCCGCCTGCAATCCCCGGCTTTGGTTCATCAGGTGGTTTTTCTATGCGTTTGCTTGATAAAAACACCACCACTGATTACCAGGATTTTGACAAGATTAATAAAAACTTTATGGCAGAACTGGGCAAGCGCAAAGAGCTTACCGGCCTGTTTACCTTCTTTGCCGCAAACTACCCTCAATATGAATTGGTTATTGATAATAACCTGGCCATGCAAAAAGGTGTTTCTATAGGTAAAGCCATGGATAACCTTGATATATTAATAGGTAGTACCTACGAGCAGGGCTTTATCAAGTTTAACCGCTTCTTTAAAGTATATGTGCAGTCTGACCCTAAATACAGGAGGCTGCCGTCTGACGTGCTTAACCTGTTTATTAAAAACGACCAGGGCGAAATGGTGCCGTACTCAGCGTTTATGAAGCTTGTAAAAACACAGGGGCCTAACGAGATTACCCGTTACAACATGTACAACTCGGCGGCCATACAGGGCTTACCTGCAGAGGGCTATACCACTGCCGATGCTATTGCCGCAGTTAAGGAAGTGGCCGTTAAAACACTGCCTAGGGGGTACGACATAGCATGGGAAGGCCTATCTTATGATGAGTCTAACCGTGGTAATGAGTCGATATACATATTCCTTATCGTACTAGCATTTGTGTACTTTGTGCTTGCAGCGCAGTATGAGAGTTTTATCATCCCGCTTTCCGTGGTGCTGTCGCTGCCTGTAGGTATCTTTGGTTCGTTCTTATTGCTTGAGCTAATGGGGCTTCAAAATAACATCTATGCACAGATAGGGCTCATCATGCTCGTGGGGCTACTCGGTAAGAACGCGGTACTTATAGTAGAGTTTGCGGTGCAGAAGCGCCATGAGGGTTCTACCATACTCGAAGCCGCTATTGAAGGTGCCAAAGTACGTTTCCGTCCGATTTTAATGACTTCGTTTGCCTTTATCGCCGGCCTTATCCCGCTTATGCTTGCGTCGGGCGCGGGAGCCATCGGTAACAAAACGCTGGGTTCTGCGGCGCTTGGCGGTATGCTTTTCGGTACTGTTTTCGGGGTAATTATTGTGCCCGGATTGTATTATATATTCGGTACACTTGCCGGTGGCAGGAAGCTGATTCAGTTTGAAGATGACAGCTCATTATCAGAAGAGTTTGTGCATCAAATAGATAATTTCTCACATAATGACGAACACCATGATGCGTAAACAGAGTATAAAATATACAGCAGTAGCAGCCGTAATCGCATTAAGCGTTACGGCCTGCAAACTGCCGGAAACCGTTAAGAGGGACGAAAACAAAAACGTGCCTGCTGCCTATAACAACGGCAGCACCAGCGATGCTAACTCGGCTAAAACAAAGTGGAAGGAATATTTTACCGACCCTAACCTTATTGCCCTTATAGATACCGCGCTGGTAAACAACCAGGAGCTGAACATAACCTTACAGGAAATAAGGGTGGCGCAAAACGAAATAAGGGCCCGCAAAGGGGAATACCTTCCGTTTGCCGATGTTAAGGCAGGTGCAGGTTTTGATAAAGTTTCGCGCAATACAAACATAGGCGCGCTGGAACATAATATAGATATCGTTCCCGGTAAAGAAAACCCGGAGCCGTTACAGGATTACAGGCTGGGAATTTCTGCAAGCTGGGAAGCCGATATATGGGGCAAACTGCACAATGCTAAAAAGGCTGCGGTGCAACGCTACCTCTCTTCGGTTGAAGGCAGGAACTTTATGGTTACTAACCTGATATCTGAAATTGCCGACACCTACTACGAACTGCTGGCGCTTGATAACCAGCTGGCCATAGTACAGCAAAACATAAGCATACAAAACAACGCGCTTGAAATTGTAAAGCTGCAAAAGGAGTCGGCCCGTGTTACAGAACTTGCGGTACGCAGGTTCCAGGCACAGGTGCTGCACACACAGGCCATGCAGTATGGCATACAGCAGCAGATTGTTGAGGCGGAAAACCACATTAATTACCTGGTGGGCAGGTTCCCGCAAAAGGTAGTGCGCAGCAGCGAGCCCCTTGTAGATATGGTGCCAAACGCGGTACAGGCAGGTATACCGGCACAATTACTGGAAAACAGGCCTGATGTAAAACAGGCCGAACTTGACCTTGCCGCATCTAAACTTGATGTAAAAGTAGCTAAAGCACGTTTTTACCCTTCGTTGGGTATTTCAACAGGTGTGGGCTACCAGGCCTTTAACCCGAGCTACCTTGTAAAGCCCGAGTCGCTAATCTATTCGCTTGCGGGCGACCTTGCTGCGCCGTTAGTGAACAGGAATGCTATTAAAGCAGCCTATTACACGGCTAATGCCAGGCAGATACAGGCGGTTTACGACTATGAGCGTACCATATTGAACGCTTATATAGAAGTGGCAAACCAGATGGCGAAGATAGACAACATGCAAAAAACCTACGACCTTAAGGCGCAACAGGTTAACGCGCTAAACGAGTCGGTTGATATTTCTAATAACCTTTTCCGTTCGGCAAGGGCCGATTATATGGAAGTATTGCTAACGCAGCGCGACGCACTGGAATCTAAATTTGACCTTGTGGAAGCAAAAATGCAGCAGATGAGTGCCATGGTGCAAATATACCGTGCGCTGGGCGGCGGATGGAATTAAGCAACTAAACTTGCTAAAAAGTACATAAAAATAACTTTAAGTCCCTCAAAAGTGATATATTTTTGGGGGATTTTTATTTGGGAAACGGCTTTAAAAACTAAAATAGCCGGTAATTCTTATGAATTTTAAAAGATTAATAGGAATTTTTGGCTCGTTACTTTAAGCAATACGGTGCATTTACTTCATTTAAAAACATAATTAACAGTATAATTTTCAGTATTTTAGCTTTAATAATAATTGCCCGTAAAAATACATTGAGAATAACCATTTATTAAAACCCGCATAACGTGCATATCGTTATTTTAATGTAGATTGCGCGGCATTTTGAATGCGAAAATCAAACAAAAAAAATGATGCAAAAAAATAATACCCGTCAGGAATTTACACTGAGCCTCATCGTAGTTTTCTTTTTATCTTTTATCAGTGCTTACGCGCAGCCACCCTGTGTAAGTACCGCAATTGGCAGCATTTCGCCCATTACAGGCCCGTCTGGAACGGTAGTAACCTTAACCGGCATCGGCTTTAACATTGGCGCAGGTACTACATCTGTTAAATTTAACGGTGTAGAGGCAGCAGCGTTTACTGTGGTTTCTAATACGCAAATAACAGCGGTAGCTCCGGCTACGGGTACAAATGGTATCGTTACCATTATTACAAATGGCTGCCAGGCATCCGGGCCGGTATTTACCTACCTGCAAAACGACTGCAGCAACAATGAGCCCGAAATTTATATTTCTGAATTATACGATCATACTCCCGGAAGCTATGGGGTTATTGAGCTTTATAATCCGTCCCCAACCAATACTATTACCTTTAACGGAGAATATGTGCTGGAACGTTATGGCGATGTAAATGGGTCATTATCGTATACGCTTACATTATCCGGTTCAATTGGCCCAGAAGAAACGTATCTTGTATTGTCTTACGGTACCGGTGAAATGGGATGTAGCGTAGTAACTAATGCATCTATGGGTAGCGGTATTAATGATAACGACCAGTTTCTTCTGAAAAAAAACGGAGCGGTAATTGATGAAGCCCGCGCTCCCGGTGACATAGGATATAGTGTAATCCGCAAACCAAATGCAATAGCCCCAAATGTATCGTACAGCGCATCTGACTGGAATTTTTTCAATACTCAAAGCTGTGCCGACCTGGGCAGCCATAATGCCGCCCCTACGCCTCCGGCAGTAACCATTACAGCGCAGCCGCAGGACGATGTTGCCTGCCTGGGTGAAAATGCAACCTTTACTGTGGGATTAAGCAACACCACCGGTGTTACCTACCAATGGAAAACCCTTGTAGCCGGAATATGGGTAAATGTATCAGGTGGTAATTATAGCGGTGCAAACTCGGCCACACTTACGGTAACAGGCGCTACCCTTTTGCAAAACAACACACAATATTATTGTGAAGTAACGGTATCGCCTGCCTGTACCCTGCTTACCGAGGCCGTACAGCTTACCGTAACACCTCTGCCTACCGCCACATTTACCATAGTACAGCCTACCTGCCTGTTACCTACCGGCATTATTACGCTTATACCCGGCGCGGGCCTTACACTTACCTACAGCCTTAACGGAGGGCCTTTTGTAAGCAACCCTGTATTTAGTACCCTCAACCCGGGAACGTATAACGTAACGATAAAAACAGACGGCGGATGTACCGCGACACTCAGCATAGTTGTAAATGATCCACCGGGAACGCCCGATGTAGCCGAAACAGCTGTTATACATCCCACATGTGCTACCCCTACAGGCACAATTACGGTAACTTCGCCATTAGGAGCTGAGTATACGTATACGCTCCTTCCCGGCGGTACTGCACAGTCAAGCTCTGTGTTTTCGGGCCTTGCGCCGGGCAACTACACTGTAACGGTAACAAATGCCCTGGGCTGTACATCGGTTACTCCTACTATAGTAATAAATCCTGCCCCGGCAGCGCCGGAGGTAGCTACAACTATAGTAACACAGCCGGACTGTACCACGCCCACGGGTACCATTACAATATCTGGTATGATTACTATTGGTTATGGCTATAGTATTAACGGAGGTCCTTTCCAGCCGGAAACCGTATTTTCAGGCCTAATCCCGGGCACGTATACCATAACTACCATAAATGCTGCCGGATGTACTTCGGTTACGCCTGTCATCACCATAAACCCCGCGCCGGGTGCCCCTGCAATAGCAATTACCACGGTAACCCAGCCGGATTGTAACACACCTACCGGAAGCATAACCATAACACCGACGACAGAACCGGGCGTTGGCACAAACTACAGCATTAACGGCGGCCCGTTTGGCCCGGACCTTACCTACCCTAACCTTACAGCCGGAAGCTATACTATAACCGTACAAAATGCCGCCGGGTGTACATCGGTTACCCCGCCTATTATTATAAACGCTGCACCGTTACCGGTACCGGCCATAACCACTACGGTTGTACAGCCGGATTGTACTAACCCCGTTGCTACTATTACTGTAACAGCCCCGGTAGGGACAGGATACCAATATAGCATTAACGGTGGCACCTTACAGGATTCACCTGTTTTTTCTACTACGGTAGCGGGAGATTATACTATAACCGTACAGAATGCTGACGGTTGTATGGCAACCACTGCCCCAATAACCATAGCAGATGTGCCTAACGCCCCTGCACTGGCAACTACTGATATAATACATCCTGACTGTACGGTTACCACAGGCACTATAACCGTTACCGGGCCGGTGGAAGCAGCCTACCTTTACAGCATCGACGGTGGCACCTTTCAGGCAGGGACAGTGTTTACCGGTGTTGCACCCGGCGACCACACTATAACCGTGCAAAATATTGCAGGATGTACCTCGATTGTTACTGTAACCGTTAACCCTGTTCCTACCGCACCTGCTGTTGCTACCGTAATAGCTACAGACCCAAGCTGCAGCAGCACCCTGGGTGGGACCATAACAGTTACCTCCCCTCTTGGCGGAGCATACACCTATAGCATAGACGGTGGAAACACATATGTTACTACCCCTGTATTCACCGGGCTTGAAGGTGGCTTATATACCATTACCGTACAAAGCACGGTGGGATGTACATCGGTTACCGCGCCTATAACTATTAACGCCGGGCCATCTGCGCCGGATGCAGCTACCACTATTTTAGTACAGCCCGACTGCGATATTCCGTCAGGAAGTATTACCATAACAGCACCTCTGGGCGCAGGGTATACCTACAGCCTTAATAACGGGCCTTTTGTTACAAACACTACTTTTGACGGACTTGCCGCAGGAAATTATACCATTACAGTGCAAAACAGCGGCGGATGTACAGCTGATACCGGCCCGCTTACTATAAACGCCGCGCCGCCGGTACCGCCGGTACCTGTAACCACGCAAACGCACCCCGATTGCAGCAACGCATTTGGCAGCATTACCGTAACAGCACCGCTGGGCAATTACAAGTACAGCATTAATAACGGATTTTACCAGGATGCGCCGGAGTTCCTGAACCTCGTGCCCGGCGACTATACAATCAGGGTACAAAGCGCTTCGGGCGGGTGTACCACAGTTACCGGCGTTATAACCATAAACCCGGCACCTGTTAACCCGGCTGTGGCTAACACTGTGCAAACACAACCTGATTGCAGCACCGGAGTGGGCAGCATTACTGTTACTGCCCCGTTAGGAAGTGAATACAGCTACAGCATTAACGGAGGGGCCTACCAAACCTCGCCTGTATTCGGCAACCTTTCAACGGGTACATATAACGTAACGGTACAAACCACCGGAGGATGTACATCAACAACTGCCGATATTGCTATTAATACTCCTTCCGACCTGCCGCAGCTTACCGGTACACAAGGATGCGAACCTACCATCAATGGCCGTAATTATTTGCTTACTGGCTTCCCTGTTGATGATTCGTTCGACCCATCACAGGTTACGTATGAATGGAGGGTATTAGGTTCGCCGGTTGTTATAGGCGACGAGGCTACCCTTAATGTTACGCAATATGCGTTAAGCAACCTTAACCTAGAGTTTCCTGTAACGTTTGAACTTACCGTAACAACCACGGGAGGTTGCGAAGCGTTACTTAATTTTACCGTTGATGGCATCTTTTGCGATATCCCAAGGGGTATATCGCCAAATAACGACACTATGAACGATAATTTTGACCTTACCGGGCTTAATGTCCGTAATCTTAAAATATTTAACCGTTACGGACTTGAAGTGTATAGTAAACCCGGCTACAGCAACGAGTGGTTTGGCCAGACAAATGGTGGTGACGAGCTGCCTACGGGAAGCTACTTTTATGTAATAGACCTTGCCGACACTACCAAGACCGGATGGGTATACATTAACAGGCAAACGAACTGATAAACAGCAGTAAATAAATTTTTATAAGCCGCCACGAGCGGCTTATATTGCGAAACAGAATTCCGATAGTTAAAAAATGTATTGGTTACTATTATTTAACGACCGGAAAAAACATTGAATAATAATTACATATAAATTTGCTTTGTTAAACTTGTCCTAAACTTTTGTTAACTAATGCGAAATAAATCCCCTTTAAGTTTCACTGCTTTAAAATTTTTATTGCTGGTGCTGGCAGCCATAGGCCTGCCTCTAAGAGCACTATCACAAATTTACAAGCACGATTTTGGCAACACTACCATAACCACGCACCCATACACCGTTGCACCACCTGTGTTAAATGCTAACCTCAGCGGATCGTCATGGATAAACAGCGCAGGCGCCTGGAGCAGTAATACCGGTGCCACGGGGCAGGCCATACAGATGACCACTCCCGCGGGTTCTTCCGGCATAACATTAACTTTTAATGTAGCGGCAGGCTTTGCAGCCGATATTACATCGTTTGACTTTTGGACCAGGCGCAGTAACTCCGGCCCGCAAAACTGGCAACTGGCCATTAACGGCACTACCGTAGGCAGCGGCCTGACTTCAGGGAGCGGCACAGCACTGGGCACTACCCCCGTAAGCACGCCCATAACCGGGCTTACAGGTACAGTAACGGTTACGCTATCCTTATCTAACGCGAATGGCGGAAATATCCGCCTCGATGATTTTACGCTGAACGGCAGCGTGTATTCAAACTGTAATACGGTTTCGGTAACGTCTTTTAGCCCTGCAAGCGGGCCCGAAAATACCCAGGTTACCATTATAGGCTCCGGGTTTACTAATGCAGCTACAGTAAAATTTGACGGTATAACCACCCCCTTTACTGCTGTTTCTAATACAGAGATTAAAGCCATAGTACCGCCTGGCATTACATCAGGTATACCATCGGTACAGGCTACCGATGGCTGCCAAAGTATAGCAGATAGTGGTTTTACCACATTTGAATCGCAATGTGGTTCAGGCGAAATTTATATATCAGAACTATACGACCAAACTCCCGGCAGCGGCGGCATGATAGAGCTGTACAACCCATCAAATAATACAGTTACGTTTAACGCCGAATATGTTATGAACCGTTATGGCGATGTTGGCGGGCCGTTATCTTATACACTCACGCTTCCCGGGTCTATCGCCGCGCATTCTACTTATTTGGTTAATTGCGGACCTCCAGACCAATCACAGTGCGTTACCCCTATATCCTCTGTAACGTTAGGCGCCGGATTTAACGGAGACGACAGGATTGACCTGTTAAAGAACAATGTGGTAATAGACCGTGTAGATGTTCCTTATTCGGCAGCGGGGTTCACACTTATAAGAAACCTAAATGCAGTTGCGCCGGTACCGGTATATAATATAAACGACTGGAACAATAACTCAAACCCGGATTGCTCTAATTTAGGAATACACCCCGCAATAAGCCCTGTCCCGGCCGTGACCCAACCGCAGCCTCAAACGGTATGCGAAGGCGGAACCGCCACTTTTACAACGGCTGTGGCAACAGGAACGGGATATACCTATCAATGGAAAGTATTAGTTAATGGAGGCAGCACCTGGAATAACGTTACTAATAACGCTAACTATTCCGGTGCTACAACGGCTACACTTAGCGTTGCCAATATCCCTGCTACTTTTAACGGCAACCAGTATTACTGCGTAATTACTTCTACCACCTGCGATATTGTTACCAATGCAGCCCTGCTTACCGTGGGTGGTGTACTGGCCGCCCCACAGGCTATTGTTACCGACGCCACCTGTGCCGCATTAGGCCAGGCCATTGTAACCAGCCCGCTTGGCGCGGGAATAACCTACAACATAAACGGAGGAACCTATCAGTCATCAGTTACATTCCCAAATCTTACTGCGGGAAATTATAGTATTATTGCTAAAAACGCCGCCGGGTGTACCTCAGCACCGCTTAACTTTACCATACAGCCAGGTGCAGGTGCTCCCGCGGCACCGGTATTTGGTACGCCAACGCAGCCTACCTGTGCCACGCCTACGGGCAGCATTACCATAACATCCCCTACAGGCACAGGCATTACCTACAGCACAGACGGAACGAATTACCAGGCGGGTACCACCTTTACCCTTACTCCCGGCACCTACAGCGTTACCGCCAAAAACGCGGCAGGGTGTGTATCTCCCGCTACATCAGTAACTATTAACCCTGCACCAAGTGCACCTACTGCACCGGTAGTCGGCACGCCAACGCAGCCTACCTGCGCCACGCCTACGGGCAGCATTACCATAACATCCCCTACAGGCACAGGCATTACCTACAGCACAGACGGAACGAATTACCAGTCAGGTACCACTTTTACCCTTACTCCCGGCACCTACAGCGTTACCGCCAAAAACGCGGCAGGGTGTGTATCTCCCGCTACATCGGTAACCATTAACCCTGCACCAAGTGCACCTACGGCACCGGTAGTTGGTACGCCAACACAGCCTACCTGCGCCACGCCTACAGGCAGCATTACTATAACAGCCCCTACCGGAACAGGTATTACATACAGCACAGACGGAACGAATTACCAGGCAGGTACCACCTTTACCCTTACTCCCGGCACCTACAGCGTTACCGCCAAAAATGCCGCCGGGTGTGTATCTCCTGCTACATCGGTAACCATTAACCCTGCACCAAGTGCACCTACGGCACCGGTAGTTGGTACGCCAACGCAGCCTACCTGCGCCACGCCCACGGGCAGCATCACCATAACAGCGCCTACAGGCACAGGTATTACCTACAGCACAGACGGAACGAATTACCAGGCAGGTACCACCTTTACCCTAACGCCAGGCACGTACAGTGTTACCGCTAAAAATGCGGCAGGGTGTGTATCTCCCGCTACATCGGTAACCATTAACCCTGCCCCAAGTGCCCCTACCGCACCTGTATTTGGCACGCCAACGCAGCCTACCTGCGCCACGCCTACGGGCAGCATTACCATAACATCCCCTACAGGCACAGGCATTACCTACAGCACAGACGGAACGAATTACCAGGCGGGTACCACTTTTACCCTTACTCCCGGCACCTACAGCGTTACCGCCAAAAACGCGGCAGGGTGTGTATCTCCAGCTACATCGGTAACCATTAACCCTGCACCAAGTGCCCCCACCGCACCGCTAATTGGTACGACAACACAGCCTACCTGCGCCACGCCTACGGGCAGCATCACCATAACAGCCCCTACCGGAACAGGTATTACATACAGCACAAACGGAACGAATTACCAGGCAGGTACCACCTTTACCCTTACTCCCGGCACCTACAGCGTTACAGCCAAAAATGCAGCAGGGTGTGTATCTCCCGCTACATCGGTAACCATTAACCCTGCGCCTGCCGCCCCGGCAATAGCCACTGTTGTACCTACCCAACCCGATTGCAATACCCCAACCGGAAGCCTTACCATTACCGCACCCACAGGCACGGGATACCAATACAGCCTTAACGGCGGAACGTACCAGACCGCAACTGCTTTTACAGGGCTTCCTGCCGGAAGCTATTCGATAACTACAAAAAACGCCGACGGGTGCACATCGGTAGCCGGGCCATTTTTTATTAATGCATCTGCACCAACATTTTTACCGCCTGACCTTGATATTGAGCAGCCCGACTGCGATACCGCATTGGGTACAATAACCGTACTTTCACCCACCGGGGCAGGGCTTAGTTACAGTATAGACGGGTCTAATTACCAGGCAGGAACTGTTTTTACAGGCCTCACGCCCGGCACGTACAGCGTTACTACAAAATACAGCACGGGCTGTATATCCTTAGCTACAGTGCAGCTTATTGTTTCGCAACCGTCAACACCGCCCGCACCGGACGCCTCTGTTACGCAACAGCCCGACTGCAGCCTGCCCACCGGTACTATTACAGTAACACCCGCCGGAACCGGTTTTATGTACAGCGTTAACGGTAGTAATTACCAAACATCAAACGTATTTAGCGGCCTTGCTGCCGGAAGTTATAATATTACTGTGCGTAATAGCTCTGGCTGTGTTTCCCCGGCTATTGTAAGGGTAATAAACGCTGCGCCTACAGGGCCTACGGCACCATCGGTGATAGCCGAAAGCCCTGCCGATTGTTCTTCATCTACAGGTAGCCTGACCATTTTATCGCCCACAGGCAATGGCCTTACTTATAGTATTGATGGTGTAAACTACCAGGCAGGCACCCTGTTTACCGGCCTTCCGGCGGGCTCGTATCCTGTTACGGTTAAAAATACGGCAGGCTGTGTTTCTGTAGCCAATATAAAAGTTATAGACGGTAGCAATGGCGCTCCCGCCGAGCCAACATTGTCTGGCATACAACCGGATTGCACACATCCGCTGGGGAGCATCACTGTAACATCGCCCACCGGCACAGGGCTGTCCTATAGTATTGATGGAGGTTTAACCTACCAAACCGGCGTTACATTCGCAAGCCTTGAACCCGGCACTTACAGCATACTCGTTAAAAACACTGCCGGATGCGTTTCTACGCCCAAAACAGAAGTTATCAGCGCTTTTGCCGGCGCACCCACGAAGCCGGTAGTTACACCTACGCAACCGGATTGCACCACAGCAACAGGGAGCTTTATCATTAACTCTCCCGTTGCGGGCGATATTACCTACAGTATTAACGGTGCGCCTTACCAGGCAGCCACCACATATACCACGCTTGCGCCGGGCACCTACCAGGTTATTGCAAAAAATGGTTCCGGATGTATTTCGCTAACCACTACAGTTGTTATAAGCCCTGCGCCGGCACAACCTGCTGTGCCAACGGTTACCCCTGTACAGCCTACGTGCAGCGCGCCAGCGGGTAAAATAACAGTTATAAATCCGGTTGGCCCAGGCTACACCTACAGCATAGATGGCGGCACTTCATACCAAACCAGCCCGGTATTCGACGGCCTTGGCGGAGGTACGTACTATATTACCGTTAAAAATGCAGCCGGATGCACTGCCACCTCAACATTCATTTTGATAGATGCACCCCCGGCACCCGCGCCAAGCCCGGGTGTCATAACGGGTAATGGCCTTGTATGCATGGGCGATACGATATCGCTTACAGAATCGGTTACCGGAGGCATATGGTCCAGCAGTAATGATGCTATTGCCACGGTTGATGCTACAGGCGTGGTAACCCCTGTTAGTACGGGTACGGTACAAATTACATATACCGTAGGTACACAGTGTACCGCAAGTGCCCCGCAACACACGGTAACGGTTTATAACCTGCCCCAGCTTAACCTTACAAATATATGGCTGTGCGAAGACCCTGCCACCGGCCTTATCATTGCCTCTAAAGAACTAAATACAGGTTTATCTGCTACCGACTACACTTTTGTATGGAGCAAAGGGAGCACAGTGTTGCCCGATACCTCATCAACACTCGATGTGGATGAAACAGGCACCTATACTGTTACCGTAACTAATAATATATCCGGATGCAGCAATAGTGCCACAGTTAACGTAGGTATATCATCACTTGCTGTTGCCGATGTTGTAGTAGGTACTGATTTTACGAACAGCCAAACCATTACCGTAACGGTAACCGGCGGTTCGGGCGATTATGAGTACAGCCTGTCAGGTATGCCCTACCAGGATGAACCGGTATTCCGTGGGGTAAGCCCGGGCGAATACACCGTTAGGGTGCGAGACAGGCACGCATGCGGTTTTATAGAACTAAGCGTATTTGCATTAAATTACCCGCGTTTCTTTACACCAAACAGCGATGGCACATACGACACATGGAACATTAAGGACCTTGCAGGCCAGCGTGATGCTGTGATATTTATATTTGACAGGTTTGGGAAAATCATCACATCGGTATACCCTTCGGGCCGCGGATGGGATGGCACGCTTAACGGTTACCCGCTTCCTGCCACAGATTATTGGTTTACACTTTTATATACCGCATCTTCAGGAGATAAAAAAGAATTTAAAGCCCACTTTTCTCTATTACGCTAATGTTAACCACTGAAAATGATTGAATTATCATTTATTAAAAAAATGAATATTTTAAAATGAGTTAAATTCTTAAAATTCATATTTTAATATAAAATTTCTTATAATGCAGAGCCCTCCCATAGCGGAGGGCTTTGCATTATGTTTACACGTTAACACAGCCTTAATCAATACTTCATTAATAACAAATATCTAATTAACAATAGATTACAATATTTGCAATGTCCAAATATTCAGAAAACAAATAACTAAAACACAAGTAAAGTCAATAAATGGCTGCACGCAAAGCAGCAATACCTTTGAATAGCCCTATTATAATTCTTAAACGCCCGGATACCTGCTGCAATATTGGTTTGTGGGCTTTCTGTCGCTAACATAACAGGATAAAAAACAAAAATATAAAACCGGTAAAAATAGCTTATCCACAAGCTATTAATACCCTCTTGTGCCCTAAAATTATGAACATAAAATTTAAAAAAATCAATTAAAAAGTAATCTAAACCAATTTCTATGAAGAAATCTACACTGCAAAAAATGCGACGGTGCATTTTAATACTAACGCTGCTCATGCCATTTGCTTTTGCATGGGGGCAGGCAACATTTACCATTACACGTGGCTCAAGCGGTGACAGTAACACCCTAGGAGGGGCAAATATTTCAGCTGTTCCCGGAATTGCCGTTACAGAAAATATTCCCAGTTCATGCCCTACCGGGGATAATGCTTCACAAAACTATTACATGACAATTACGCCGCAAGCGGGTTATGTTATAACAATAACAAGCGTTTCCGGAAATGCTACGAGAAGTAGTGCCGGTAAGAACCAAATTAACTGGCAATTAGTAAACGGTGGCACAACCCTAAATGGTAGTACAGCCTGCATACCTTCTTCAAGTAGTTGTAATGGTACTACAACAATACCCACAATATCTACAAATCAAACTGTTGTAGCTGCAGGCTCAACAGTAAATGTTGTACGTAACATTTGTACTAACGGTAATACCCCCTCCGGTAACGGATATACTGCGGTAAAGGAACTTACCATAACGGGTACAATAACCGGTATAGGTACTGTAGCGCCAACCTCGATTAACTTTGGTAATGTAAATGTGGCCAGCACCAGTAATGCATCATCATTTGTTTTACAGCCTAGTGCCATAGCCGGAAGTAACATTTTAGTAACCGCTCCGGCAGGATTCCTTGTTAGCCAGACATCCGGAGGTACCTATACCCAGACCATAGCGTTTGCAAACAATACAACCGCAAAAACCATATATGCTAAGTTTGCCCCTACCACAGCAGGAGCGGCTTCCGGGCAGATAGTAGTGAGTAAAGAAACTAATGGCGGCACGGTAACTAACCGTACGGTAAATGTTAATGGTAACGGGGTAGCGGTAAATCCTCCTTCAGTAACAAGCAGTTTAACCGACACTTCCACGTATGGTGCAACCGATACCTATCAGATAGCCGCATCTAACTCTCCGAATGCTTATACAGCTACCTATGATGGTGGTGCATTACCGGAAGGAATAACATTTAATGCATCTACCGGGCTTATAAGCGTTGCGGCAACGGTAGCTGTAGGCATATACAATATTGAAATAAACGCTTCTAATGCCGGAGGTGGCCCGGGTACTGCCCAAACCCTGGCATATACCCGCACCGCTAAGCCGCTAACACTTACGGGCGGTGACGCTAACGATAAAATATATGACGGTACTACTACAGTGACATTTCTTACAGAACCACTATTATCAGGCATCATAAATGGCGATGTGGTTAACCTTACAGGAACCCCTGTTGCTGAATTTGTTACTAAAAATGCAGGTACACGCCAGGTACGTTTTACGGGCGGGTATGCTGTAGACAATAGTAACTATACCCTAATATACCCACAAGAACCCACAGATCTTACAGCAGATATTACCCCCATTACGGCAACAATTACCGGTATTACTATAGATGATAAAGATTTTGACAGTAATACAACTGCAACTATATCAGGCACACCGGTTTTAAACGGCATTATTTCCGGCGACGATGCGACACTTAACAGCACCAGTGCTTCAGCAATGTTTATACAAGTTGAACCCGGAGAAAATATACCGGTTACAGTATCAGGCTATAGCCTTAGCGGTACTGATTCGGGCAACTATACACTAGCGCAGCCTACAGGGCTTACGGCAACGATAAACGATGATGGCCTGACAGACCAGACCATTACATTTAACCCGTTAAGCAATGTGGTATATGGCGATGCATCGTTTGCACTTACAGCAACTACCGATGCCCCCTTAACGATAACCTACACTTCGTCTAATGAAAACGTAGCCACAGTAAGTGGCAACACTGTTACCATAACCGGTGTAGGTACTACAACCATAATAGCCAGCCAGGATGGAGACGCAACCCACAGCCCGGCCATACCGGTAACCCAAAACCTTACCGTAATGCCTAAAGCGCTAACTGTAGCCGATGCTGCTGTAGTAACAAAGATATATGACGGCACAGATGTGGCAACCGTTACCGCTACACTGGATGGTGTAGTAGGTAGCGATGATGTTACCTACACCTACGAAGCTATATATGAAGATAAAAATGTAGGTGTAGATAAAGATGCCGTTGCCGAATTTAACCTTACCGGTACAAGAGCTTATAACTACACGCTGCCGGTAGACCTTATTTCACTAACAGGTACTATAAACCCTAAAGAATTAACGGTAAGCGGTGCCGCTGCTACAAATAAAGTTTATGATACTACAAATGCTGCTACAGTTACAGGTACCCTTACCGGTGTGGTTAGCGGTGATGTAGTCACCCTAATAGGTACAGGTACGTTTGCCGATGTAAATGCAGATACCGGTATTGCGGTTACGGCCACTGCTACACTTGGTGGCGCTGATGCAGCTAATTATGCGCTTACACAACCTACAGGCCTTAGCGCTAATATTACCACTAAGGGTATTAGCGTTACAGCTACAGCCACAAGTAAAGTATATGACCGTACAACCCTTGCCGAGATTACTGTAACAGGCATAAACGGGGTAATTTCGCCGGATGAAGTAACGGTAGCTGGAAGTGGTACTTTTAATACGTACGCAGCCGGTAATAACAAACCGGTAACCACTGCCCTTATATTAAGTGGTGCACAGGCTGACAACTACAGCATTACACAGCCAACAGGCTTAGTAGCCAATATTACCCAAAAGGCCATTACTGCCGATATTAGCGCTGCAACAGTTGCAGATAAAACATATAACAACACCACTACCGCGGTAGTAAACGGTGTGGTACTTAACGACGTGTTAGCCGGAGATGAAGCCGATGTAGTGGTAACCACCGCCTCATTTGCACAGGCCGCAGCAGGCAATGATATTGTGGTAAGCAATTTTGTACTTTCCGGCACTGCTGCAGCCAATTATACCCTTACTCAGCCTGTAGATACGCTACTGGGCAATATTGTGCCTGCTACGCTTACGCTGAACAGTGCGGCTGCACAAAATAAAGTATACGACGGTACTGATGCCGCCAACATTACCGGTACCCTTGCCGGCGTTATAGCAGGTGCCCCTGCGGTTAGCTATACCGGTACGGGTACATTTGAAAGCATATTTGTAGCTAACGGCATTGCCGTTACCCCGGCCATAGTACTTACAGGCGCCGGCGCGGGTAACTATGTACTCACACAGCCTACAGGCCTTACTGCTAATATAACACCAAAAGGTGTTACAGTTACTGCCACAGCACAATCTAAATTATATGACGATACAACAACCACTACAGTTACCGATGCTGCTATTACAGCTGGTGTATTAGGCGATGATGAGGTATTGCTTGAAGCTACCACGGTACCGGGTACCTTCAATAACGCCACGGTAGGTACTAACAAACCGGTATCGGCTACGTTTACCCTTACGGGAGAAAAAGCAGCTAATTATACTGTGATAGTACAAACCTACCCGGCAAACATTACACCGGTTACCCTTACAGTAGATGTAACCAATGCTGCGGTTACAACAAAAACGTATGATGCCACTACTACAGCTGCAATTACTGGTGCGGTTCTTAGCGGAATCCTTCCCGGTGATAACGTAATTGCCACAACAGGTACATTTGCTTCAGCTAATGCAGGCATTGACAATGCCGTAACGATACTGCTTACAGGAACCGATGCCGGTAACTATACGTTAACCCAGCCTGAAACGCCTGTTACAGGTATTATTAATAAAAAAGCGCTTACTGCTACCGCAGATAATAAAACCAAAGTACAAGGCGCGGCTAACCCGGCTTTAACCATTACATATTCAGGTTTTGCAGGAAGCCAAACCGCTGCAAGCGCACTCAATTTTGTTGCCCCTTCAATTGCCACAACCGCTATAACGGCATCACCAGTAGGTGCTTATCCTATAACACTAAGTGGTGGTTCGGCAACAAACTATACTTTTTCTGCTTTAAACAATGGCTGGCTTAGTGTTAATCCTGCCAGTACAGCACTTATAACATGGAGCCCTGCTCAGCAAAGCGGTTTCGGTGTGAGCCCGTGGGCGCCCACTACTATAGCCGCAGGCCTTAACACACAAATGATAAAGGGCAGCAGTATCTTATCAGGCGGTACTGCCGCAGGCAGTGCCTGGGGCGGTGGCAATGGCGGTGGTAACAGCTGGATAAATAACGGCGCCACTACCGATAACAACAGCTTTAACTTTGAACTTGCTGTACCCGCTGGAAAGTCTTTAAGTTTATCAGGTATTGTTGGAAATTTTAGGAGGTCTAATACTGGCCCTTCAGATATATATGTCTATTATGCTGTATATCCTACAGGCAGCGCTGTACCTTCAACGTTCAGCCTTGCGGCCTCTCAAGCAGGATTAACAGTGCCTTCAACTGCTGCTAATGGTAACTCAGTTACCCTTAACCTTGCAAGTGCAGCGGGACTGCAAAACATACAGGGGGGCTATACTGTAAAAATCAGGCTTAATCCTGGAACAGCAGCTACCACAGGTACTTTTTATATAAATGGTGCCGGTTCTCCATCAACTTTCGTAGTTAATGGTACTTTATCTGACAAGCCTGTAATAACCAGTTCGCTTACCGATAGCTCTGATATATTGAGTACCGATACGTACCAGATTACTGCTACAGGTACACCACAGCTTAATTATAGCGCTACTAACCTGCCTACAGGCGCCACTATTGGTAACACAGGGCTTATAAGTTTTGACGGAACTACACCTGCCGGTATTTATCCAATAACAATAGGCGTAACGAGCTATTATGGCTCTGATAGTAAAACCCTTGTATACACAGTTAACAAGCTAAATCAGGTTATAACCTTTGACCCCGATCCTATACCTTTACAATACGTAGGTAATGAACCACTATTACTTGAATACAACAACAGTGCCCCGTTACCTATAGTGTGGGCAAGTTCTAGCGAGAGTGTGGCAACAATAAGTGCCAGCGGTATTATAACTGCTGTAAGCGAGGGTACGTCTGTTATTACAGCATCGAATGATGGTAATGATGTTTATAACCCCGTTACTCAAACTATAAATATTACCGTTGGCGCGCCTTGCTTTACCTGGCTGGGTACAAACGATAGTAACTGGAACAACCCTGCTAACTGGTGTAATGGGATTGTGCCGTTTGCCGATAGCGAAGTCATTATTAACCCTGGCAGCCATAACCCGGTTATCAGCGCTGGTATGGCACATGCCAATAACCTTACGTTAAACGCGAACGCGCAATTAACTGTAAATACGGGCGCAACCCTTAGTGTAGAAGGAAACCTTCATGTAGATGATACTGCTACACTTACAGTACAAAACAACGGCGCCATAGTACAGGGCACCGCTGCTACCGCAAATAATAACACCGGTAAAATAGAGTTCCATAAGCTGAGCAACCCGCTTTACAGGCTGGACTACACCCTGTGGTCTGCGCCAATAACGGGCCAAACGCTTCGCACGTTCTCTATGGGTACCTCTAACAACCGTTTTTATATATATGACTATGCCTTCAACGGCACCGCGTATGTACAGGGCTAC
>NZ_JBKJHD010000059.1:0-472 GCF_046613695.1 Flavobacterium sp. RHBU_24 | reverse complement strand
ATACGATGCGGTAACAGCCGGTTTCAACATCTTCTACTTTTACATAGATGGCTTCTACTGCCGGTGAAGCAACGTTGCTGTAGGCAGACGGGGTGGCTATCGCACCGGTGCCGGCTACGGCATCGGCATAGCTGTGGTAAAAGCTTACCGCTACACCAGGGGCATCCCCTGTAATGTCAGGGATGGTGCTGGTAAGGTCAAACTCCTCAATGCCGTCGTTAAGGGTTTCTTCGTCGCAAAGGCTGTAGGGCAGCGGAGGGTTAGCTACCGGCAGCGGGTTTACAACCAGCTCCAGTTCCACCACGTCAAAACAGCCCGTGGCATTGTTGGTTACCGTTATCCATACCAGGCCGCTCTGCGATGGGTAGGCCGAAGGGGTACTTATCGGGGTGCCGCCGTTCTCCGCGGCGTTCTCCGTCTGGTAATAGTTTACGCTGTACTGCGCCGGGTCCATCGTGTTAAGCACCGTTGC
>NZ_JBKJHD010000058.1:0-472 GCF_046613695.1 Flavobacterium sp. RHBU_24 | reverse complement strand
GCACAATGCGGTAACAGCCGGTTTCAACGTCTTCTACTTTTACATAGATGGCTTCTACTGCCGGTGAAGCAACGTTGCTGTAGGCAGCCGGGGTGGCGATCGCACCGGTGCCGGCTACGGCATCGGCATAGCTGTGGTAAAAGCTTACCGCTACACCAGGGGCATCCCCTGTAATGTAAGGGATGGTGCTGGTAAGGTCAAATTCCTCAATGCCGTCGTTAAGGGTTTCTTCGTCGCAAAGGCTGTAGGGCAGCGGAGGGTTAGCTACCGGCAGCGGGTTTACAACCAGCGCCAGTTCCACCACGTCAAAACAGCCCGTGGCATTGTTGGTTACCGTTATCCATACCGGGCCGCTCTGCGATGGGTAGGCCGAAGGGGTACTTATCGGGGTGCCGCCGTTCTCAGCAGCGTTCTCCGTCTGGTAATAGTTTACGCTGTATTGTGCAGGGTCCATCGTGTTAAGCACGGTTGG
>NZ_JBKJHD010000057.1:0-489 GCF_046613695.1 Flavobacterium sp. RHBU_24 | reverse complement strand
AATAATTATTGATAATGTATTCTGTGATGTGCAGCGTGGCCTTTCGCCTAATAATGACGGCAGGAACGACTCATTCGACTTATCTAACCTTGATGTAAGGAAACTGAGCATCTACAACCGTTACGGGCAGGAGGTATACCACTTTAATGGTGCCTATACTGACCAGTGGGGCGGTAATGCCGATAGCGGCGATGAGCTGCCTACAGGTACTTACTTCTATATGTTTGAGCGTAACACTGGTGAGGCTAAAACAGGATGGATTTACATTAACAGGCAGGATTAAATATATAAAATATAGTGTTTTCCCCTCCTTAAAATCGGGGAGGGGAGGCATTATTTAGATGGCAAAATTTGCTATTGTTTAAGAAAATGTAACGTTTAGGAAAATAATTATTAAAATTTTCTAATTCTGTAGATAGTATTCCAAATTTGCAGATATTTACAACTGATTTAAATAAAGGAGGCATATTTATACCATACAAACTAATA
>NZ_JBKJHD010000056.1:0-505 GCF_046613695.1 Flavobacterium sp. RHBU_24 | reverse complement strand
TGTATAGGCAGTGGGCGTTGCAATATAGGTGGCAAGGTCAGTAGTGTCGCCTGCCTCTGCCGCCAGCTCGGTGGTATAGTACTCCACGCTAAAGTCAGCCGGGTTTTGCGTGCCCAGTGCCTCGGTACCCGCATCCGTTAGGTTAAAGTAGCTTACCGTGCCGTCGTTCGCACCGTCATAATCACACTCGGTTATCGTCTGGTGGACTGTTATCGGGTAGGCTATAGCGGCTTCCTCGGCATATAAATCCAGCGGAAGGCTTAGCTCGCATTCGGTTATGTTGTTTTGTACATGTACCCGTATCGTCTGGTGGGTCATAACGGTATTGGTATACACGTGCGGCAGCGCCGTACCCGCAGCTTCCGCCGCGGCGTTAAGGTAGAACCTGATGGTGTAGTCCGCTGGGGTGGCACCGTTTGCCGTGAGTATATCCGTTATATGGCCCATCAGGTTAAACTGGGTGTAGCCCGTGCTGTTTGGCTCGCATATCGCATAGTAGTCAATG
>NZ_JBKJHD010000055.1:0-505 GCF_046613695.1 Flavobacterium sp. RHBU_24 | reverse complement strand
TATTGACTACTATGCGATATGCGAGCCAAACAGCACGGGCTACACCCAGTTTAACCTGATGGGCCATATAACGGATATACTCACGGCAAACGGTGCCACCCCAGCGGATTACACCATCAGGTTCTACCTTAACGCCGCGGCGGAAGCTGCGGGTACGGCGCTGCCGCACGTGTATACCAATACCGTTATGACCCACCAGACGATACGGGTACATGTACAAAACAACATAACGGAGTGTGAACTTAGCCTTCCGCTGGATTTATATGCCGAGGAAGCCGCGATAGCCTACCCGATAACAGTCCACCAGACGATAACCGAGTGTGATTATGACGGTGCGAACGACGGCACGGTAAGCTACTTTAACCTAACGGATGCGGGCACCGAGGCACTGGGCATACAAAACCCGGCTGATTTTAGCGTGGAGTACTATACCACCGAGCTGGCAGCAGAGGCAGGCGACACCACTGACCTTACCACCTATATTGCAACGCCCACGGCCTATACG
>NZ_JBKJHD010000054.1:0-539 GCF_046613695.1 Flavobacterium sp. RHBU_24 | reverse complement strand
CGCTTCTTACGTGCAGGTAGTAGTTAACCCCGGGAACTAACGTATATGAAGGTATAGTGGTAGCCGTGGTAGTGGTTAAGGTTGTGCCGGCTACGGGATCGGTCGCAAACACGGTTAGCACATACTGATAGCCGGTTGGTGTGCTTGTTGCAGGCGCTGTCCAGCTAAGGGTAGCTGTATTGGGGCCTGTAGGGGTACCCGCAACAGCAGTAGGCGGTGCACATGTGCTACCGCATTGTATGTATCGTGTCCTATTGGTGTTTTGGGTGCCGCAGGCCGAGTTTGTATGGAAATAATAACGCAAGGTACCGCTGTTCTCGCCGGTATTCCAGGTTAATGGTGTGCTACCAGATGCCAGCACGGTAGTACCGGTACTGTTTGTTATGGTAATAAAGTCGGTAGTTACCGAACTTGAAAATATATAGGATGTATTTGCAGTTAAAACCACATTGCTGTATTCTCCCGCATAAGCGAATGGAGTGATGGACTCTGCACTTCCTGTACATGCAGGTGTATAACTTGCATCCGGATAAAGGACA
>NZ_JBKJHD010000053.1:0-572 GCF_046613695.1 Flavobacterium sp. RHBU_24 | reverse complement strand
ACGTAGATGTCAAAATAACCGCCCGGCATGTTGGTAAACACATTCGAGTTCTGCCATGGGCCTACCGGCTCGGTGCCTTCCGGAACGATGCTGTACTGGTACTCCCCATTACCCTCTACCAGTACCGTGATGGTCTGGTTATCGCCAAAGGCATTGCTTACCACATAGCCCGTGCTGCCTATGATTTGGGCCTGCCCGCTTTGGATTACATTAAACGCGGCCGAGGGCTGCGATTCGCACAGGCTTGCCGTGGTGCTCGTGGCTACTACCGTATAGTCGCCCGGGGCTTCTGCTATAAAGTAGCTTTGGGTGTTGTCCGGCGTGGTTACTTCAACGCCGTCCAGGAACCATTCAAAGGTATAGTCCGTCTCTGATAGCCCGGTCTCCAGCCTCAGGCTGCGCTCCACAGTGCCGTCAAAGTCGACACATATCGTGTGGTCGTCGCCATCGGTTGAGATTACAGGCTCGGCCAGCAGCTCTACCGCGATGTTAAAGCTGGTTACATCATGGCAGCCGCTTACCGTGGTAAGGTTGGTGATGCGTACCCAGATGGTTTGCGGGTTACTTTCGTT
>NZ_JBKJHD010000052.1:0-624 GCF_046613695.1 Flavobacterium sp. RHBU_24 | reverse complement strand
TGCTGAAGCAGTTGGCGCAGCCGTGGTATTGATGGTTATGGCTACGCCAGTACGTGTGCTCTCGCAGCTGTTAAGTGTTTGCGATACATAGTAAGTACCTGTTGCAAGCGCAGTGGCTGAGGCAAGCGCCGAACCACCGGTTAAGGCGGTATACCATTTTAATGCCGTACCGGTAGCGGTAAGGTTAGCCACGGTTGCACTGTTACAAAACGCCTGTGCTGATGCAGTTGGTGCAGCGGTGGTATTAACGGTTACAGCTACGGCAGTACGTGTGCTCTCGCAGCTGTTAAGCGTTTGCGATACGTAATAAGTACCTGTTGCAACCGCAGTGGCTGAGGCAAGAGCCGAACCACCCGAAGCTACGTTGTACCATTTCAATGCCGTACCGGTAGCGGTAAGGTTAGCCACGGTTGCGCTATTACAAAAAGCCTGTGCGGATGCAGTTGGTGCAGCGGTGGTATTAACGGTTACAGCTACGGCAGTACGTGTGCTCTCGCAGCTGTTTAGCGTTTGCGATACATAATAAGTACCTGTTGCAACCGCAGTGGCTGAGGCAAGAGCCGAACCTCCTGTGGAAGCAGTATACCATTTCAATGCCGTACCGGTAGCGGTAAGGTTAGCCAC
>NZ_JBKJHD010000051.1:0-651 GCF_046613695.1 Flavobacterium sp. RHBU_24 | reverse complement strand
GTTTCAACCCTCTTTCTCATTCTTAGTTTTTCAAGTTTCTGTTCCTTTGTGTCTATCCTTTTAGAGTTTGATTTTCTCTGGATTTTCAATAAAATAGCTTTTCTTTTCAAAGCATTATCTTCAAGCCCATAATCCAAATAAGCACTATCTCCATATACTGAAGATTCTGCCGGTAATTTATCTATCATTTTGCTTAATGCCTTTGCATCGGCTGTCTTTCCAGGGGTAAAATGAAAAGCAATGGGTATACCGTCTTTGGTAGTGAGCAGCTGAACCTTCACACCATAAAAATAACTCCTCATACTGGCAGTATAACCCCTCCATTTATTGTCCTTGAGTATCTTACAATTTGAAATCCTCATGTTATTGCATACGGGAACAGGAAAAGAATCAATAATGTAATGTAGCTCACAACAAAAGCTTTTAAAATAGTCACTTACAATCTCAAATAGCTCATAAAGCAATCTTCCAATTTTGTGTAGTCTTCTATTAAACCTACTCTTGTCAAGCATATTAGGTATAAAACCATATTGCTTCATGAATTGTATTGCTGAAGAATGATTCCCATAAAAATTCAATGATGAGACAATGGCTGTCAGTATGACCTCACTGTCACTTACCTGTCGTCGAATATCCTCAGTATGGTCAATT
>NZ_JBKJHD010000050.1:0-751 GCF_046613695.1 Flavobacterium sp. RHBU_24 | reverse complement strand
GTGTACCAGCAGGGGCAGCCGGGCGTAACCGTAACCTACTTTGCTACGCCGGCTGATGCTACGGCAAATGCCAATGCTATAGCCAACCCTGCGGCCTATAGTAACACAGAGGATGCGCAAACCGTGTATGTACGTGTAGATAACGGCAACTGTTTCGGGATTGGAACCTTTACATTACAGGTTAACAATGCCCCTGTACTTGCATCAATGCTTGAGGTAACCGGCTGCTCCCCCTATGACCTTACTGAAATCGAAGCGGGACTGGAAAGCGGCCTGGAAATCAGTTACTATACTTCTGAAGCCAATGCAGAAGAAGCGATAAACGCGATAGCAAACCCTGCTGAATATACAACAAATGATACCACGGCACATCTTTATGTAAGGGCGGAAAACGCCGATGGCTGCTACTCCGTAACTGAACTGCACATCAGCCCGGGCGACTGCTTTATACAGCGGGGTATTTCGCCGGGTGGTTCAATAGGCCTGAACGACACCTTTGACCTGAGCAACCTTGATGTAACAAAGCTTACCATTTTTAACCGTTACGGAAAAGAGGTTTTTAGCTTTAGCGGTAATTATACTAACCAATGGGGCGGGCAAACCGACAATGGGCAGGAATTGCCTACAGGAACCTATTTTTATATGTTCCAGCGCAATACGGGCGAAGCGAAAACAGGATGGATTTATATTAACAGGCAAAACTAATACTGATTAAATACAATAGTAAGATACATAACAGATACAAATGACA
>NZ_JBKJHD010000005.1:0-237681 GCF_046613695.1 Flavobacterium sp. RHBU_24 | reverse complement strand
CGTTCTATCACCCTCTACAATTTTTAATCCGGCGTGTACCGGAGCTTTGGAAAGCATTACTACAACTTCTTATGCAGGTATGTATAGCGTTGTAAGCCTTGCCGCAAACACAAACTATACCTTTTCAAGTTCGGTAACTACCGATTATATCACCATAACAAACAGTACAGGTACTACCGTGCTGGTTTCGGGCACTACGCCCTTGGTTTGGAACACAGGCGAGAACAGTGGCCTCCTGCGTTATTACATACACACTAATTCGTCTTGCGGCACCCAAAATGTCAACAGGACAAAATACATACAATGCGGCAGTAGCTGTAACCCGCCAACGGCTGTAACCGCAACAGCAACCACCACTTCAACTGCAGCACTTTCATGGGCGGCACCTACGTCTGGCATACCATCAGGTTACCAGTATGCTGTAACCACATCTGCCACACCACCCGCTTCAGGAACAGCTACCACGTCAACCTCTGTGCCGTCATATCCGGTAACAGCGGGCACAACATATTACTTGCATGTAAGGAGTAATTGTTCTGGCACTTATAGCAACTGGGCTACATCACAACCTTTTTCCAGCTGGGTACCGGGTGAGCTTTGCGAAGATGCCATTGATCTTGCTACACTTACCAGCCCTTACACCAGTACAACAGTAGGTACCGCAAATAATTATTCGAGCGCGCTTTGCCCTAACAACGGATTTAGCTCAGGACCAGACTTATATTACTATATAACGGTTCCTGTGGGTGCTACTATCGCTATTACCCAGGTAAGTAACAATTATGATTCTATGGTTAGCGTGGGTTATGGTGCCTGCCCGGGCAGTACTACGATAACCTGCTTCAATGACCCTGATGAGCAAACGGTTACCTGGACTAACAATACAGGGATTGTAAGGAACGTTTACTGGGTACAGGATGGCTACAACAATCAATCAGGCTCATTTACACTATCTTGGACGCTTACACCGGCATGCACTACCCCTGCCCCTATAGCTTCCGCGCAAAGCTTTGCTTCAGGGGCTACTGTGGCAAATTTAACAGCAACAGGCACTGCCCTTAAATGGTATACTACCGCAACCGGAGGCACCGCCTTAGCATCAACTACAGTGCTTGCCACCGGTATCTACTACGTGTCGCAAACGCTAAACGGATGCGAAGGCTCCCGTACGGCAGTAAACGTTACTATCACAGCTTCGTCTATATTATACGTTAAGCAGGGCAGCACCGGAAACGGAACCAGCTGGACAAATGCAATGGGCCAATTGGCCGATGCTCTTAAATCAGCAGCGCAAAATCCTGGTATTGTTACCCAGATATGGGTAGCAGGAGGAGTTTATAAACCAAAATTCAGGCTTGATGACCTTAATAGTACAAGCCTTACAGACAGGGATAATACATTCAAGCTGGTAGATAACGTTAAAGTTTATGGCGGTTTTGCAGGAAATGAAGGTGCTTTATCAGAACGTAACCTTAGCCTTACGGCCAATGCAAGTATACTTAGTGGTGACTTTTCTAACAACGACACATACAACAGTTTAGGAATATGTACTGGTGGTAATTCAGAAAACGCATACCATGTTGTTTGTTTGCGTTCTAGTACAGCAGAAACACTTGAAACTGTATTAGATGGTTTCACTATTAAAGGAGGAAATGCGAATGGAGGTGTATCCGTTATATTTGTATCCCAGAAACAGGGTGGCGGCATCCATTCTAATGGATTGGCCACTTTTAAAAACCTGATTATAACAGGTAATGCTTCCTCGGAAGGTGGTGGAGGTGTATATAGTACATTTAACAATAGCATATTTGATAATTTATCCATAATTGGAAATGCAACATTTGGAAGTGGAACTTTAAGCGAGGGCGGAGGTATTGATATTGTATTTGATTCGCCTATATTGAAAAATTGTATAATAAAAAATAATACGGCGGAGATAGGCGGCGGATTAAATTCTTCTCATACAAGTGCCACAATTATAAACACGCTCATAACAAATAATACTGCCTCAATGAACGGTGGAGGTGTTTTTAATCTTAACTCCGGTGGTTCAACAAGCTATTTTAATACAGATATCATAAATAATACCGCAACATTTTTTGGCGGCGGGACTTATGTTATCTATGACGCTTCTCAATATACCAATTGTATTGTATACAACAACACTTCATCGTCATCAACACTTCAAAGCCAGAATTCTTATGGCAGCGCGACATTTACTTATTCGATAGTGCAGGGGCTTAGTCCGCTTAACAATGGAAATTCTAATGTAGATCCCGGTTTTACAAATGCCACCAACGGCGACTATACCTTACTGGCTACCAGCCCTGCTATTAATGCAGGTACTAACACTCCATATACGGCGGGCCAAATACCAGGCCTTATAGGTATAACTACTGACCTGGCCGGAAACCCGCGCTTTTATAATGCAGGCACGATTGACATAGGCGCTTACGAACACCAGGGTGCCTCGTGCAACACCCCTGCACCAGCGGCTTCAGCACAGTCATTCTGTAACAGTGCGACGGTTGCAAACTTAACCGCGACAGGCACCGGCCTTAAATGGTATGCTGCTTTAACAGGTGGCATTCAACTTGCCGGAACTGCGGCTTTAGCAAATGGAACGTATTATGTATCTCAAACGCTAAACGGCTGCGAAAGTACCCGTACGGCAGTAGCGGTTACGATAACTACAACAACAGCGCCAACAGCTTCAGCCCAATCGTTTTGTAACATTGCAACTGTTGCTAACCTTGTTGCAACAGGCACTGCCCTAAAATGGTACGCTGCTTTAACCGGCGGTTCACAGCTTGCAGGAACCACGGCTTTAGCCACCGGAAACTACTACGTATCTCAAACGCTAAATGGCTGCGAAAGTACACGTACGGCTGTAGCGGTAACTGTAAATGTAACAACCGCACCAACCGCTTCTGCTCAAACCTTCTGTAACAGTGCTACTGTAGCTGACCTTGTTGCAACAGGCACAGGTCTTAAATGGTACGCTGCCTTAACCGGCGGTGCACAACTTGCAGGAACCACGGCTTTAGCAACAGGAACCTATTATGTTTCACAAACGCTAAACGGCTGTGAAAGTACACGTACGGCGGTTTCGGTAACTGTAAATGTAACTACAGCACCAACAGCTTCAGCACAATCGTTCTGTAATAGCGCTACCGTTGCTAACCTTGTTGCAACAGGTACATCACTTAAATGGTACGCTGCCTTAACCGGAGGTGCACAACTTGCAGGAACGACGGCTTTAGCAACCGGAACATATTATGTTTCTCAAACGCTAAATGGCTGCGAAAGTACCCGTACGGCAGTTGCAGTTACTATAAATGTTACTACACCTCCAACGGCATCTGCACAAACGTTCTGTAACAGCGCAACTGTTGCTAACCTTGTTGCAACAGGCACTGCCCTAAAATGGTACGCTGCTTCAACAGGTGGCACTCAACTTGCAGGAACTACGGCTTTAGCAACCGGAACCTATTATGTATCACAAACGCTAAATGGCTGCGAAAGTACCCGTACGGCAGTTGCAGTTACGATAACTACAACAGCAGCACCAACGGCTTCAGCACAATCTTTCTGTAATAGTGCTACTGTAGCGAATTTAACCGCAACAGGCGCCTCATTAAAATGGTATGCTGCCTTAACGGGCGGTACACAACTTGCAGGAACCACGGCTTTAGCAACCGGAACCTATTATGTTTCACAAACGCTAAACGGCTGCGAAAGTACCCGTACGGCAGTAGCTGTAACGATAAATGTTACAGCCGCGCCAACGGCATCAGCCCAATCGTTCTGTAATAGTGCAACCGTAGCAAATTTAACAGCCACGGGCACCGGCCTTAAATGGTACGCTGCTTTAACCGGCGGTACACAACTTGCAGGAACAACGGCTTTAGCAACCGGAACGTATTATGTTTCACAAACGCTAAATGGCTGCGAAAGTACACGTACGGCAGTAGCGGTTACGATAACTACAACAGCTGCACCAACAGCTTCAGCACAATCGTTCTGCAACAGTGCTACTGTAGCAAATTTAACCGCAACAGGCACCGGCCTTAAATGGTATGCTGCTTTAACCGGCGGTACACAACTTGCAGGAACAACTGCTTTAGCAACCGGAACCTATTATGTTTCACAAACGCTCAACAACTGCGAGAGTACACGTACGGCAGTAGCGGTTACGATAACTACAACAGCTGCACCAACAGCTTCAGCACAATCGTTCTGCAACAGTGCTACTGTAGCGAATTTAACCGCAACAGGCACCTCACTTAAATGGTACGCTGCTTTAACCGGAGGTGCACAACTTGCAGGAACAACCACTTTAGCCACCGGAAACTATTACGTATCTCAAACACTAAATGGCTGCGAGAGTACACGTACTGCTGTGGAGGTAACCATAACTACAACAGCTGCACCAACCGCTTCAGCACAATCGTTCTGTAATAGTGCTACGGTAGCTGACCTTACTGCTGCCGGAACTGGTTTACAATGGTATGCTGCTTTAACAGGTGGCATTCAACTTGCCGGAACTGCGGCTTTAGCAAATGGAACGTATTATGTATCTCAAACGCTAAACGGCTGCGAAGGCCCCAGAACAGCGGTTGCAGTAACGATAAACGTTACCCCGATACCATCTGCACCTGACCAGGTATTTTGTAACAGCGCCACGGTTGCCAACTTAACCGCGACAGGAACGGCACTTAAATGGTATGCCAACCTGACCGGTGGTGCACAACTTGCCGGAACCACGGCTTTAGCCACTGGGACCTATTATGTTTCACAAACGCTCAATAGCTGTGAAAGTACCCGTACCGCAGTAGCTGTAACGATAACTACAACAGCTGCACCAACGGCTTCTGCACAGACGTTCTGTAACAGTGCTACTGTAGCGAATTTAACCGCAACAGGTACTGCGCTTAAATGGTACGCTGCTTTAACCGGCGGTTCACAACTTGCAGGAACCACGGCTTTAGCCACTGGGACCTATTATGTATCACAAACGCTAAACGGCTGCGAAAGTACACGTACCGCAGTAGCTGTAACAATAAACGTAACAGCCGCACCAACCGCTTCAGCACAATCATTCTGTAACAGTGCTACTGTAGCGAATTTAACTGCAACAGGTACTGCCCTAAAATGGTACGCTGCTTCAACAGTTGGCACTCAACTTGCAGGAACCACGGCTTTAGCAACCGGAACCTATTATGTTTCACAAACGCTCAATAGCTGTGAAAGTACACGTACCGCAGTAGCTGTAACGATAACTACAACAGCTGCACCAACGGCTTCTGCACAGACGTTCTGTAACAGTGCTACTGTAGCGAATTTAACTGCAACAGGTACTGCCCTAAAATGGTACGCTGCCTTAACCGGAGGTGCACAACTTGCAGGAACTACGGCTTTAGCCACTGGAACGTATTATGTTTCACAAACATTAAATAACTGCGAGAGTACACGTACGGCAGTTGCAGTTACTATAAACGTAACGGCGGCCCCAACGACTTCAGCCCAAACCTTCTGCAACAGTACTACGGTTGCCGAGCTTGTTGCAACAGGCACCTCACTAAAATGGTATGCCAACCTGACCGGTGGTACACAGCTTGCAGGAACCACGGCTTTAGCCACTGGAACCTACTACGTATCTCAAACGCTCAACAGCTGCGAAAGTACACGTACTGCTGTGGCGGTAACCATAACTACAACAGCTGCACCAACCGCTTCAGCACAATCGTTCTGCAACAGTGCTACTGTAGCGAATTTAACCGCAACAGGCACTGCCCTAAAATGGTACGCTGCTTCAACAGGTGGCACTCAACTTGCAGGAACCACGGCTTTAGCAACCGGAACCTATTATGTTTCACAAACGCTCAATAGCTGTGAAAGTACACGTACCGCAGTAGCTGTAACGATAACTACAACAGCTGCACCAACGGCTTCTGCACAGACGTTCTGTAACAGTGCTACTGTAGCGAATTTAACCGCAACAGGCACCTCACTTAAATGGTATGCTGCTTTAACAGGTGGCACTCAACTTGCAGGAACCACGGCTTTAGCAACCGGAACCTATTATGTTTCACAAACGCTCAATAGCTGTGAAAGTACCCGTACAGCGGTTTCGGTTACTATAAATGTTACGGCAGCTCCAACGGCTTCCGCCCAATCGTTCTGTAACAGTGCCACGGTAGCGAATTTAACCGCAACAGGTACGGGACTTAAATGGTATGCTGCTTTAACCGGCGGTACACAACTTGCAGGAACCACCGCGCTTGCCACCGGCACATATTACGTATCACAAACGCTAAATGGCTGCGAAAGTACTCGTACGGCTGTGGCGGTAACGATAACTACAACTGCTGCACCAACGGCTTCCGCACAATCGTTCTGTAACAGTGCTACCGTTGCCAACCTTGTAGCCACAGGCATATCACTAAAATGGTATGCTGCCTTAACCGGCGGTGCACAGCTTGCAGGAACCACCGCGCTTGCCACCGGCACATATTACGTATCACAAACGCTAAATGGCTGCGAAAGTACTCGTACGGCTGTGGCGGTTACGATAACTACAACTGCTGCACCAACGGCTTCCGCACAATCGTTCTGTAACAGTGCTACCGTTGCCAACCTTGTAGCCACAGGCATATCACTAAAATGGTATGCTGCCTTAACCGGCGGTGCACAGCTTGCAGGAACCACCGCGCTTGCCACCGGCACATATTACGTATCACAAACGCTAAATGGCTGCGAAAGTACTCGTACGGCTGTGGCGGTTACGATAACTACAACAGCAGCGCCAACGGCTTCAGCCCAATCGTTCTGTAACAGCGCTACCGTTGCCAACCTTGTAGCCACAGGCATATCACTTAAATGGTATGCTGCCTTAACGGGCGGTGCACAACTTGCAGTAAACACGGCTTTAGCTACTGGCACCTATTATGTTTCACAAACGCTCAACAGCTGCGAGAGTACACGTACAGCAGTTGCAGTTACGATAACTACAACAGCAGCGCCAACAGCTTCAGCCCAATCGTTCTGTAATAGCGCTACGGTTGCCAACCTTATTGCTACAGGCACTGCCCTAAAATGGTACGCTGCTTTAGCCGGAGGTACACAACTTGCAGGAACAACTGCTTTAGCCACTGGCACATACTATGTATCACAAACGTTAAATGGCTGCGAAAGTACCCGTACTGCTGTGGAGGTAACCATAACTACAACAGCTGCACCAACCGCTACAGCCCAATCGTTCTGCAACAGTGCAACGGTAGCTGACCTTGTTGCGACAGGAACATCAATTCAGTGGTATGCCGCTGCAACGGGTGGTACTGCATTAACGGCTTCAACAGAACTTGCTACCGGCACGTATTATGTGTCGCAAACCATAAGCGGCTGCGAAAGTACCAGGACATCTGTGGCAGTAACTATAAATGTTACTTCAGCGCCAACAGCTTCAGCGCAAACGTTCTGTAACAGTGCAACCGTAGCAAACTTAACCGCAATAGGTACATCACCTAAATGGTATGCCAACCTGACCGGCGGTATACAACTTGCAGGAACAACTGCTTTAGCCACTGGCACATATTATGTATCACAAACGCTAAATGGCTGCGAGAGTACACGTACAGCAGTAGCAGTTACGATAACTGCAACAGCTGCACCAACCGCTTCAGCACAATCGTTCTGTAACAGTGCGACGGTAGCGAATTTAACCGCAACAGGCACCTCACTTAAATGGTATGCCAACCTGACCGGTGGCACTCAACTTGCAGGAACCACGGCTTTAGCCACCGGAACCTATTATGTTTCACAAACAATAAACGGCTGCGAAAGTACACGTACGGCAGTAGCAGTAACGATAAACGTAACGGCTGCGCCGACAGCATCAGCCCAATCGTTCTGTAACAGCGCCACCGTAGCGAATTTAACCGCAACAGGTACTGCGCTTAATTGGTACACTGCTGCAACGGGTGGTACTGCATTAGCAACTACTACCGCGCTTACAACCGGAAACTACTACGTATCTCAAACGCTCAACAACTGCGAAAGTACACGTACCGCAGTAGCTGTAACAATAAACGTAACAGCCGCACCAACCGCTTCAGCACAATCGTTTTGTAATAGTGCAACCGTAGCAAATTTAACAGCCACGGGCACCGGCCTTAAATGGTACGCTGCTTTAACCGGAGGTGCACAACTTGCAGGAACCACGGCTTTAGCTACTGGCACATATTATGTTTCACAAACGCTAAATGGCTGCGAGAGTACACGTACGGCTGTGGCAGTAACTGTAAACGTAACTGCTGCACCAACCGCTTCAGCCCAAACCTTCTGCAACAGTACTACGGTTGCCGAGCTTGTTGCAACTGGGGCAGGCCTACAGTGGTATGCTGACCTTACTGGTGGTACTGCCTTAACGGCTTCAACAACACTAGCAACCGGTACATATTATGTATCGCAAACCATAGCAGGTTGTGAAAGTACCCGTACGGCGGTTTCGGTTACTATAAACGTAACTGCTACACCAACGGCTTCAGCCCAAACCTTCTGCAACAGTGCTACGGTTGCTAACCTTGTTGCAACAGGCACCTCACTAAAATGGTATGCCAACCTGACCGGTGGTACACAACTTGCAGGAACCACGGCTTTAGCAACCGGAACGTATTATGTGTCACAAACGCTCAACAACTGCGAAAGTACCCGTACGGCGGTTTCGGTTACTATAAACGTAACAGCCGCACCAACCGCTTCAGCCCAAACCTTCTGCAACAGTGCTACGGTTGCCGAGCTTGTTGCAACGGGGGCAGGCCTACAGTGGTATGCTGACCTTACGGATGGTACTGCACTAACGGCTTCAACCGCGCTTGCAACCGGCACGTATTATGTGTCACAAACCATAAGCGGCTGCGAAAGTACCCGTACGGCAGTAGCGGTTACTATAAATGCTACGGCAGCTCCAGCGGCTTCCGCCCAATCGTTCTGTAACAGTGCTACGGTAGCTGATCTTACTGCTACCGGAACTGGTTTACAGTGGTATGCTGACCTGACAGGTGGTACTGCATTATCTGCTTCAACCGCGCTTGCAACCGGTACGTATTACGTATCTCAAACGCTAAACGGCTGCGAAAGTACCAGGACATCTGTGTCAGTAACTGTAAACGTAACAACAGCACCAACAGCTTCAGCACAATCGTTCTGTAATAGTGCTACGATTGCTGAGCTTGTCGCAACGGGGGCAGGCCTACAGTGGTATGCTGACCTTACGGGTGGTACTGCACTAACGGCTTCAACAGAACTTGCCACCGGTACGTATTACGTATCTCAAACGCTAAACGGCTGTGAAAGTACACGTACGGCGGTTTCGGTAACTGTAAATGTAACTACAGCGCCAACGGCTTCTGCTCAAACCTTCTGTAACAGTGCTACGGTTGCCGAGCTTGTTTCAACTGGGGCAGGCCTACAGTGGTATGCTGACCTTACGGATGGTACTGCACTAACGGCTTCAACAGAACTTGCTACCGGTACGTATTACGTATCTCAAACGCTAAACGGCTGCGAAAGTACCAGGACATCTGTGTCAGTAACTGTAAACGTAACAACAGCGCCAGCGGCTTCAGCACAAACATTCTGTAACAGTGCTACGGTAGCTGATCTTACTGCTACCGGAACTGGTTTACAGTGGTATGCTGACCTGACAGGTGGTACTGCATTATCTGCTTCAACAGAACTTGCTACCGGTACGTATTATGTGTCACAAACCATAAACGGCTGCGAGAGTACCCGTACGGCAGTTGCAGTTACTATAAATATTACTACACCTCCAACCGCTTCAGCACAAACCTTCTGTAACAGTGCTACGGTTGCCGAGCTTGTTGCAACGGGGGCAGGCCTACAGTGGTATGATAACCTGACAGGTGGTAGTGCATTATCTACTTCAACAGAACTTGCTACCGGTACGTATTACGTATCTCAAACGCTAAACGGCTGCGAAAGTACCCGTACGGCAGTAGCGGTTACTATAAATGTTACGGCAGCTCCAGCGGCTTCCGCACAAACATTCTGCAACAGTGCTACGGTAGCTGATCTTACTGCTACCGGAACTGGTTTACAGTGGTATGCTGACCTGACAGGTGGTACTGCATTATCTGCTTCAACCGCGCTTGCTACCGGCACGTATTATGTGTCACAAACCATAGCAGGCTGCGAAAGTACCCGTACGGCAGTTGCAATTACTATAAATGTTACGGCAGCTCCAGCGGCTTCCGCACAATCATTCTGTAATAGTGCTACGGTAGCCGAGCTTATTGCAACAGGGACAGGCCTGCAATGGTATGCTGACCTTACGAGTGGCACTGCCTTAACGGCTTCAACAGAACTTACTACCGGTACGTATTATGTTTCGCAAACCATAAACGGCTGCGAGAGTACCCGTACGGCAGTTGCAGTTACTATAAATATTACTACACCTCCAACCGCTTCAGCACAAACCTTCTGTAACAGTGCTACGGTTGCCGAGCTTGTTGCAACGGGGGCAGGCCTACAGTGGTATGATAACCTGACAGGTGGTAGTGCATTATCTACTTCAACAGAACTTGCTACCGGTACGTATTACGTATCTCAAACGCTAAACGGCTGCGAAAGTACCCGTACGGCAGTAGCGGTTACTATAAATGTTACGGCAGCTCCAGCGGCTTCCGCACAAACATTCTGCAACAGTGCTACGGTAGCTGATCTTACTGCTACCGGAACTGGTTTACAGTGGTATGCTGACCTGACAGGTGGTACTGCATTATCTGCTTCAACCGCGCTTGCTACCGGCACGTATTATGTGTCACAAACCATAGCAGGCTGCGAAAGTACCCGTACGGCAGTTGCAGTTACTATAAATGTTACGGCAGCTCCAGCGGCTTCCGCACAATCATTCTGTAATAGTGCTACGGTAGCCGAGCTTATTGCAACAGGGACAGGCCTGCAATGGTATGCTGACCTTACGAGTGGCACTGCCTTAACGGCTTCAACAGAACTTACTACCGGTACGTATTATGTTTCGCAAACCATAAACGGCTGCGAAAGTACCCGTACAGCAGTGGATATTGTTGTTAATGTAGTTAGCGCGCCTCAGGGTGCCGCAATACAACAAATTGCAGCCCCTGCAACTATTGACGACATTATTGCCACCGGAACAGATATACAGTGGTATGCCTCTTTAGACGACCTGGCAAACGGCAATGCGCTTGCCGCAGGCACCCCAGTTGTTGCAGGCACTACTTATTATGGCACGCAAACTGTTGACGGTTGTGAGTCGGGCTATCTTGCGGTAACCATATCAGAAATACTTAAAGCAGGAGAAGTACGCGATATTACATTCAGCTACTTCCCTAACCCGGTAAAAGATAACCTTACTATTGTTTCTTCTGTGATAATCGATTCGGTAAGTGTATATACTATACTGGGCCAAAAAGTAGCAGATGATCAATGGCATGCAACCAGTGGCTCTGTAAATATGCAGGCACTGCAGGAAGGCAGTTATGTAATATATGTAAATGCCAACGGAGCTTCAAAAAGCTTTGTTATCCTTAAAGGGAAGTAATTAAAAACATCCTTTTACCAATACAAAAAGAGGGAGTCTCAAAACTATGAGATTCCCTCTTTTGTTTTTTTATTTAACAGAAATCATCAGAAATAAAGCAAGTATCTATTCAAAAATGGCTACTATTCCAACTTGGCTGCAAAATCATCAAAATTTGAGTTTTGATACAGCCTCTTTTTTGTATACTCTTCAATAAGCAGAAAGGCAAAATATGATAAACTATACACTATCTACGTAAGAAAGTGGAACAATCCGCACGTGTTTTAAATATTGGGCACAGCAGGGCCAATTAATCACCCAGAAGAGGGCAATAAACGCACTTTATATAGTAAACTTAAAGGTATATGGATAGATTTATCTCAACTATATTAAACTGTACAGGTTCAGATTCAAAGCCTTCCTGGTTTTTATTATCAAGGAGTAAAGTATAAGCTTTACCCATAAGGTAATTTAAATGTCTGACCTATGTTTGACCCATAAAATAGAAAAAGCCCTTACATTTCTGTAAAGGCTTTTCTTTCAATGCTCCCCCTCTTGGGCTCGAACCAAGGACCCTCTGATTAACAGTCAGATGCTCTAACCAGCTGAGCTAAGGAGGAAACTGTATATTGTTTCTATAATCTGGTTTATCGTGTGTTTTTAAGAACTTCAGGCAGCAAATCAGTCGCCTTTATTGCGGTGCAAATATATAACGATTTTTAAATTCCGCAAACAATTTTTTTAAATTTATGAAAAGAATTTTTTCTCTACAAGTATCCACACATCCTTGCCTATAACCAATACCATGAGGCTTAGTAAAATAACCATACCTACCGTTTGTACAACGCCTGCGGCTTTATCGCTAAGTTTTTTGCCTGTTATCATCTCTGCTATGGTAAATATGGCGTGGCCGCCGTCAAGCCCGGGTATGGGCAGCAGGTTCATAAAGGCCAGCGCTACCGAAAAGAACGCTGTAAACTTCCAGAAAAACTCCCAGTCCCATGTAGTAGGCAGTTTGCTGGCTATGCCCACCACGCTCGATACCTGCTTGTAGGCACCTGTGCTGGGGCGCAGTATGAGCTTAAATTGTTTTATAGAATATACCAGTTGTGTATACGACTCATCCATGGCGGCGGGTATAGCGCCAAAAAAGCTGTAATGGTCAGTAACAAAATATTCTTTTGCAACGGGCAGCTTATTCTGGATGCCTATAACGCCGGTAGAATCAACGCCCGTAACGATGTTTAAGGGCTGGCTGCCGCGCTTTACATTAAGTGTTATTGTCCCCTTTTTGTTTTTAAAAGCTTCTTCACTAACCTGACCCCTGTAGTGCAGTGGCATGCCTTGAACACCTGTAATGCTGTCGCCTACTTTAAGGCCGGATTTTGCGGCCAGGCCTTCCGGCGAAATGCTGTCTACTACAATAGTATTAACCATGGGATGGATAAAATCACGGCCCTCTTTTTCAAGTATATCGTGCAGGCTTTTATCATCCAGGTGCAGTTTTACTTCTTTGCCATCACGCAGCACAGTTATTTCATCGCCCAGCAATACGTCCATCTGCATACGGTTAAAACTTGGCTGATATTTACCGTCCACATTCAGTATCTTGTCGCCGTCTTTAAACCCCGCTTTTTTACCTACAGACCCAAAGGCAAGGCCGTTTTCCTGCACGGCGGCGGTAGAAAGGTATTCGTTGCCATAGGTGGCATACACCATGGTAAAAATAAACCACGCAAGCAGTATGTTTACAATAATACCGCCCAGCATAATGATAAGCCTTTGCCAAGCCGGCTTAGAGCGGAATTCCCACGGCTGTGGTTCGGTTTTCATGGCTTCAGTATCCATGCTTTCGTCTATCATGCCACTCAGTTTTACATAGCCGCCCAGCGGCAGCCAGCCAATGCCCCATTCGGTTTCGCCTATTTTCTTTTTTATAAGAGAGAAGCCAGCATCCATAAAGAGGTAGAATTTCTCTACACGTACCTTAAACATCTTTGCGGTTATATAGTGCCCAAATTCATGCAGAATTACAAGTATCGAAAGCATTAAAACCAGCTGGGCAATCTGAATCAGTGTATCCATTTTTTGTTTTAAATTCTATTATCAAACGCACAAAAATAGTGTTTTCTGATTTACAAAGTAGGAATTTATTAACCGAAACCCCTATTTAAAAGTTTGTTAATAATGACCAGTGCATTTTATAATTAGCCATTGTAGGGTAACTTTACAATGCCTAACTTTATTTCATGTAAGATATTTCGTTAAAGAACACATTTATAAAACGTCGATAACCCATACAACTATATGTCACAATTATTTTCAATACTGCAACTACGCAGCCTTATCCTTAAAAACCGCATAGTGGTTTCGCCCATGTGCCAGTATTCCGCTACCGATGGCTTTGCTACTAACTGGCACCTGGTGCACCTTGGCGCACGTGCCATTGGCGGTGCCGCGCTAATTATTCAGGAAGCCACGGCTGTATCGGCGGAAGGCAGGATTTCCCCGGGCGACCTGGGCATTTGGGATGATGCCCATACCGAAAAACTCAAAGAGATAACCACTTTTATAATGCAGCATAACGCCATGCCCGGTATACAGCTGGCACACGCGGGCCGCAAGGCAAGCTGCGCGGCGCCCTGGCAGGGAGGGGCAAAACTAACGCTGGATGAAGGTGGCTGGCATACAGTAGCGCCAAGCCCCATACGGTTTAACGACCATGAGGAATTTCCCCCCGTTGAGCTTGACAAAGAGGGCATCGCTAAGGTAGTGGCCGATTTTAAAGCCGCAGCCAAACGCGCACACGATGCCTGTTATAAAGTAATAGAACTACACGCCGCGCACGGTTACCTGCTTCACCAGTTCCTTTCTCCGTTGTGCAATGAGCGTACCGATGAATATGGCGGTAACTTTGAAAATCGCACGCGCCTGCTGCTTGAAGTGCTGGAAGCCGTGCAAAGCGAATGGCCGTCTGACCTGCCCATATTTGTACGCATATCAGGTACTGACTGGGCACAGGGAGGCTGGGATGTGGATGAAGCGGTAGAACTGGCAAAAATATTGAAGCAAAAAGGTGTAGACCTTATCGACTGCTCTTCGGGCGGGGCAGTGCACTGGCAGGACATCCCTGTAAAACCGGGTTACCAGGTGCCTATTGCCGAAAGAATAAAGGCTGAAGCACACTTACTAACCGGGGCCGTAGGCCTGATAACCGAATCGCATCAGGCCGAAGAGATTATTGCCTCGGGCAAAGCCGACCTGGTGCTATTTGCGCGTGAATCACTTCGTGATCCTAACCTCGCACTGCGCTTTGCACACGAACTGGGTGCCGAAACGATTTGGCCAAAACAGTACGACCGCGCCCAGTGGAGGAAAAAGTAGTTTTGTTCAGTGTTCAGTCGCAGTTTGCAGTAGCTTAACTTACACTAATTAGTCCGAGTGAAGCTGCTCCCCTCTCCTTCGGAGAGGGGCTGGGGGGTTGAGGACTTTATCCGAGTGAAGCTATTCCCCTCTTGAGGGGTGGCTGAAAGCCGGGGTGGTTAAACTCCCCAAAACAAAACCAATAACAAACTTTGTGAAACTTAGCGCCTCCTTTGCGGCACTTTGCGAAACAAAACAAGCATACCATGAAAAAAATAAAAACAGCATTATTATCCTACGGCATGTCCGGAAAGATATTCCACGCACCCTTTTTAACGCTTCACCCCGGCTTTGCGCTTACAGGTTCATGGGAGCGCAGCAAACGCCTCATACACGACGATTATCCCGAGGTTAAAAGTTACGCTTCGTTAGAAGAGGTATTAGCCGATGATGTGGAGCTTGTAGTGGTAAATACACCCATAGATACCCATTTTGAGTACGCCAAAAAAGCCCTTGAAGCAGGCAAGCATATTATTGTAGAGAAAGCCTTCACTTCAAACGCCGCCGAGGCCGAGGCACTTGATGCATTGGCTAAAGCCAAAGGCCTGACCCTTACCGTATACCAAAACCGCAGGTGGGACAGCGACTTTAAAACCGTAAAAAGCGTTATTGAATCGGGCGAGCTGGGCGATATTATAGAGGCCTCCATAAGGTTTGACCGGTATAACCCTAACCTTAGCCCAAAGGCATGGAAGGAGGGCAACAACACAGGCGCTGGCGTGCTTAAAGACCTGGGCCCGCACATTATTGACCAGGCCATTCATCTTTTCGGTTACCCGCAAGCTGTGTTTGCCGACATCCGCACGCTGCGTGAAGGTTCGCTGGTGGATGATAATATTGAGATACTGCTCTATTACCCGGATAAGCGCGTAAACCTGCACAGCGGGTTTTTTAACCGGGAGCAGTTGCCCGGCTTTGTGATACAAGGCCGTAACGGCAGTTTTTTTAAAGCCCGTGCCGATGTACAGGAAGATGTAATGAAAACCGGGGCAAAGCCCAACCTTACCGACTGGGGCACCGAACCGGAAGATAAGTCGGGGTTGCTGCATACTGAAATTAACGGCGAAGTGGTGCGCAAGACCATCCCCACATTGCAGGGCAATTACTACGACTTGTTTGACGGCGTATACAAAGCCATTACCGAAGGCGCCACCGAACCGGTTACGGCAGAGGATGGCGCACGTGTAATGAAAATTATCGACGCGGCTATTGAAAGCAACGCGCAGAGAAAGGTCGTTAAACTGTAAAATTAACGAAAAATGGAAATAGCAATAAGCATATTAGTTACCGTTATTATCCTGTTTCACCTGTATGTGGTGTGGCTGGAAATGTTTGCCTGGGAAACGCGCGGGCCAAAGGTGTTCCGCAATATCCCACCGGAAATGTTTCCCAAGACAAAGGCGCTCGCGGCAAACCAGGGCTTGTACAATGGCTTTCTTGCTGCCGGGCTTATCTGGTCGTTCTTTATACAGGATGCTGTGTGGCACACTAATGTACTGCTGTTCTTTTTAGGGTGCGTGGCCGTTGCCGGTATTTTTGGCGCCATTACCGCTTCTAAAAAAATATTTTATGTTCAGGCACTGCCTGCGCTCATAACTATAGCCCTGGTACTTGTGGGGCTACAATTACATTAATTCATGGAAAAAAGACAATTAGGAAGTTCCGACCTGCATGTGTACCCCATCACTTTTGGGGGCAATGTTTTTGGCTGGACCATCGACCAGAAAACTTCGTTTGAAATACTTGACGCCTTTACCGGTGCGGGCTTCAACTTTATAGATACCGCCGATGTTTATTCACGCTGGGCGCCGGAAAACAAGGGCGGTGAAAGCGAAACCATCATTGGCAAATGGCTGAAACAAAATGGTAACCGCGACAATGTGATTATTGCCACAAAAGTAGGCAGCGATATGGGTTCCGGGAAAACCCTGAAAAAGAAATACATACTACAGGCGGTTGAAGATTCGCTTAAAAGGCTAAAGACCGACTATATCGACCTGTACCAAACACATTTTGACGACGAAGGTACACCGGTGGAAGAAACCCTAGAGGCTTACCAGCAATTGATTGCTGATGGCAAGGTGCGTTATATTGGTGCCAGCAATATGTCGCCCGAACGGTTACGGGAATCGCTGGATGCCGCTGCCGAAAAAGGCCTACCGCGCTACGAAACCTTTCAGCCGCATTATAACCTTTTGGAACGCGAAAAATTTGAGAACGGGCTGGAGCCGCTCTGCCTGGGTAACGGCCTGGGTGTAATTCCGTACTTCTCGCTTGCCAGCGGCTTCCTTACCGGGAAGTACCGCACCAAAGCCGACCTTGGGAAAAGCGTGCGCGGCGGCGATATGGACAAGCATTTTAATGAACACGGCCTTAAAATACTGGCAGTGCTGGATGAAGTTTCAAAACAGCTAAATACAACCCCTGCTACCGTAGCATTGGCCTGGCTGATACATCGCCCAAGCATTACCGCGCCCATTGTTAGCGCCACCAGCCTTAAGCAACTGGACGCCATAATTAAAGCCCCCGACCTGGAAATGACGGCCCACGAAATAGAGCTGCTTACACAGGAAAGCGCTTTTTAAGTCGAAAGGGAGAAAGTCATAAAGTCGGAGGTGCGATGTCCGAAGTCCGATGATTGTAACGGACTGCGCGTTATAACGTCACGCTGGGTTGTCGAAGCGCGGCTTAATAACTAAAAAATCCGTGGAAATCCGCTTCATCCGAGTTCCATTCTTTCGATGTTAAGACTTTTACCCTTTCGACTTAATATTTAACTTAGCCGGATAAAACATTTATTTTGAAAACCACCGACTACCAACAACTGCTGCAAGGCCACGAACAGGAATACCAGAAACTGCAAAAGCAGTACAACCTCATCGGTACCGTGCGGCTGGCGCTGGTGTCTGTTATTGCCCTGCTGGTATACCTTGCGATTAAGCAGGGCGACAGCTTTTACTGGGTAAGCGTTGCAGTGCTGTGCGCTGCGTTTGGATTTGTCTATAAAAAGCACCAGCAGGTACTGCGCCGCCGTAACCTGCTGCGGCAGCTCATACGGGTTAACAAAGATGAGATCGATTACCTCAACCGCACTAGAATTCCATTTGATGACGGCAAGGAGTTTGTAAACCCACAGCACCCTTATACCTACGACCTTGATATCTTTGGGCCGCGGTCGCTTTTTCACCAGCTTAACCGCACGTATACGTTTATTGGTAAAAACAGTTTTGCGAAACTGCTGGGCGGGCTGCTGCCCAATGAAGAAATTTTGCGTAACCAGCAGGCCGTAGCCGAATTAAAATACAAGGTAGCCTGGCGGCAACAAATTGCTGCTGTGGCCCGGGGCAAGCAGGATAGCCTGAAGAATTACATGAAGCTAATGGACTGGGCCACATCGCCGGTGCAGGAGCTACCAATCTTGGCAAGAATATTGTCTTATGCGGGCCCCGTTTTATTTATTGGCGCGTGCTTATATTCGCTAATTACAGGCAGTTACCACAATGCAGTTATCTGGCTGTTTTTGTTTAATATCGGGCAGGCTTTTTCGCACTTCAAAAAAATAAAGGCCATTGTTGTCTTTTCAGATGAAATTGACGAGATCCTTAAAAACTACAGCGACATACTGCAAAGCATAGAGCAGGAAAAATTTACGTCGGAGAAGAACCTGGCATTTCAACGGCGTGTTGCAGGGGCAGGTAAGGAGATCAGTACGCTATCGGGCCTGTTTGCCAACCTTAACAATACGGCAAACCCCCTTGGGGCCATGCTGGTAAATGGGGTGAGCATGTTCCACATACACATACTGCACCGCCTGTACACCTGGAAAGCACAGCACGCTACTGCCATAAAGCAGTGGCTGGATGTACTCGGAGAATTTGAAGCGCTTAACAGCCTGGCTAATTATGCCGCGAACAACACAGGCTTTACCTTCCCCAAAATAAATACTGAAAAGCAGCTACGCTTTACAGCACTGGGCCATCCCCTAATCCCGGAAACAGTACGGGTGTGTAATGATATTTCGTTTGCACAACAACCCTTCCGCATCCTTACCGGTAGTAATATGTCCGGCAAGAGTACCTTTTTGCGCACGCTGGGCATTAATATGGTGCTGGCGGGTACAGGCGCCCCGGTTTGCGCTACGGAAGCCAGTATACATCCGCTGCCTGTTTTGGTATCGATGCGCCAAAGCGATTCCCTTGCCGACAGCGAGTCCTATTTCTTTGCGGAGGTAAAGCGCCTTAAGCAGATTATCATTGCGTTGCAGGGGCAGCCGTCGTTTGTATTGCTCGACGAAATTTTAAAGGGCACAAATTCAGACGACAAGCAATCAGGCACTATTGGCGTTATCAAAAAGATCATTGCCCAAAACGGCATTGGGGTTATTGCCACGCATGATATAGAGGTATGCTACACGAGTAACGACTATCCGGATTACCTGAAGAACCAGTGCTTTGAGGTGCAGATAACCCATGACGAACTGGTGTTTGATTATACCCTCCGCGACGGCATTTGCCAAAACAAGAGCGCTACCTTCCTGATGAAGAAAATGGAGATCATCTCATAGAATACAAAATTAAAATACAACTATGAAAAAACTAATGTTTATCCTTTTGCCCTTGCATCGCTGTTTTCCGCGAAGGCGCAGACTGAGGAGCCACGCGCTCTGGGCCTGATGCTGGAGGATTATCCGTATCCGTTTCCTGTAAGCACTAAAGAGTTCGACATTCAGGGGCAAAAGCTCACCATGGCCTATATGGACGTGAAGCCGGCCAACCCAAACGGTAAAACCATTATGCTGCTGCACGGCAAAAATTTTAGCGGCGCCTACTGGGAACAAACCGCAACCGACCTCAGCAACGACGGTTACCGGGTGATAATTCCCGATCAGATAGGCTTTGGCAAAAGCAGCAAGCCTATAGATATTCAGTATAGTTTCCAGCTGCTGGCGCAAAATACCAAGGCAATTTTAGACGAACTGAAAATTACAAAACTCACGGTGATGGGCCACAGCATGGGTGGTATGTTGGCTACACGCTTTGCGCTGATGTACCCGGCAATGGTTGAAAAACTGGTGCTCGAAAACCCGATAGGGCTGGAGGACTGGAAGCTCTGGGTGCCCTACCAAAGCGTAGACGACTGGTATGCGGGCGAACTGAAGCAGGATTTTGAGAAGCTGAAAATGTATCAGGTTACCTCATATTACCACAACACCTGGCGTAATGAATATAATAAATGGCTGTACATTCCGGCGGGATGGACGATGAACAAGGAAATTTACCCTGCCATAGCTAAGAATGCGGCGCTTACCTATGATATGATTTTTACACAGCCGGTGTGTTATGAGTTCAAGAACCTGAAGATGCCGGTGCTGCTCATCATAGGGCAGCTTGACCGCACCGCCCTTGGCAAAGCCAAAGCCCCGGTAGAAATACAGAATAAACTGGGCAACTACCCGATGCTCGGTAAAGAAACCGCTAAGAAAATACCCAATGCCAAACTGGTTAAGATTGAAGGCGTGGGCCACCTGCCGCATATCGAGGCGTATAAAGAATTTATTGCACCGTTGAAGGAATTTTTGAAAGGGTAAGGTTTTTTTACCACAAGGCCCACAAGGAATTTTCCACAAAGGCCACAAAGCTGTGCCTGAAATTAGGAGACTCATAGTCCACAAAGCTTTGTGCCTCTTTACCGTAGGCGGTTCAACATTGTGGCCTTTGTTCCTCCCTTGTGAACCTTGTGGTAAAATTAATTATAGTCAGAACATTTATTATATGCAATTTCTACAGGCTTGAAAACAAATCCCTAAATTAGGGAAGGAATTGTAACTTTGTACGTATGGATACCGAAATAAATTTCTCCCGAAAGGTACGCAAGCCGCTTAAAGCTTACAAAGAGGCCAAGCAAAGCTACCTGAATCGCACACGCCTTGCCGTGTCGCTGTTCTACTTTTCCATGGGGCTTACGTTTGCCACCTGGGTAAGCCGTATACCCGATATACAAACAGCGCTGCACCTTAGCAAAGGCGAACTGGGTACGGTACTGTTTTCAATTCCGTGCGGGCAGCTGCTCATGATGCCTTTTTCGGGCAAAATAGTTGTAAAATACGGCAGCCGGAAAACAGTTATCCTGGGGGTTATAATATATATACTTGCCATGGCCACGCTGGGGCTGGCTACACAAACGTGGCATCTTATGCTGTCACTGTTCTTTTTTGGAGTCTCCGGTAATTTTACTAACATATCGGTAAATACACAGGGAATATTAACAGAGGGCATCTTCCGCAGGCCCATAATGTCGTCGTTTCACGGCGCGTGGAGTTTTGCGGGTTTTACGGGCGCACTTATAGGGCTTTTAATGAAAGGCATAAATATTACGCCTGTTATACACTTTGCCACCGTGGCCGTTTTGTTGTATGGCATAATAGTGCTCAACTATAAGTATCTGGTTAAGACCAAACCTGCATCCCCAAAAAAACAGGAGGCAGAAAGCAAGCGCAGCCTGCTGCCCAAACTAAACCCGGCACTGGCATGGCTGGGTGTTATAGGCTTTTGCAGCATGGTAAGCGAAGGCATAATGTTTGACTGGAGCGGCATTTATTTTAAAGATGTGGTACAGGGCGGCAAAGCGCTCGAAGGCCTGGGTTACACCTCGTTTATGCTTATGATGGCATCAGGGCGTTTTTTAGGCGATAAAGTCACAGTGCGCTATGGCCGCAAACTGGTGCTGCAGGTTAGCGGGGTACTCATATCGGTAGGGATGTATATAGCGGTGCTCTTTCCGTACATGATTCCGTCGGCTGTCGGTTTTATGCTGGTAGGCCTGGGGGTAAGTACGGTAGTACCGGGCGTGTATACCCTTGCGGGCCGCACCCCGGGCATAGAGCCCAGCCAGGCGCTTACGGCGGTATCGAGCATCAGCTTTTTAGGGTTTTTACTAGGCCCTCCCGTTATAGGCTACATTGCTGATGCCATAGGCCTGCAATACTCCTTCGCCATTATCGGGGTGTTTGGAGTAGGGATTGCCTTTTTAGTGAATAAAGTGAAGAATATCGAGTAAACAGTGTTCAGGGGTAGTAGGCAGAAAAGGGAACACAGATGAAACTGATTAAAGGATAGTCACAGATTTTTTCAGAATCTGTTTAAATCTGTCAAATCTATGTCATCTGTGTTCCAATCAAATTAACGAATTAACAGACTATAAATAACAAATAAATGGAATACAGAAAAATAGGAAATACCGACTTAGAGTTATCAGTAATAACCTTTGGCGCATGGGCTGCCGGGGGATGGATGTGGGGCGGCACCGAACGCAGCGAGGCGGTAGAGGCTATCCGCAAATCGTATGATGAAGGTGTGACGAGCATTGATACTGCACCCATTTACGGTATGGGCGATAGCGAAGAGATTGTTGCTGAGGCGATAGCGCCATACAGCCGGGATAAGGTACAGCTGGTTACCAAGTTTGGAATGCGGTGGGATCTGGCCAAAGGCGACCTGGCCATGAAGAGCAAAAACAACCAGGGCGAGGACATCGACATTTATAAATATGCCGGGCGCGAAAGCATCATTAAGGAATGTGAAGACAGCCTGCGCAGGCTGAAGACCGACTATATCGACCTGTACCAGATACACTGGCCGGATAGTACCACCCCCATGCAGGAAACCTTTGAAACCGTAGCCGAATTGATTAAGCAGGGCAAGGTGCGCTATGCAGGGGTATGTAACTATACCGCCGCACAGGTAGCCGAAGCCGGTAAGTATGTAGATATAATAAGCGACCAGGTGCCTTATAGTATGGTAAAGCGCGATATAGAAAAGGAACTAGTGCCTTACACATTAGAAAAAGTAAAAAGCATACTGGCCTACAGCCCGCTGGAGCGTGGGCTGCTTACCGGCAAGATGAAGCCGGGACACAAATTTGAAGAAGGCGACCACCGTGCTAACGTTTATTTTTATAAAGACGAAAACCTGAAGCGTGTTAACGAAGTGCTGGACAAATTACGCCCCATGGCTGCCGAAAAAAACGCCACGCTTTCGCAACTGGTACTGCGCTGGACGATAGAGCAGCCGGGTATTACCATTGCCCTTGCCGGTGCCCGCAATGCCGAACAAAGCGTAGCCAATGCAAAAGCTGTAAATGTAAAGCTAAGCAAAGATGAGATTGCATTTATCAATACCCAGCTTGCGGGGCTGGAGCTGGTAAAGTAATTTTATATTGATTATTTTATATTTTTTATATAGCCCCGTGGTAGAAATGCTGCGGGGTTTAATTTAAAAAAGTAACCTCCGTGTATCTCTGCGCCTCCTCTGTGCACCTCTGTGAAATTTCCTACCTCAACAACGAAAAAAACAAAAACACCAGCACTACCACAATAAGCAGTGCCGCCCTAATGGTATACATTCGGCTGTTACGCGAAGGGTCTTTTGCCCACAAGTGTTTCCTGCTGTGTTTTATGTAGAACAGCAGCATTAGGAAAAAGACAATAATAACAATTATCCCTATTTTGTTTTGCATAGAAGGCAAAGGTACATACTTAATATTATGCATTTCATTTTGCATATTTTAGTTTTTTTGTTAATGCCCTGCATTTTTAACGGCTGTATACTCGATAGCTGTTGCAAATCAGCAAAAAATATCCGTTATTCGGCCCCACAACAAAGAAACTACTCTCTAAATGAAAAAAGCAGTACTCACCCTTGCCGCACTGGCAGCATTTTTACCCGTGCTGGCACAAAACTGGCAGCCCGCCGATAAATCCGGCATTGCTGCCACCGCCATCGCCCCACGCGATTCGCACCCAAAAGATTTTTTACTGTACCAGATGGACATGCCCTCGCTTACCGCGCAGCTTGCCAAGGCGCCACTCCGCCACAGCGGGCAAGCCTCGGCAGTAGTAATTACGTTACCCGATGCCAACGGCCAATTGCAGCACTTCCGGGTGTATAACGCACCGGTTATGCAGCCCGGCCTTGCGGCAAAGTACCCCGGCATACAAAGCTATGTGGCACAGGGAATAGAGCACCCCGCCACTACCGTGCGCTTTAGTACTACGCTTTACGGACTTCATGCCATGGCGCTTACCGCTGATAACGGCACCTGGTACATAGACCCGTATACTAAAGGCGGCGGCTATTATATGGTTTACAAAAAGAGCAGCCTGCAAACCGATAAAATATTCAGCTGCCTTACGCAGGATAGCCCTTCGCACCTGCGCCTGCTGCCCGATGCCCAAGCGGCAATGGCCCCACAGGATGCGGGTAACTGGCGCACTTACCGCACTGCGATACTGGCAACAGTAGAGTATTCGGCGTTCCATATTGCAGAGGCGGGCCTTGAAGACGGTACCCTTGAGCAGAAAAAAGAAGCCGTTGTGGCAGCGATAGCCGCTACCATAACCCGTGTAAACAGTATGTTTGAGCGCGACCTTACGGTTTCGCTGCAACTGGTAGATAATGAGGATGAGGTGGTATTCATTGAAAGTGATGAGGTAAATAACGATGATGCCGGCGAACTGCTTGATGGAGGTAACGCCGTAATCTACGCAACTATAGGCGAAGATAATTTTGACTTCGGCCACAGCTTTGGTACCAATGGGGGAGGCCTTGCCGCTGGTGCGCCGTGTTCAGATTTTAAGGCTGGTGCCATGACGGGACTCGGCTCACCCGTGGGCGACCCTTTTGACATTGACTATGTAGCGCACGAAATGGGGCACCAGTTTGGCGCACCACATACCTTTAACGCATCGTGCGGTGGCAACCGCGACAACGCTAACGCCTACGAACCCGGAGGCGGTACTACCATTATGGCATATGCCGGTGTGTGCGACCCGGTAATACAATGGAGCAGCGATGCGCAGTTTCATGCTACAAGTATTGCCCTGATGCGCCAGCGGATAAATGGCGAGAGCAATTGCGTTCCACTGGAGCCTACCGGAAATACACCACCCGTAGCCAATGCCGGTGCCGACTATGTGATACCCAGGGGCACGGCCTTTATACTGGAAGGCGCGGCAATTGACCCTGATGGTGATGCCCTTACCTACGACTGGGAACAGATGAACATAGAAATAAGCGCCCAGCCACCCGTGCCCAATGCTACAGGCGGGCCTAATTTCCGTTCGCTTCCAATTAGCGAATCGCCCGACAGGTGGATGCCGCGCATACAGGATGTACTGGCAGGCAACCTCACCCCGCAGTGGGAGGTCATACCCAGCGTGGGCCGTGTGCTCGATTTTGCCTTAACCGTGCGCGACAACAACCCTAACGGTGGCGAGTCGCATACCGATTATATGCATATTGACGTGGTGGGTACCGCAGGGCCGTTTGTGGTAACGTCGCCCAATGCGGCAGTTACCTGGGCAGCGGCTTCTAACAAAACCGTAACCTGGAATGTAGCGGGCACTACCGCTAACGGTGTAAATACCCCGTTTGTAGATATATTACTAAGTACCGATGGCGGCTTTACCTATCCTACTGTTATTGCTGAAGGCGTGCCGAATGATGGCTCTGAAACCATTATAGTGCCGGATGTGGCCAGTACGGAATCGCGCCTTATGGCGCGCGGGCACGACAATATTTTTTATGATATATCTAACGCTAACTTTACCATTACCTCCGCCGGAAGCACCTTCCTTACTACGGTAGAGGGTGATGCGGTACAGCAGGTGTGTAAAGGCAGCAACGCGGCCTTTGCGCTTAACCTGGAGTACATAAACGGCTTTACGGGGGCTACCACATTTACAGTAACAGGCCAGCCCGCCGGAAGCACGGTAACCTTTTCTCCAACAAGCATGACAGCCCCGGGAATTGTAAACGTGAATGTTACCAATACCACTGCTTCGGCGGTGGGCGATTATAATATTGTAGTTACCACGGCTTCAAGTACCGAAACCAAGACGATAACGCTACACCTTACCATATTGAGTACCGACTTTGCGCAGCTACAGGCTCTTGCACCACTGGATGGTACCACAACACTGCCTACAACCGTAGCGCTCGACTGGAGCGACGACCTTATCGCATCATCTTACTACGTGCAGGTGGCAACTGATGAAGCCTTTGCCAATATTATAGCGGAGGCTACTACTACCCAAAGCATGTATACGCTTACCGGGCTTGAAGAGAGCACACAACATTACTGGCGTGTTAGAGCTGCCAATGCAGGGTGCGAAGGCTCATACAATACTGCGGCCATGTTTACCACAGGTGTTACTTTTTGTAATGAATATGCCTCTGCTGATGTGCCACTGGAGATTTTTGGGGGCGACCCTTCTACCGCGTCCTCCGGCCTGGAAGTTGACGGTAATTTTGAATTACAGGGTATAAGTGTGAGCATTGACATTAACCACACCTGGTTAAGCGACGTGGTGGCGACACTTATAAGCCCCGCGGGAACCGAAATATTGCTTTTTGGCGACGAGTGTGGCGACCAGGACGATGCTACGGTAACCTTTACTGATGGCGCTGCGGCCATGCAGTGTGGCGGCACACCGGCGTTAAACGGCACGTTTGCCCCGGAGGAAGCGCTTTCTACCCTGGTGGGAGAGAATGTAAACGGTACCTGGACGCTACAGGTAGGCGATACCGTATCCGGCGATGGCGGCGCGGTAAACAACTGGAGCCTGAGCCTGTGCGGCATAGGCCCAATGCTTGCCACGCAACAGCCTGCACTTGCCGATTTTGCCGATTTTGCCGTTTGGCCCAACCCGAACAAGGGCAGCTTTACGGTACAGTTTAGCGCTACCGGCAGCCCGGCTACAGTAAATGTATATGATATGCGCGGCCGTGTTATCTACACCCATACCGAAGCTACTGCCGCCGGCCTGTACCGCATTCCGGTACAGCTTACCGCCCAGCAGGGTATCTATATGGTAAGCGCCCAGCAGGACGGCCGTAAAACGGTTAAGAAAATTGTGGTAGAGTAAATTTTATTGAGGCATATGAAAAAGGGAGTCATTACTAAATGGCTCCCTTTTTTATTCTTTTAGGGTATTATATCAATAACTTAATCACCTTGGCGGCATAAAATTATAGGTTACCGTGTCTTTTCCGGTTTGGGTTTTATACAGCTTTACAATGCATACAATATCCAGTGGGTCGATATTATCGCAGGCCGTATAATTTTTGGCATCCTTGCCCCACTCAGGGTTCTGAATATAGGTGCGCTGTATTTCTTTCGTTAGCGGCGCAGGCGCATTGTTAGTTTTTTTAATCATTTCTTTTACCGCATTCCCATCGTTTTCTACCAGGTATATTTCACGTTCAAGTGTAGCAGTGTCTTTGCTGCAAAGCAACGTTGCGGTTGGTTCGGTACAAGCTGTAAACAGCAGGGCTACTATAAAAAGGACAAATTTTAATTTCATATTCAAATTTATAAAAAACCCTTTCCAAAAATCTGGAAAGGGTTTAGGAGTTAATCAAGGTCGAAACGCAGTTTGTTGTTTGTAAATGCTTCGATTGCATCTTCATAATCGGTTTCGTCCCAGTCGGTTTCTTCGTGAATGGCTTCAAACTCACGCGCCCACCTAATAAATTCGGCAATATCCTCTCGCGAGTCGCCGCTAAAAAAACCGCGTTGCCCTGCTATAAAGGCTATGTCGGCTACGGCTTCCAGCAGCTTTGTGCCTTCTACCGTGTAAGAAAAATCGTAAATCATAGTGTGTGCAAATTTATTGATTGACGTTGGTGCAAGTTTGCAAAAATTTTGTTAAATTGAAGTGATTGTAGCATTAAGTTTTCAACTTTTTTATGCGTGCATATTAACGGATGTGTTTTCTTACAAGCAAATTTCCGGTTCCTGTTGCCTATTACGCAATGGTTGGGTTGTATTCTTACGGTAAAGTTAAAAAGCAAAGAAAACCCTCGGAGGTCTATATTAAGCTATATTTAAATTTAACGCTCCTATTTGCGGGGGCAGGTTGATAATATTAACATTATTTTATATTTTTGACCCCTTAAAAACATGGGTATGATAGAGAAAAAACTTGAAAAGCGCTGGATTGTTGCCTTTGCAATAACGGCCATTTTTGCCATCACGGGGCTTTTTTGGAAACATGCTACCGTAGCAGGGCCTGATGCTGAATTTAATTCGACTGATACCATAGTAGCCGCCGATGTGGCCTGGCTGCTTACGGCATCATGCCTTGTACTGCTCATGACGCCCGGCCTCGCGTTTTTTTACGGAGGTATGGTAGGCCGCAAAAACGTAATAAGCACCATGCTAAAGAGTTTTATCTGCCTTGGCGTTATTTCGCTGCTATGGGTAGCCGTAGGGTTTAGCCTTTCGTTCGGAACGCCCCTGGGTATAGAAATAGGTGGTGTGCATTATGGCATCATCGGCGACCCCACTAAATTTGCTTTTTTTGATTTTGTAGATGAGCACCCCAATGCTAAAATGGCCAGCACCATTCCGTTTATACTGTTTGCGCTGTTCCAGATGAAATTTGCGGTAATTACCCCGGCCATTATTACCGGTGCCCTGGCCGAAAGGATACGCTTTGTATCGTTCCTGCTGTTTATATGCCTGTTCTGTATTTTTATATATGCGCCGCTGTGCCACATGGTATGGCACCCTAACGGGCTGCTGGGTGCTTACTTTGGCGTTAAGGATTTTGCCGGTGGTACCGTGGTACACATGAGTGCGGGCTTTGCCGCCCTTGCCGGTGTATTGTGCCTGGGCAAGCGAAAAAATGTAGAATACATACCTACCAATATCCCTTTTGTACTGCTGGGCACCGGCCTGTTATGGTTTGGGTGGTTTGGTTTTAACGCGGGCTCGTCGCTGGCGGCTAACCATACCAGCGCCATGGCTTTTGCTACTACCACTATAGCCTCGGCTTCGGCCATGCTTACCTGGGTGTTTTTTGACAGGCTACAGGGGCGCAAGGTTAGTGCCATGGGTGCCTGCATAGGCGCGGTGGTGGGCCTCGTGGCCATAACGCCTGCAGCAGGTTTTGTGTCGATACCTAAAAGTATATTCTTTGGCTTTATTACCGCTATAGTATCAAATTCACTGGCACACTGGAAAAAACTGAAACAGTATGATGATACCCTGGATGTATTTGCCTGCCACGGCGTGGGCGGTATTATGGGTATGATACTTACGGCTGTTTTTGCCGAGGTAGAGGGGGGCAGCCTTATCTACGGCGGCTGGGATGTTTTTGGCCACCACATGATGGCGCTGGTACTGGTAGCGGCGTTCTCGTTTTTTGGGGCGATGCTGCTGTTTAAGCTTACCAATGTATTTATCCCGCTTAGGGTATCTGAGGAGTCAGAACAGCTGGGGCTCGACCTCAGCCAGCACGACGAGAGTTTGTAAATTGTTTTATTGTTTGTATAGGTTATATTGCCGCTTGGGTAAAGTGTATTTATGTACCTTTGCTTAAGCGGCAATTTTTATTTGTAATACCATGAAAAAACTATCTCCCTACCTCATCGGCGTCTCCTTAGGCATAAGCCTGTTCTTATTCTTAGCCCGGATAGAAACTACCATTACCAAAGACGAAACCGCAGCCATAAACACCCTGCTGAACGATTGGCATGCCGCCGCAGCTACCGCCGACTATAACGGCTATTTTGGTAAGATTGCGACTGACGGCCACTACATAGGTACCGATGCGGGAGAGAACTGGAATAAAACGGCTTTTGCCACCTTTAGCAAGCCGTATTTTGATAAGGGAAAGGCGTGGGATTTTAAAGCGCTTGAACGCCATGTGTATTTTAGCAAGGATGGAAAAACCGCCTGGTTTGACGAACTGCTGGATACCTGGATGAAGGTGTGCCGCGGCAGTGGCGTGCTTGAAAAGGAAGGCAAAGAATGGAAGATAAAACACTATGTACTGAGCATGACCGTGCCTAACGACGTAACCGACCAGGTTATTCCGCTTAAGGCGAAATATGAGGATGCGGTTATTGAAAGGCTTCGTAAAAAGTGATCAGTGTTCAGTCGCAGTAGGCGGGCCTCACCCCCAACCCCTCTACGAAAGAGAGGGGAGCCGAGAACGGGTACAGTTCGATATCAACACTATATACTTATGGCTAATTCGCAATCAAAACATCCGAGTGTAGCTGCCCCCTCTCCTTCGGAGAGGGCTGGGGTGAGGCCTAACTAAACCACACTTTCAATACAGGGAAGATATAATTACTGATGCTCAGTATTGGGTTAAAGAAGATGCTGTCGTCTATAGCCTGTTTCGAGGCCAGGGCATTGGTACTGTTTAGTGTAACAAAAAAATTGAGCGCCACGCTTAGTATGAGCGCCATTTTAATAGTGCCAAACAATCCGCCCAGGGCGCGGTTCAGCCAGCCAAGGCCGCTAAAATCGGCTACCTTTGTAAAGGCTTTCGCCAGTAATACCACACCTACAACCGCCGCTATAAACGTAAGTACAAACGCGGTAATGCTTGCATACTTTGGATTACCTATGTGTCCTTCCAGTAATGTGCCCACGTAGCCCGAAAATTTTACCGCGATAAAAATGCCCACGAGCAGCGACACCACCGATGCCAGCTCTACAAACAGGCCTTTCATCAGGCCTTTTATGAGTCCGAATGCTAAAAGGCCGCCCAGTATAATGTCGATAAGTTCCATTACTGCAAAGGTAGTACCCTGTGGGTAATAATTTCCCATAAAAAACCTTTTTCGGGGGGTTAACGTTCAAGTTACTATCTTTGTGGCTTAAACACGAAGGATATTATGTCGCGCGACGAACAACTAAAAGAACGCTGGGACCAGCTTGTAACGATACTGAGCAACAAATTTGCCGATGGCGATATGCTCGACCTTGATGCCATTATTTACCTTATAGGCGTACAGGAACTGGGCAAGTTCCATAAAAAATTTAAAAAAGACGAAAAGGTAAACCTCATGCACATAGCCATATGCCGCCTGCTGGAGCCTTTTGGGTATTATGAATTTGACTATTTTGACGAAGAAGGCTGGCCGCACTACACCGTAAAAGAGCAGTTGCCCGCCCTTAAAGCCGGTGAGCAAAGCATACTGATGAAGGGCGCTATAGTAGATTATTTTCTGGAAAGAGGGCTTATAAAGTAAGTGAGTCGAAGGAAGGAAAGTCGAAAGTCGGAAGGACTACCGATGATATTGACTGAATTGTGTTTTATAATAACTTTAAGAAATAAATACCCGGTATTAGGGTGGTGCGGCAATTTTAAAATGACTAAATTTGCTCACTTTTGTTAGCGAGATGATAGATAAGATTAAAGATTATATTGCCGAGGCCGAAGCCTTTAAGGCACAGACCAAAGAAGAGCTTGAGGCATTCAGGATTAAGTTTTTAGGTAATAAAGGGTTGCTTAAAGACTTTTTTGCCGAATTTAAAAACGTGGCTTCAGACCAGAAAAAGGAATTTGGCCAGGTAATAAACAGACTTAAGAATACAGCTGAAGAAAAGGTTGCCCAAATTCAGCAGCATTTTGAAAGCAAAGAAGAGGCTACAGGCGCTTATGGCGACCTTACGCGTCCCGGCGAACCCTTTGTACTGGGCAGCCGCCACCCCATATCTATAGTAAAGAACCAGGTTATAGACATTTTTAGCAACATAGGCTTTAACGTAAGCGAAGGCCCTGAAATTGAAGATGACTGGCACAACTTTACCGCGCTTAACCTGCCGGAATATCACCCGGCACGCGATATGCAGGATACCTTCTTCATCCAGACCAATCCCGACGTACTGTTGCGCACCCACACCTCATCGGTACAGGTGCGTTATATGGAGGCAAACAAGCCGCCCATCCGTACCATATCTCCGGGAAGGGTGTTTCGCAACGAGGCGATATCGTCGCGCTCGCACTGCATCTTTCACCAGGTAGAGGGGTTGTATATCGATAAAGACGTTTCGTTTGCCGACCTTAAGCAAACACTTTTATATTTTACCAAGGAGATGTTCGGCAAAAGCAAGATACGCCTGCGCCCGAGCTATTTCCCATTCACCGAGCCGAGCGCCGAAGTGGATATTTACTGGGGGCTTAAAACCGAAACCGACTACCGTATAACCAAAGGTACCGGCTGGCTGGAAATTATGGGCTGCGGTATGGTAGACCCTAATGTTCTTAAAAACTGCAACATAGACCCGGCCAAGTACAACGGCTTTGCTTTTGGTATGGGCATAGAGCGAATGGCCATGCTGCTGTACCAGATAAGCGACATCCGTATGTTTTATGAAAACGACGTTCGTTTTCTGGAGCAGTTTAAATCAAGTATATAATCATCAATTTTTATAAAAACAAAACCCGCGTCCTTTATAAGATGCGGGTTTTGTTTTAGTTATCGCGGTATTGAAACTTCGCGGTAGCTTCGTATAATTCTTTTAGTGTGTTGAGTTCGCTATCTGAAGTTTTGTCCGGGAAAAGGCCTCCTCGGGCTAAATATCGTATTAATAAAACTCCATCTTTAATCACAGCAATAACTTTTAAATCTTCGTTTTTATTAAAATGGGAGTGATAGCATTTCTGTTCTGTAAAGCTATCCAGCAGTTTAATTATATTTAAGCGTTCCTTTGCTTTTATGGCTAATGTTTTCTTTTCGGTACCGTTTTTAAAACAGGTTACATCGTTTCCATCAAAAGAAAGTACCTTAACGTCCATGTAGGCCATACTGTGCCCAATATAGTAAAATGCCACACCATTTTTTACCGTGCTGATAAAATCAAGCGCGGACTTACTTTTATCGGTTAGCAGCGCGGAATAGGTACTTTCAAAACCGCTACATTCAACAACTTTAGCTTGCTGCGCAAATCCGGCACAACAAACAATAGAAAATAGCATATAGAAAATAACCTTCACTATTCTTTTACAAACTTAAGCTGCACAGCACCTTCACTGGTGTCCAGCTTTATAAAATGTACCCCGGCGCTCAGTGCCGAAACATTCCATTCGGAAGCGCTACCACTTTCAAGTACTTTTTGGCCCAGCGTGTTATAAAACGTGGCGTGGCTTATGGTAACACCATCGGGCAACTGTGCCTTAAGCACATCGGTAGCGGGGTTAGGGTACAGGCTAATATTTGTACTATTAAACAGTGTTGTTGTGCCTAATGTTACATTGTTATTTATGCTTATAAGGTCAAAATCAGGGTTTACTTCAGCGGCCAATAATGTAAACCCAACAGGCACCATAAAGCTTTGGCCGTTTGTGGTATTATCCAGCACTACATCAAGCACCTGGCCGCCTGTGCCGTGCAACCTAATGGGTACCGGCGCTTCAAAAAACGATACTGATACATCACTTTGCGTCTGGTTCAGGGTAACCTGAACGTTGCCCGGGCCGGATCCGGTTACGGTAACATTATACATAGGGTAGCCCTGGTTGTATACCCAGTCGTTAAAAAACTGCGTAAGGTTAAGCCCGCTTGCGGCCTCCATGTGCGCTTTAAAGTCAGGTGTTTTTGCATATGCATAGGCTAAATCAGTATCGTTGAGGTAGTTTTGTATGCCCTGGTAAAACGTGGCATCGCCTAGTTTTTTTCGCAGCATGTGCAATACCATACTGCCTTTGTTATAGCTGAGACGGCTGCTAAATATGCGGCTTTCGTTAAGCGTGTCGCTGGCCGGTATATAAACAGATCCGTTAGGATATGCCGTAATATTCTGCACTTTTTGCGCTTTCCAGCCGTTAAACGCACCCTCGCCGTCCTGGTCTTCTACAATAAGCCCGCTCAGGTAGGTGGCAAAGCCCTCATTTAGCCAGATGTCCTGCCATGAACCGCAGGTAACTTTATCGCCAAACCACTGGTGGCCCAACTCATGCGCTATCAGTTCGCGGTTAAACCCGCCCATAAACGATACCGTAGTATGCTCCATACCGCCGCCTATATTCCACTGGGCGTGGCCATATTTTTCTTCATGGAATGGGTATTGCCCAAAGGTATCTTCATAAAACTGCATAATATCAAGCGTTTGACCAAGCTGTGCCTCGCTGTTTGCCTGTGTTTCGGGGTACAGGTAATTTACAATAGGGAAACTGCCCGCCGTGCCGTTATAGGTTTGCGTGTAAATAGTATAATTGGTTACAGCAATAGCCACAAGGTAGGCGGGTATGGGGTAGTTGTGCTGAAAGTGCGTAGTCTTGCTGCTACCGCTTGTGGTGGTGCCCAGCTGCATGCCGTTGCTTACAGCGGTATATTGGCTTGGCGCAGTAATATATACATCTACACCGTCTATCTTATCGTTAAGGTCCTGCTTGCAGGGCCACCAGTCTTTAGCGCCATACGGCTCGCTAAGGGTGGTAAGTATGGGCTGACCGTTGTGTTCATCGGTAATAAAAGAGCCGGTTTCCCAGCCCGGTTCGCCGTTATACTGCACTACAACAGTAGCTTCCTGGCCGGTGGCAAGGGTGGTACCCAGGTTTATAACCAGTTCTTCGTTATTGTTTTGGGAAAAGGTAAGCCCATTACCGTTGCGGGTAACGCTGGTAACGGTCAGCGCGTTATCTAGGTCGAACGTAAGGGTGCTCATCGGCTGCTTAGCCGTAAACACAGTGGTAACCTTTCCGTTAATAAACTGGTTGTTAGGGTTTACGGTAAACTCCAGCGTTTGGTGGCCTACATCATAATTGCCGGTATTGGCATTTGCCTCAAAACTTTTAAGTTGGCTGGCATGGTTTAGTTCGCTCTTCACAAGCGCTTCAAATTCGCGTGTGTCGGCACCGCTTTTCTGGGCAAACGCGTTTAAGGACAGTATATTAATCAGCAGAAAGGTGAATTTCTTCATCAGGTAACTATTTTTTTTCAAATATAGTTAAGAATGAGGAAGTTTTAATAAAGGGAAGCGAAATTCAAGTTAAAAGTTTCAGGATATAACAAAAAAGCCAACCCGTAGGCTGGCTTTTGTAAGATGCGTTTTGTCTATATTCTTTTGCCTTGATGCAAAAGAACCAAAAAATCAAGGCTCCAACTTCTTTTGCTACAAATTATCCATTTCGGCTAAACGATTTGAACTCGCTGCGCTCAAACAGCAAATCGTTATTAACGCCTCAGCGGATAATTTGCTTAACGCAACGCAGTTTAATGCCTTAGCTTCACTCATGCACGCTGTACGGCCGAGTAAGCGCTTTCTAAACTTTCGACTTTATAACTTTATGACTCGCTACGCGTTCATTAGTTGCTCAATCTCCTCTGCTTCTATGGGTATGTTTGCCATCAGGTTAAACGGCGCGCCGCTTTCCTGTACCACTACGTTATCTTCCAGGCGGATGCCAAAGCCCTCGGCAGGGATGTAAATGCCGGGTTCTACGGTAAATACCATATTGGCTTCAATAGGCAGGTGCAACAGGCCGTAATCGTGGGTATCAAGGCCTATGTGGTGGCTGGTGCCGTGCATAAAATATTTTTTATAGGCCGGCCATGCGGGGTCTTCGTTCTGCACGTCGGCTTTGTCGATAAGGCCCAGGCCAAGGAGCTCCGAGGTCATTATGTTGCCTACTTCCTTATGGTATTCTTTCCACAAGGTACCCGGGGTAAGCAGTTTTGTAGCTTCGTTTTTTACACGCAGCACGGCATCATACACCTGGCGCTGGCGCGGGTTAAAACGCCCGTTTACCGGAATGGTACGGCTGAGGTCGGAACTATAATTGGCATACTCTGCAGCTACGTCGAGCAGTATCAGGTCGCCGTCGTTACACTGCTGGTTGTTCTCTATGTAATGCAGCACGTTAGCATTGGTGCCACTGGCAATAATGGGCGTGTAGGCAAAGCCCTTGCTGCGGTTGCGCACAAACTCGTGTATCAGCTCGGCCTCAAGTTCGTACTCCCAAACGCCGGGTTTAGTAAAGCCTAAAAGTCGGCGGAAGCCCTTCTCCGTAATATTACACGCGTGCTGAATCAGGTCAAGTTCTTCCTGCTCTTTTATCGAGCGCAGTCGTTGCAGTATCGGGTTGCTTTTGGCAACCTGGTGGGCCGGGTATTTTTCTTTCCACCATTTAATAAAGCGGGCCTCGCGGGTTTCGGTTTCCACCGATGAGCGGTAGTGCTCGTTAGTATTGATGTATATGGTATCGCAGTAGGTCATTACCTCAAATAGCGTCTTTTCAAAATCCTTAAGCCACACAATGTTCTTAATGCCGCTTACGTCGGTAGCGCGTTCTTTGGTTAGTTTTTCACCTTCCCAAATGGCGATGTGCTCGTTAGTCTCACGAAGGAAAAGTATCTCACGCAGGTGTTCGTACGGCGCGTCCGGGCACAATAAAAGGATTGATTCTTCCTGGTCAGCCCCGGAGAGATAAAATATGTCGCGGTGCTGGGCAAATGGCAGGGTGCTGTCGGCACTCACAGGGTAAATATCGTTAGAGTTGAATACGGCAACGCTTTTGGGCTTCATTTCAGCCATAAACTTTTTACGGTTCTTTACAAAAAGGCTGCTGGGTATCTGGTGGTATTTCATGGTAAATGAATTTTTATTTACAGGATACCAAAGTTAAGGAGATTTAGGGGAATGGGCGAGGGATTTTATATATTTACAGTAACTATCATTCACAAAAATGAAAATCAAACCGATTAAAACAGAAGAAGATTATAATGCAACATTACAAAGGCTTGAGGTTATTTTTGATGCGAAACGCGGTACTCCTGAAGGTGAAGAATTAGAAATGCTCGGAATATCGATAGAGAATTATGAAAATGAGCATTATCCGATGAATTAGATAAGAGTATCTTTGTCTTAATCTACTCCATAAAAATGCTCATAAAAACCCGAGCCATAGTAATAAGTGCCCTGCGCTACCAGGAAAAAAGCCTGGTGGTAAAATGCTTTACGCAAAGCAGCGGCCTTAAAAGTTATTATGTGCGCGATGCGTTTTCGACTAAAAAGAGCGCGCAGAAAACCATTTACTTCCGTCCGCTGAACATATTGGAAATTGAGGCTTCGCATAAAGATAAAGGTACGCTGGAGTATTTTAAGGAAGTGCGTATGGCTTTCCCCTACCACACCCTGAATACCGATATTACCAAGACTACAATAGCTATGTTTGTAAGCGAAATGCTGCACCACTGCATTAAGGAGGAAGAGCAAAACGAAAGCCTTTACGAGTTTCTGGAAACCGCCCTGCTGTGGCTCGACGGGCATGATGCTACGGCCAACTTCCACCTCATACTGCTCATGGAGCTGACTAAATTTTTGGGTTTTTATCCTAATGGCGATGCCGACAACCCTTTCTTTGAAATGACTGAAGGGGTTTTTATGCCCTACCACGGCATTACCTGCCTTACAGCCGAAGATACCGCCCTGTTGCGCCGCCTTATGGCGCTAAAACTGGACAACAGCACCAAAGCCTTTCATGTTACTGAAAGGCAGGCACTGCTAAAGATATTATTGGACTATTACGCCTTTCACCTCGATGGTTTCCGCAGGCCGAAGTCGCTTGAGGTGTTGCGGGAAGTGTTTAGTTAGTGGATTTGGTTAATTTGTGGATTTGTTAATTTGGAGCTTTAACCAGCGGTTAATCATTACTTCGTTCAGTGCGGGTTATTCTAACAACCGACAACCACCAACCAAAAACTCTCTCCCCAGCAAAAACCCGCCGGCTAAACCTATACCCAAGCATACATACCATTTTTTATGAACAGGTGTGGGTAACGAGACTTCTGCGGCTTTAATTTCGGTTTCTTTTATATACGGATTGGAGGTTGTAATTTCAGTATACAAAGTTTCTTTTCCCAAAAACCACTTTCGTTTAGTGCCGGTAATAACGGTTGCTGTGTTAGGGAATTTATGGCTATCGAGTGTTATACCTTTTTGGTTGGCAGTGTAACGAAATCGGCACCACGGTTTTTCAACCAAGCCCTCGTGGCTAAAAATGCCTGAAACCGTGTCGTGGTACACAACGGTAATTGTATCGTATTGTGTAAGGGTTTCGTACTGGGTTACATTATGAACAGTAGCGAAACCCTGGGCGAGGGCAGCAAGCTCTTTATCCTTTTTTAGAATAATCTCATCCAATTGCCTTTTATCTATTTTTAGTGTTTTAATAGCAGCGGTTTGCGTGCCAAGCACATTGGTGTAATATTGTACGGTATCGGTAAGCGCATTCGTGTTTGTAGTTTCGCGGGACGCAATGCTCCTGCATTGGCTAACCGAAAAAAGCAGGGCTGTGGAAAGCCCTGCGATAATAGTATATAAGAGTTTTGTTTTCATAATAAATTTTCAATGGCTTTCGCAACGGCCTTTAAGGTTCCGGCGTAGTTAGGAGCTGTGGCATAACCCGCTTTTGCAATGGCATCAATAAACAAGTAAGGATTATGCTTAACTTCGAGCGCCTCAGCATACCGTTTGTTCTTAAGGAAAAACCGGGCGTGGTCTGTAAAGCATTCTTCGGGCGAACTGTACTTTCTGAAATAGTCTTTTACCTTATACCGGAACATTTTTATGCCATTTCGCACTATAGGGGTTACGCTTATAACCTGTGGAAACTTAAGGTCGGCCCTGCGGCTGTACTCGGTGGTGGTAAGCAGTTGCTCGTTACCATTTATCCCATCGGTATCCTTTACGCCAAAGAACATATTACCGGGGGCGGCTTTGCCCCAACCGCTTTCGAGAGCCGCTTGTGCTAATATCGCTATGGCTGATATGCCCGTTTTTGCTTCGGTTTGTTTTGCATGGGGCAGGTACTGGTTTACAAATTCATGTTGCTGCACGGTTAAGGTTTTAGGTCAGAAATATCTTCAATTTCTTTTGCGCGTCTGAGAATGCTTTTTAAGAGTTTCCATATGTCCTTTTTATAGGCGGCTTCAAAATTTTCCTTTATGGAAGTTAGTTCGATAACAATAAGCACAAGCGCGATTATTTTGGTAAAGAAAAAATCAGCGGAGAACCAGTATTTAAAAAAACCGGAAAGCAGGTAAAAGTCCATTATATAGATAGACAGGATTGCGGTATTATACAAAACAACTTTTCCCACGACGTCAGATAATTTCCGGCTGCGTACGGAATGCCATCCATTAATTTTGACTGATTTAAAAACACCTGTAAAAGTGTCAAGTACTATAGCAAATCCTACTGCTATAAGTAAGCCATGCACTGGCAGGAAAAACGAGAGTAGTGAAGAGGTGAGGTATTGCAGGGTTTTCACAATGTTATTTTATAAACAAACATTTTAGTGAAACATTAAGTAGTAATACCGCCATCGGTAATTGTCCAGCCTTTCGTTTGAGTAAGATAATTTCGGGCACCCTGCGCAGCAGCGGTATATCTTATGGATGAAAAATGAGGTTTAAGTCCAGGTTGTACATTTTGTTGTGCCAGACTATTTAGCAATGCATTATAGTTTTGTTTAGAGTAATTGATGTATGATTTGCCCGCCATAAAACCATCAATCAATGTAACCTTGCTGAAATTCCACATGCTAATATCGTGATTAAAGGAAGTGGCTCCCTGGAACATATAATCCATTCTGGTAACATTTGAAGTGTTCCAGTTGTTAAGTGGATGGCTAAATGGCATTTGGTTAAATAGCAATCTCATGGATGTAACTTTGCTTACATCCCAGTTATTGAGTGGTTGGTTAAAAGATGTGGCATTCTGAAACATACTTGTAATATCTGTGGCACTTCCCATATCCCAAGAGCCAATGGGCTGGTTAAAAGCACTATTTACATAGAACATATAGGAAAAATTTGTTACATTCTCTACATTCCAGGTGCTTATATCTTGGTTAAATACCATACTTCCGTCAGTTGCCCCGCGAAAGGTATTTTGCATAGTTGTTACCTTACCCGTGTCCCAGTTGTTTAAAGGCTGGTTGAATTTATATGCCCGTCCAAATAGTTGTGCCATATCAGTAACATTACTCGTGTCCCAGTTATTCAACGGTTGGTTAAATTGATACGCTCTGTAAAACAGGGACTGCATGTTCACGACTTTAGATACGTCCCAATTATTAATGTTTTGATTGAAATTTTCAGCGTTTGAGAGTGTGTTATACATATCTACCACATTTCCGGTATCCCAATTCCCGATAGGCTGGTTAAAACTTTTGGCGTTAAAAAACATCATCCTCATGGTTTGTGCACTACCTGTATTCCAGTTGTTAAGTGGCTGGTTAAAGGCAAAGGCTTCACCAAATACACCTTGCATATTACTGACGTTGCTTACGTTCCAGTTATTGATGTTCTGGTTGAAATTACTGCAACTGTAAAAGATATTATAAATCGATGTACACGAACTCAATTCCCACTGATCCAGTGGCTGGTTGAATAAGGTTGCTTTCTGGAACGCAAAACTCATATCTGTAACTTTTGTAGTATCCCAATTATTAACGGACTGGTTAAAAACCGAAGCCGTCCAGAATAAAGAGTTAAAATCTGTAATTTCAGACGTGTTCCATTCACTAATCCGGTTTACAGATGTCAGCGCACTGCAAAGGGCAAACATATAGCGCATGGTTTGTGTTCCTTTCAGGTTTAGTACATCCGAAACATTTGTAAGGTTGAGGTTAGCGCAGCCATAAAAATAATAACCCAGGTTACCCGGCCTGAAGCACCCCCATGTAATAATCTGTTGGCATTGTTTTTTAGATTTTAGATTGAAAGATTGAAATGATTGAAATGATTGAACGGCCTCACCCCCGGCTCCTCTCCAAAAGGAGAGGGGAGAAGCTTCACTCAGATGTTACTGGGGGAGGCATACAGTATTTTAGCAGGAGTGAAACTAACTTTCGACTTTATGACTAGTAAGCGGCTACTGTCATATAGCGTTCCAGGTGCTTGGCATCGAGTGTATAGGCGGCATCCATAATATTCGTTCTAAGTGTTTTGTCGTAAAACACATCCAGCTTGGTTAAGTCTTCTTCGCTTAAAGTGCCCACCGGGATGTTGCTCTTGGTAGTAAGCACCGCACGGTGTGGCAGGTGGTATTTAGTGCCGTTATTCTGGTATTCTTTAATGTACCTGTCCCAGTCGTAGCGCACTTTTACCTCTATGCCGTCAAAGTACAGCTTAGGGCGGCCTTCTTCCACCACTTCAAGGAAGCCCGACCCCAGGTTGCTGTTGCGCAGTGTTGCACGGTAGTTGTCGGCCAGCGAACGGGTAGCCAGTATAAAGGCATCATCTGCCGATACCAGCCTTTCATCGGCCTTAGTAACCATCTTCTCAAAGATGCTTAGTGCCGTATCAGGGTCAAGTGCCTGTGCTGCATAGCTGCTGCCCGCGTTTTTTGCAATAGCAACATAGTTGGGCTCCGTTGTAGGTACCTCGGCAAAAATTTGCTTAAACAGGCCGTCAAACGAGTTAAAATAACCCAGATCCGTGCCGTTTTTAAACACACCATTGTTTGCTACGGTAGCCGCGGCTTTATCATTAAACCATATTTTTCGGTGGATGTTCTCCAGCAGCGAAGTTTCTACCGCCGAGATGATAACGCCCAGTTCCTGCGTGCCCACCATATCAAAAAAGTCAGGATTAACACGCTGCGATTTACGGAACAGCTTAAGCAGCGCCGGCATATCGGCCTGGCAGTGTTTCAGTCGGAAGTCTTCCATTACCGGTGTCCAGAACTTTTCGGTCAGTGCAAAGCCACCGGCCTCGTTTGGCGTACAGCCCTGGGTTTCCTTGCCCAGCAGGCCCAATCTTTCGGCAAAGGCAATCTGCGTTTTTACGTCGATGCCCGTTTCTATTTCGTGGTACTCGGCGAGGTTACTTTCGTTAAACACCCTTTCAAAAATTACCTCGCTTACCGTTTCGGCCTCGCGGGCATTCAGCGTTAGCGCGTCTGCGTTAATTAATGGCATTACTTCCTTGGTTTAGACTGCAAATATTGTTTAAGGCCGGTGGTCCTTTCGGCTTGTGCGGGCCTGCGTGCGGCCACCTTTTTGCCCTCTACGCTGTAGCGGCTCCCTACCTGTTTTTTAAGTGCCAGCACCTCGTTTTTAATATGCGTAATCTGGCGTTTCAGCGCCTTGTTCTCGGCACGCAGGGCTGCGGATTCTTCAGCGGGGGCGGCGGCATCGTCCGGCTCAATAATTTCGGTAAGCGCACCGGCTTCAAAAATGTAAGTAGTGCCATCGGGCAGCAGGTACTCGCCTTCGGCCGGGGTGCCGTCTACCGTGGCTGTAGCGCCAACTTCGATAACGCCATCATCGGGCAGTTCGGTAAAGTCAATCTCGGCGCCGGTGGCATCCTGCACGACCTTGTTAAACACGTGGGCATTTTTAAACCTGCCCAGGGTGCGGGTAAACAGGCTTTCCATCCAGTGCCTGTCCCTTTCGTTAAATGTTCCTCTCATAGGGTTGTTAGTATTCAAATATGCTTTTGCAACCGCTTTAAAAGGTTGCGCCGATGTAGTAAACCCAAGTCCGCTCAGCTGTGCCGTGGTAAGCCAGGTTTCGTTCTTCAGCAGGGGCAGTATGGCTTCCTTTTGCACGTTGAGCGCTTTAGTATAAAAGCCTACCATTTTTTGTTCTACCTGCCGTAGCTGGGCGGCAAACTGTTCCAGCTCATCTGCCGTACCCATACTGCCGCCCCAGGGTAAGTGAATCATAAACGGGGTGTTCTCACGCAGCTGCCTTTTGCTGCCTGCCATAAACAGCACGGTTGCGATGCTGGCCACGATGCCGCTGCCGATGGTAGTTAATGGCTTTCGCAGCGATTTGAGGTAGTGGTAAATATCGAACCCTACGTCTACCAGGCCGCCCTCGCTGTTTATGTGCACGTTGTAGGCGGTGGCTTTGGGCTGCTTTTTTACCTGTGCTACCACATCGGCCAGGGTAACGCCGGTAGTACCGTCAAAGGTGCCTATCTGGCCGGAGATGTAAATGTTTCCTGTCACTCGTGATTGAATGATTGAAATATTTTAAAATTGAAAGATTGGTTGTTAGTTGATGGTTGTTGGGAGCTTCACTCGAATTTTAATTTCTTTTGCAAAGTTACGGCGACATTGCGGGCAAAGTACTGAAGGGGATTGTTCAGTAATGTTAGCCTCACCCCCGGCCCCTCTCCGAAGGCGAGGGGAGTAGCTTCACTCGGATGAAGTAGCCTGAAATGCTGATGCAAAGTTACGGCGGTTTTAGAGTGGAAGTACTGAAGGGGTTTGTTCAGTAAAATATTATATTTGTCCGATACATGACAATGATTCTCAAATAAGTTCATTTAAGTCAAATAAATAAAATAGTCACATGTTTACAGATAAATTAAATTTTGAGTCTGATTTAAAATTTGAACTTATAAGACTTGCTACTCAAATAGGCTTTAAACTATCGATGAATAATAGTCTTGATAAAATGTTAGTCAATTATTTAAATGTTCATTCTAAATTGATACAACCTAAACTTAGAAATGTAAAAATTAATCCTGAGTTTATAAAAGACATTTTTTTCCACACTAAAAGAAAAGAAATAGAACACATTTTTAATTTGGCAAAAATTGGCGGGAATTTAAATCCATTTCAGAGTAAAAAACTTCTTCAAACTAATTTTCATGATCATCTTAAAAATGAATGGAATATTTATCACTTTCATTTGTCACTGGAGATTAATAAAAAGTCAGGGTTTGTCAAGCAAGTTGATTCTCTCCTCTTTGCTTATATTGATAACGAAAATGTATTTTTTTTAGGCGAGAGTACACATAAACAGGATATATTTTCAAATATTAAATGGGTGGAAATTTTACATGATCATTTTCCAAAAATATTAGAACCTTTTAAGAGAGAGGAAACGGATGATATTAAAGTAGCGAGTGACTATAAAAACTCAGCACTTTGGCGAGAAAGATTATGCATGGGTTTTTCAAAAATTAGAAATACTGTATATTATCATCCAGGTATAGGACAAGCTACAAGCGGTCATAATATTTTAATCGTAAGAAACAGTATAGGTTTTTTAAGATGGCTTCATAAATTGGAAAATCAAGTTGCTGATTCGTATCAAGAGTTATGTATTATTTTAGGTCTATCTTTGGATGAAGCGAAATTCAAAATTAGGATAGGAGAAGAAACATTGGAATTGATAGAGGAATTTTCAAATCATCAGCTTGTAAAATATCCCGAAGAACTAATTGGAAAAGAAGAGCTAATCAGACAGATTAATTCTTCTAACATTTTAACATAAAGAAATTACTACTTCTGCCCCTAAATCACATCAAATTCAAAATAATTCAAATGTTTTCCTGGTTTAAAAAGAAACAACAGCCCGCACCAAAAATAGACCTGAGCAATCTGCCCGCGCTTAATGAGTGGGGCGTGTTTTTTCAGGGTAATGGCATGGTACTAAGCAGCCGCCAGGCGGGTACGCTGGCCGATGGCACGCCATATTTATTTTTAAAAAGCTATCCCGAAGTGTTTGAACTGGAGCGCCGCCACTTTGGCGACTGGCTTTATCCCGCCTCTAATGGGCTGTACCTGCAATTGTGGGAGAATACCGTGCCAACGTCTGCCTGCCTGATGTTTATTGATTTTGAAACGCAACAAGCCAGTATAATAAAGCAGGGCATTACCAACATACGCTGGAGCAGTGGCTATTTTAATGGAAGGCCTGCGATTTATTTTAAGGGTAATGGCGAAGATGAAGTGCTTGCGGTATAAAGGGCCTCACTCCTTTAGGAGAGGGGAGCAGCTTCACTCAGTTGGCTAAGCCGCTTGAGTGAAGCTCCTAACAACTAACAACCGACAACCATCAACTGTCCGGGTGCTCCTGCCTACTGTCAACTGAGCACTGGAACACTTGCAGCTAACAACCCTCCATAAAGGCAATGATGCTAAACATGCAGCGCTCGCTTATCTTATAATCGTCGGCTACATGGCCGCACGCACGGGTTTTTTTTGGCTTGCCATGTTGCTTTTGCAGTATATCCATCTCTTTAAGGTAGGCTTCATAATACACCTTCCAGTCGAGTACGTGGGTGGGTATGAGCCCCTTACTTATCAGTTTTATAAAGTTGTCGCCCAGGCTTATAATGCTTTCATAGCGGGTCATTTACCATTTGTTTTCAGGGCAAGTATCGTTGCTGCGCACCTTTGCGCTAAGCGGGCATTTGCAAATGTTGCAGTAGGTGCCCTCAATTTCGGTTAGGCTGTCTTTTATAAAAGCCAGTATTTTACCATTTTTAGCTTCCGGGCAAATGGCGCAGATTGCAGCCCTTGCTGTGGCAATATTTTCGCCCACTTCAGTTTTTAATAAAAAGTTTTTCCAGCCACTAAGAATATTTTTTACCATTATTAGAAAAAAATACTAACCAAATATTTTCTGCGTAAAAAAAACTACTATATTTGTTGCTCAACTAATTATTCACATTTATGAAAAAAATTATTTTTATCTCGGCACTTATGCTAACATTATCTGCGTCTGCGCAGGTTAATTTTCCTGGTAAATACGTAGACCTCCTGCTCAACAGGGAGCTTAAGGTAGGTTCGGTTTTTGGAGACGAATACCAAAACTTTTCTTATAGACCAGATGGTATGGCCCCCTATAAGAAATTAAGATACGGATCTGATAAAAAAGCGCTTCAGGGCCGTATTTTTAAAGTTACAGAGGTGAAACACAATTTAGAAGAAACCGCAATACTTACCCTTACAGATGGCAAAGAAACAATCTATTACAATTATAATTCGAATGATGATTACAACTATAAATTTGAAGTTGTGGGCGGTCTTGAGCTTCCGCTCGATTATTTTTGCGAACAGATTGAACTTGGATTAGATGATAATGAGTTTAAAATATATCAAAATAAAATTATTGGTTTTGGCCTGTCTAAAACCATCAACAAGAAGACAAAAAAAGCAGAATATGAGTTAGCAGTATCTACGGGTTCTTCAAAAGAAAAAGGGGCAGGGGTGACGCTTGAACTTTTAAACGGGAAAAAGATTGAGCGCCCAAAACAACTTGTGGGCAAAGATACCGGCAAGCAGATACTACGGACTTTTCTGGAACTTACTGATAAAGAAATAGCGCTTTTAACCGAAAGTGAAATTAAAACCATAACAATGGCCGGCCAAGTTGTAAATATGGACTCCGGTATAAGCGGAGACTTACGCGGACAGCTAAAATGCCTTCTCACTAAAGAATAAGGATTACCTGTTATATGCCCCGCCTGCGGGGCTTTTTTTTTACCTAAAAGTTAGCGCCTTGGCGTACCTGCACGTAGCTGTTGCCCTGGTTAACAATATCCTGCACAGCAACTATGGGAGCAGGAAGGCTGGCATTTGCAGTAGCAATTTTTGCAGCTAACTCATCTACGTTTATTCCCTGCCCGGCCACTTCACGCGATACGATTCCCCCGGAGGCAAAATAGTTAGGCGCACTGCCACCCCCTGCCGGGAAAGCATTATTAAATGCCATAAAGTGGCGTGCGGCGTTGCGGTTCATAACGCCTATAAGTTCTCCTTGCTCGGCTTCAAACTTTGTGCCGTCTGCACCGGTAAAAAGTGTGCCGCCTGCGCTGTGACGCCGCCCACCAATGCTAAATAAAGCTCCTTTTTCTGCTTTTGGGGTTTTAGTGCTTGTTATTTTTTGTATGTTTTTGACACCTGCTGCTACAGCCAGGCCGGCAGAAACAGGGCCCATTACAAGCCCTACCGGCCCGCCCAGCGACACACCGGCAGCATATGCAGCCACTGCGCTCTTATAGGTGTCTATTGTTGCCTGGGCTACAGCTACCGCTTTTCCTGCGGCGCTTTCTTTCCCTAATATTGCAGAAAGATTACTGAGCCACCCCTGGGCAATATTCAACTAAACAGCGTACAGGCTTGTCTTGTTGTTCTGAGTAAATCCATATGCTATTTGGATAAGTTTCTTTATGCTCTTCAGGACATTCACAGCAGGTATATATTTGACCTACCGTTAACCCAAAAGTTGCTTCGAGAGTTTTACTTGTAATTTGTATTCTCTGCGGAATTGATAGTATTCATAAGTTATATGTTTTAAATTAATATTTTACAGTTCATAAATAGGATTTTTACCTTTTTACAAAAACAACCCCTATGCCCAACACCAAAATAAAAGGTGCCCCCTTAATTTGCCGGGCTTGATTATCGCTAAATTTTAAAGATTGGTTAAGCTTAATATTGCTTCTTTAATAGGTGTAAAGTATTGGGTAACGGAAAAACAAGCTGAAGCTTTACTTCTCCTCTTTCTTCCCTCTAAAAAGGTCGTTCAATACAATAATCATAAGCCCCAGTACATTAACCGTTGTGGTGCTTAATAGCGCAACCATTATCGTATCTGAAAGTTTTAGTATGTAGGTGTTGAGGGATAGTGTAATCAGTACACACAACAGCCATAGGCTGACAACGGTTGCCGCCCATGTTACGAGGCCTTTACGATGGGTTGTGTCCTGATTGTAACGCTCTAATTCAGCCTCGCCTTTACGCTGTTCAAGGGTTTGTTCCTGTGACTGGCCCTTTTCTAAGTCTTCATCTGTAAAAGAAGGCCTTTTCTTAGGAATTGCAGATTCAAGGAGCTTTATGCTTTCCCTGACATTTTCAGATGTTTTGCTGCCCGGTTTAACCATTATTAAGCGGTTTCTAAAGCCTGGGACATTATGTCTTTATAGTGCTTTTCTATAAGCTCATCGGGTATAATAAGGTTAGTGCCTTTAGGGTATACCTCTGTCCAGGGTGTGCCTTTAGTGTGGGTAATGGCGCTCAGTTCCACACCGTTATAGCCGCCATACCTGCTCCATATAAAATCCAGGAAATAAGCATCGTCATCAGAAATAACCTCAGTTTTTGTGCGCTCGTTAATCACAGGATTAGTCACTTTATCTCCTCCATATTGTTTCAGGTTGTGATAAAGCGAAGGCATTACGGGGCCAAGGTCCCACGCCTGGGGCTTTTCATTTACTAACTTTTCTCCATCACTTAAGACCAGATACCAGCCATAAGCAATGTAAGTCAGTTTTATTAACTTCATTGGCGTAAGCTTATCATCTTCAGAGTGTTTTTTGATGAAATAGTTTGCTATGGTAACGGGGCTGTACATAATTATGTTCTGCTGTTTGATTTACAAAGTTAAATATTTTTATTATATGTTCAACATTGTTAACATATGCTTTGCCACCGTTTTAGATGTATTTTAATTTTAACCCGATAGGGGTTTACTTTATTTTTTTCCAATATGTCAAAGAACGAATTTTTAGTCTAAAGATTTTAAAGTCGAAAGTTAGAAAGTCCGATGTCCGATGTGGGATGCCGGGCGGCTGAGTGAAGCTCCCATCAACCGACAACTGACAACCATTAACTAAACTCGAACTATATTGTCAATAATCACGTTGTTATATGTGCCCTTGCTGCCCGAGATGTGGAACTCTATTTCCGCTACGTCGCCGGGCAGCACGTCCTGCAGCATTTCTATTTTAGTGCCCAGGGCAGAGGGGTAAAATACCCGCCCGGTTTCCTGCTCAAAGTGCAGCTGCTGCACCGCGGTGCCCAGCTTTGTGGTTTTTATTTCGCCTATGGCGGTAACGATGCCTTTTATTTTGTAATTCATGATTTTTGAGATTTAAAGATTTAGTGATTGCGGCCTCACCCCCTGCCCCTCTCCGAAGGAGAGGGGAGCAGCTTCACTCGATTGGTAGATGATATTGGCTTGAGTGAGGCCGCTGCCTACTGCGACTGAGCACTGCCAACTGTTCTACGCTTCGCGTACCGCAAATGCCACCAGGTTATTATACTGTATGCCGCTGTTTTTGCTTATTTTGCCTTCCAGGGTTACGTCTACCTGTATTTCGTCGTTTTCTTTGTAGGTGTCAAGCTCCTCCATGCGGCGCCCGCGGAATTCTACAAATGCCCTTTGCCTGTGGTCGGGCACCAGGGTTACTACTTTTTTTTCATGGCCCGCGGTGTTGCGGTATTCAATGCTTTCGATGGTTCCTGTGATTGTCATTTTTTTTGGATTTAAAGATTTAAAGATTGAAAAATTAGTTGTTGGTTGTCCGATGTCCGATAATCATGGCTGAGTGAAGCTCATGCCAACTGACCACTGATTACTGCCAGCTTATTTATTGCCTTCTGCAAATCGGCGGCGCGCTCGCTTTCCCGGTTAAAGAGGGTATAGTAGGGCAGGGTGCGGATGTTTTCTATCTCGGCTTCGCATTGCCGGATGCGGCGCTTTAGTTTTTTTAGCCCCCTAACCCCCAAAGGGGGAATTGCCGCGGGACACATAGCGAATAGGTTGTTTTTCATTTTTTTGGGTTTTTATTCCCCCTTGGGGGGTCAGGGGGCTTACTCTGTAATACTAAACCGCACATCGCTGTTAAAAAGCATAATGGCGTTTGCGGTTTGCAAGGCGTTGAGCCTCAACGCCGGCCCCTCTCCGAAGTAGGGGGGAGCAGCTTCACCCTTGCCTGATGTTACTAACTGTACTCTGCCGACTGTACTCTGGCAGCTGCTCAATTCCTCGCCTGTTATTTCACGTTTTTCATCTCTAGATGTGTTTTTTTTCAAATCTTCAAATTCACTGTACAGTTGGCGTAATGTTGAACTAACAGTATTTAGGTTCTGCATAACCTGTGTGGTGTTTTCAACTTCATTTATTGCCCTTCCAGAGGCTAAATAGCAGTTATAGGCACCTTTAATAGCATTAGCCTCTACAATTTCTTTAATTAAAAGTTGTTTATTCCGCATATTGTACTATATTTGTCAAGTATAACGCAAAATTAAGTGGAATATTCCACATTTCAAAATAAATTGAAGTAAAATTTTCCTCTTTTAATAAGGAAATTTTCTTTGTTTTATGTAAAGTGTTGATTATGGAAGGATTGGATATAAAAAAACGCCGTGATGAATTGGGCCTGACCCAAAAGGAATTGGGTGACCTTATTGGCGCCAGCCGCGAAACCATCATTAATTATGAAAAGGGAAAACCTATACCACGCAGCAAAAGTGAAATATTAAACAAAGTGTTGCAGGAGGGTACCGTATATAATAAGAAAGTGGTGGGTGAAGAGGTGGTGCGGTTTGCCGAACCAATAGAAAATAAGAACGGCAACCGCTTTCTCGAACTGCCTAACGGTAAGTTCTACATGCTTATGCCATTGGCGGAGTTTGAGGTGCAGGCAGGTTTTTTAGACAACTACCAGGATTCGGACTTCCTTATGGACCTGAGCCAGCATGGCATTATGGTAGATAAGCCGGTTATGGGCCGGTATGTGGCGTTTCGTGTTAACGGCGACAGTATGGATAACGGCAGCAGCCAGGCCATAGCCCGTAACAGCATTGTTACCACGCGCGAACTACAGCGGCAGCACTGGCTAAGCAAGCTGCGTTACCGCGATTTTCCGTACTGGGTTATTTATACCACGCAGAGCAAGCTGCCCCTGCTTAAGGAGATTATAGAGCACAATACCGAAGAGGGCTACATTACCTGCCACTCGCTTAACGACAGCCCGGAGTTTACGGATTTCCGCCTGTACATGGATGATATACAGGCGCTCTTTTATGTTATTGATGTAAACAGGAGTGTGAGTAAGAAGGTGGTGTATTAGTTTGCAGTGTTCATAGCAGTAGGCAGTGGCTTCAATTAGCCGTTTTTGGACTTGTGCAAAAATGTACAGGTTGCGATTTTTTTGTAATTTAACGTAATGAAACCAGTCCGCTATTTATTGATGTGTTTGTTTATGCTGCTTGCCGGATGCTCTGCCGGGCAATTTACTGCGGCTACACCACGCCGACTTGAAAAAGCACTGGATAAACACTATACGGTACTGGTAAATAGCGATACACTGGTTTTCGATAAAATCCTACTAGACGATAAGGAGCTTCAAAATGTAAGTATTAATAAAAGTATAAAAACAATAGCTGTTGCTACCAATACCCAAAACAGGCTCATAAGCATTGGCGAATTAAAACAGCGCTACAGGCGAGACAGTGCTGATGTGGCTTTTGTGGTGTTTCAGGGTTTGGTTTATGCTACCAATGAAAAAACATTTTTTCAGCAAACGCTCATTGGCGATACCACCCTTATAAAAAAAGAAAAGATATCCAGTGTAATTTCGTGCCATCTGCCGAAGGGGGATATATTGATTGTACAATAGCCAGGTCTTTGCGTATGAGTGAAGCTCCTGCTAACTGCGACTGAACACTGGATACTATTTTCTATCTTTGCCCCATGGAGCAGCACTCAGAATTTCACGAGCAATACGACCACTTTATAAAAACTATAAGCGCGTCGCAGCAGGTGTATGCCCTGCAATCGTCACAAGGGTATGCCACATCGCGTACTAATGAGTATGAAGATGAGGAAGGCGAATCGCTGGAACTGATTTGCTTTTGGAGCGATAAGGCACTTGCTGACGCGTGTGCGGTAAACGCCTGGAAAGGATATAAGCCCGTAGCCATTCCGCTGGGAGAGTTTATGGAAAGCTGGTGTGTGGGCATGTACCAGGAAGACGTAATTGCGGGTATTGATTTTGATGCCGCGCTTACAGGCTACGAAGCCGAACCCCTGGTTTTGGTTAACCGGCTTATTGCCGAACTTACGGAAATAGAGAGCCTCATAAGCTTTGTAAACTACACCGGCCTTACCGATTTTTCTACCTGCCTTAAAGAGGCACTTGCATAGAATTTATAGGTGCATCAGCAAGCACAAGCAATTTATAGCAAACCATGAACTTTATACCTGCCACCACCCCGGAGCAGCTGGCTGAAATACAGGCCCTGGCGTATGAAATAATGCCGGAGTATTATGATGGGCTTATGCCGACCGAACACAACCTTTATTTTTTAGAAAAATACCAAACCGTATCCACCCTGCAACAGCAACTGGCAGCCGGCGCTGAATACTATTTTATTTGTACCGCGCAAAACTATGTTAAGGGCTACCTGGCACTGGAGCCTAATACTACTGAAGGCCACATGCTGCTTAGCAAACTGTACCTGCTTAAAGCCCACCGTGGCAAAGGCTATGGTGCCGGGGCGATGGACTTTATAATTGCACGTTCTGAAGCATTGGGCCTCGCAACGCTGCAGCTTAGTGTAATACAAAATAATCACGGCAGCATAAGGTTTTATGAGCGGCACGGTTTTACTGTTACCGGCGAAATTATTCGAAGTTTTGAGACCGGACACCGCATACCTAACTATATCATGGAACGGAAGGGGTAGGTCATTCGCTTTTTGACGAAGTTGCGGTCGTAAATTCTTACATTCAGGCTTTGTCGTTACTAAAACGTTTTATTCCTTTGTGGAAATTCCAAAAACACGATATGGACCATCCATCCACACCCATCCCGCAGCAGGCGCTGCCCGCAAAACCTCACTTTGTAATACTCGACGGCCTTAGGGGTGTAGCCGCACTCATGGTAGTGGCGTTTCATATTTTTGAAACCCATTCCGGCGGCGACCACCTTAAGCAAATCATCAACCACGGCTACCTGGCGGTAGATTTTTTCTTCCTGCTCTCAGGTTATGTTATAGGTTATGCGTATGACGACCGCTGGGGCAGCATGACCTTAGGCAATTTTTTTAAGCGAAGGTTAATACGCCTGCAGCCCATGGTAATTATGGGTACAGTAATAGGCGCGCTCTTCTTTTATACACAGGATTGTGCCTGGATGCCGCTGGTAGGCCAGACCCCGGTTTGGAAAATGCTGCTTATCATGCTTATAGGCTGCACGCTTATACCCGTGCCGCCATCTATGGATATAAGGGGATGGGGCGAAATGCACCCGCTAAACGGCCCGGGCTGGTCGCTGTTTTTTGAATATATTGCTAATATTCTTTACGCGCTTTTTGTACGCCGGTTCCCCAGGTGGCTACTTGCCGTATGTGTAGCGGTGTTTGGCGCAGCGCTCATACACTACGTTGTTACCAGCACAACCGGCGATGTTGTAGGTGGGTGGAGCATAACACCGGAGCAATTGCGCATAGGCTTTACGCGGGTTATGTTTCCGTTTTTTGCCGGGCTGCTGCTGTTTCGCACTACAAAAGTAACATTTGTTAAAAATGCCTTTTTATGGTGCAGCCTTTTACTGGCCGCCGCATTGGCCATGCCCCGTATAGGCGGGGCAGATGCTCTGTGGGCAAACGGGCTGTATGAGTCGTTTGTTATTATTATACTATTCCCTGCTATTGTGTACCTCGGCGCGAGCGGCGATATAAAAAACAAGGCGGCGTTGCGTGTATGTAAATTTCTGGGCAATATATCCTACCCCATATACATCACCCACTATGCCTTGATTTATACCTATACGGCATGGGTTGCTAACCATGATGGTGCCCCTGTTACCCGTGCATATCCGTATGCACTGCTTACGTTCTTTGGCAGTATTGCCATTGCTTATGCCTGCCTCAAGCTTTATGATGAACCAGTACGTAAATGGTTAAACCAAAAACGATAATATTACGTATGTGCATTGGATATGGGAAAATTCTTCGGAAAGAAGAGTGATGTAAAAAACAGCTATTTGTTAATAAATTATTAAAAAACACTTTATATTTAACAATAATGTGTATTTTTTTAACTTCTAATAATTAGTTTTTAATCATATTTGGTAGGAAAAATAAGATGCAATTATGTGTAATTTTAAGAATATAATGCTGGTAGACGATGATGAGGATGACCGGTTTGTTTTTAAGAACGTGGTTAATGAAATTTTTCCCGACATCATCTTCAATGATTTCTCTAACGCGGATGAATTTATTTCGTTTCTTCATTTTGAAAATTTTATGCTGCCGGAGCTCCTATTTTTAGATATAAACATGCCGGTTAAAAACGGTTTCCAGGTGTTGAAGTCCATAAAAAAAGACGAACGCCTTAAAGTCATACCTGTGGTAATGTTTAGCACCAGTTCGCTAAAGGAAGATATGGAAATTGCCCGTAAGCTGGGCGCCGACGGGTATGCTGTAAAGCCCGCGTCTTTTGAGGGGCTGGAGAGCATTTTGAAAATCGCTTTTCAAAATTTTGTATATTCTGTAAACCCACCTAAAAACATTATTATACTGCACGATTAATGTACCATGCTTCCTGGAGTGATTCCGGAAAACATGGTATTTAAATTTCATCTCTTACTGTACTACCAGCTTCCTAATCATGGTTTCGGTTCCGCTTCGCAGTTCGGCAATGTACACACCCGCCGATAGTCTACTTATATTTATGGCACTTTGCGCTGTTGTAATGTCCTGTTGTACTAATTGCTTACCACTAATGTCATAAATTTTCACTGTAAAAGGCAGCGGCGCGGTGGCCTCAATATTCAGTACATTTTTTGCCGGGTTAGGGTACAGGCGCACGTTGTTGCCTGAAAATGATACTGTAGCGGCTGTAGTTTCGATTATCTTGTATATTTTGCCCTGGCTGCGTGCGGCTACATACAGTTCGCCGTCCATATCTTCGCCAAAGGTGCTGAAGTTGCTGCCGCTAAACGGGGCTGTCCAGGTAATTTCTGCCGATGTATCGGTAATTCCTATCCGGTTACTACAGTAGTCGGCAAAAATATATTTACCTGCCAGCTGCGGGTATAGTGCACCTGTATATACAAAGCCGCCGGTTACAGAGCAGGCGTTGTTAGCATGATCATATTCAGCTACGGGCTGTGTATAGGTTGCTATTATAGAGCAGCCATCGCTGTTATACACCTGTGTCCCTTCAAAACAGCGCCAGCCGTAGTTAAGCCCCGCTTCATTCGCGGCCGCATGGTTTATTTCCTCCAGCACATTCTGGCCTACATCGGCTATCCAGAGGTCGCCGTTCTCGCGGTTAAAGCTGAATTTCCAGGGGTTGCGCAGGCCGGTAGCCCATATCTCGTCGGCACCATCAACGCCCACGTAAGGGTTATCTTCAGGAATACTGTAAGTGTCGGTATCGTTTACATCTATACGCAGCATTTTCCCCAGCAGGGTGTTATTATTTTGCCCGTTGCCATTTGGGTCGCCACCGCTGCCGCCGTCGCCCATGCCAATGTACAGGTAGCCATCAGGCCCAAAGCGAATCCCTCCGCCGTTGTGGTTGCTAAACGGCTGCGTTACCGTAAGCAGTATCTGCGCGCTGGCTGCGTTTGCCACATTAGCATCGGTACTGCTGCGGGCGTATCGTGCTACTATCGTGTTGCCGCTCAGGTTAGTATAGTTAATGTAAAAATAGCCGTTATCGGCATAATCAGGGTGAAACGCCAGCCCTAATAAACCGCGTTCGCCTTCGCCATCGGTAAGCGCCGTTACGTCAAGAAAAGGAATAGGGTTTACCGTGCCATCGGCATTTATTATTTTTATAAGGCCGTCCTGCTGGGTTACAAACAGGCGTGCGTCGCCGGCATGGGCTATTTCGGTAGGCTGGCTTATACCGGTGGCAAATTCTTCTAAGGCAATGCTCTGGCTAAAGCCAATAGCCGTGCATAGCAATAATGAGCTTAGTAGTGCTGTTTTCATAGCGTGTTGTAATTTAAGTTGTTGCTTAAAGATATTAACAATATTTTAAAGCAGGCACGGTTTATGAAAAATTTAGGAGGGGAGCTGTAAAGCTCCTTAGCTTCTGAGCCACTTAGCACCTAAAAAATAACTATATTGCAGTACCAAACCGATTATCGTCTTATGAGATTTCTACTTATCTTTATTTTAATAGTTGCGGTATCGTGTAAGCGGGATGAACCATTGGCTGCCGCCAAAAATAACTCTGATACTACCGCATTCCGATCGTTTGGTTATGATTATAGTAACAATTACTTAGAGTTACTGCCAAAAAGCATAATGCCAGGGAAGCCTTACCAGTACTGGGCTTATGTGGAGCACATAAATGGCTACGAAAAAGCCTCTTTTGAAATTTTTAAGGAGGCAGGCGACACATTACTACGCCGCGGTACAGACAGCCTCCCGGCATCGGGGGGATTTTTTAAGCGCGGGCAATTTACCACGCGCGGCGATTTTATAGTGGTGATAGAAAATGACAGCCTGAGCTACATAAGCACAGATTCCGGGTTAAGGGAATTTTTAGGTACTATTGATAACGTAAATGAAGCGGTATTGCTCGCGGAGACGTTTCATTACGGCCCGGATTATGAAAGTGGCGGCAACGACTATCGCATTGTAAACGGGGCGTATGAACTGAACCTGATAGCGTTTGACCCTTTTCCTTCGTGTGTAGGAGGGATAGAATATGATACAGAGAAAAAGGTTACCGTTACAAAAGACGGTTTTATTAAAGCAGTTTCGCGGGAGAAGAATAACACCAGTACAAACACCGAGTGAATATGAAAACGATTGTAATGGTATTGCTTGGCACACTGCTCCTGCTTTCAGGTTGTTCACCCGATGTTTTTATTGATGTAAAAGGGCCGGAGGCCGAGAGGCCGCTGCCAATAGCCGGTATTAAAAACAGCTTTAAAAAAGTAATTCCGAATAAGCATTATGATTACTGGGCGCTTATGCAGAATGGTACCTATGGTAAACAGGAAGTACTTTATAGATGGGGCCATGCTACAGCCAAACGGGGATTTTTAGCGAAATCAAACGGGGCAGGCATAGACATCATTTCATTTAACGGCAATTATATCTTTGCCATGGCAGCTAACAAGCCACACTATTTTTATAACGCAGAACAATTTGCTGAATTTTTAGGCACAATAGACAATGTGGATGAGGCACTTATTTTAGCGGCATGCCATGGCTTTAAACCCGATAATAAGCTTCACGCTGATACCTTTTACCATAGGGACACTACCTACGTTTTACGACTTACCGACGTTAATTTTGTAAATAAGTTATATACCGATGAAGTTGTTGAAGTTACCGTAACTAAAAATGGTTTTATCAAAACCCGCAGTGTTTGGCAGCGTAAAGCGGACCCAAATCGCTTTAAATAGCCTGCCCGCTCAAAAAAAAACTCCTGAGCGGCTTAGTGGCTAAGCGGCCCAGGAGCTAACAAAAGGAGTTAGTTAAAACAATATAAACAATTCGTTGGTTGGTTTAAAGGTTAGGTATTACCCGGTCTTTCGGGTAGCGCACGGTATAGCTTATCCGGATTTTTTTAGTCTCGCCGGGCGATAGTTTTACTTCCCACGCCATAATGTGGGTATCGGCATTTATTTTGGCACCGTCGTCTTTTAGCATCGTGATTTCAATATCCTTATCGGTACTCAGCGGAAACTGGTCTTTCAGGGTAATGGTGGCGCTTTCTTTCTTATTGTTGCGGATGGTAGTTTCGTAGGTAAATGTTTGCTCCTTAAAGCTGCTCAAAAATTTAGTACCGCTTTTATCGGCAATCTTTTCGCGCTTTATGCTAATCTTTTTGTCGCGGCCCATGCTCAGGCTTAGGGTATCGGCGGTCTGGTTCGGGTTTATACGGGTCTTGCCTATGTACATGCCGTCAAAGATTATATTGGCATCGCCGGGCAGCAGGTTATATTTGCTGTAATCGGTAATTTCTGCCATAAGGAATGCCTCCTGCTCTACACGCGGCACACTGTAGTGGCGGTAGGTGGCGGGCAGTTTTATCTCTTTAAGGCTTACGCTGTGTGCCTTGCCATTGCTGGCCACATCATAAGGGATGTCAATATCAAACGATACATTGAGCTGGTTCTCGTTTACGGTGGTGTAGTTGCTTATGCTCTTATCTTTGTATGCGACATCTCCCATCGCTGCGGACTCGGTATTAATATATCCACTACTAACTCCCCTTATACTCACACCGGAAGCCTTGCCCTGCAAAACCTGGGCTACAGGCTGCTGTAGCTGCAAAAACCATGCACTGAGCTGTGGCGCCTGGTTGTTTTGGTTGGGCGTGCCGCTGCTTAGGGTAAGCTTTACCTTTTTCCAGTCTACCCCAGTGTTTTGGGTTACCTGTGCCTTATACATCATGTCCATCGGTCCGGTGGTGTTATCGGCACGAAGGTCATAAAGCGGCACCCAGTTAGCGCCCTGCGTAAGGTAGCTAATAGTAAACGGCACCGTACCCACAGCTTCGGCCATTACCTGAAGTACCAGCTTGCCCTGTGATGCCTTTTCTTCTTTCTGTGTATTCGTTGTAAGGCGGGTATTGAGTTTTTGCAGCAGTTCGTTCAGTTTTTGCTCTTTTTCGGTAAGGGCATTGTAAGATGTATTGAGTTCGTTGCGTTTCAGCTTGTAGTAGTCTACCAGCTTCATCAGTTCGGCTACACTCAGCCCGGTTTGTGTACCCGAAACCTGCTGGTTTTTGTCCAGCAGTTCTATGGTTTTTTGCTCGTTTAGCTTTTGTGTGCTTACCCGTTGTATTTCTTTGGTAACAAGCGTTATGCTGTCACGCACTTTTTTAAGCGCGGGCGAACCTTCGTCCACTTCATACTCGCTCATGTAGTCGCGGGTATACTGTACCGAAAGTACCGTTACATTTTCGGGCGCGCCTATCTGTATGGTGCTTTCGTTAAGGTAGTCGGCCACATTTTTTACTACTACCTCACTGGTACCTGCGGGCAATATAGCGGTAGCGTGCTGGGTAAGCTCGGCAGCGTTGTAGTATACAGTGGCTTCGGTAACTTTAGCAGCGGTAAATACGGGTTTCTGGGCAAATGCCATACTGCTTACCAGCAGCAACAGCACCATTATGGTTTTCATGTACATATAAATCAGTTCGTTTTATATATAGAGGATGTTTTTAGGGGAAAGGTTGGGAAGGAGATGAAAAAAGTTTTAATACCGTTAATTTTATAAAATAATTATTTGAAGACTATGTGGCACTTAATGCCCAGTAAAGGCAGGTACTGTTAATAATGCTTTTTTGGTTATGGCCAAAATTAACGTCATTAATAGTAGACAATTCGCTAAAAAATTTCGATAAAATTGTTATTGGTTATGTTTTTTTGCTAATTTTATATTCCTGTTTTTTCTGAACAGTATTTAATTGCAAATGTATCGTTAGCATATTTTTATGGTATATGATGCTGTTTTCCCATAATACAAGCTGTAGTTAGTGTTTAAACACAGCCTTGTTTTAGCTAAAATAACCCAAAATAATTACTGTTATGAACCAAACCAAAACGACATCAAACACCGCAAGCCCGTTTTTAGGCGTGGGCCTGTACGCGCTTTTTGTAGCACTGGGCACTTACCTCTATTTTGTAAAGGCCAGCGAACCCCTTGCAGAAAACCCGCACATGCTGCGGTTAACCGGCGCATCATGTATTGCTTTTTTTGGCCTGCTGCTGCTTATGTGCCTTATAAAAGCTTTTAGGCGTGCATAGCGCTGCCTGAACTTTATTATAACCATACCTAAATAACAATACCCGCTATAAAAGACCTGCTTTGCTTATATTTGCGGTAAGAACACGCATTTATGAAAAATATTTTTTACGCCCTGATTGCGGCCCTTACGCTGGTGTCGTGCAATGATGACTCGCTTAGCTTTTCGGCCTTTACCATTAAAGATAAAGCGGGTATGGTTAATATAGCAGTAGCCGAAGACGGCACTATAACCAGCTGGGGCAAAAAGGCCGGCACACTGGGGCATGACGGTACCGTAACCGATGCTACCGGCAGGCAAACCGCCACACTAAGCGGTAACGGCTTGCTTACCGGCTTAGACGGCAACACCCTGGTAACTATAGACGATGATGGCACTATACACATAGAAAACAGTGCGGAATTAAGTTGGAATAACGCGGGTGAACTTGTAAAAGGCGGACATAAACTGGGTACGCAGCTAACGCCGTCAGATAAAATTTCGCACCGGGCGGCGTCGGTAGTGTTTTATTTATATTCGGGCATGTTTGCACGATAAGCCGCTGTTTTACGTTTACTACAAAACTACTTTATGAAACACCTGGCACTGTTACTGCTTTTTACCGGTTTGTTAAGCTTTGGCCAAACCGTGCCCGATACTGCCGCGTGGGATAAGTTGCCCCCGCCTGCGGGCGTGGTGAGCGATTATGAGCACCTGTTTACTGATACCGAAATACTGGCGCTTACCGAACTTATTACCCAGTTTGAGAAAGAAACCACGATAGAAATTGCGGTAATAACCATAAACCCAGAACTTACCCCTAAGGAGCGCTTTGAGGAGTTTACGCTGTATATAGCCAATAAATGGGGCGTGGGTAAGAAGGATAAGAATAATGGCATTTTAATAGGCATATCTAAAGGCTACCACCGGATACGCATACAAAACGGCGACGGGATAAAAACCCTGATTACCGATGACGCGACCTACCGCGTTATCCAGGAATATTTCATCCCGCAATATAAGGCCGATAAGTATTATGAGGGCACTAAAGCCGGTATTGAAGAGCTGGTACGCCGGCTTAAAAATATGTTGAAGGGGTAGAGTCTTAAGGTCATAAGTTGAAAGTCGAAAGAAATTGAAAAGTAGGGGACACGGATGCAGCAAAATCGTGGATTAGCGCAGGTTTGAGCGTGGCAGTTGCATATGAGTGAAGCTGTCCCCTCCTGAGCGTGGCTAGGAGTGTGTTTTTCTCCGTGAGCCTCTGTGTTCCTCCGCTTATCTCTGTGAAATAAATTCCTCATATAAATCAAAAAACCCTCTACATTGCTGTAAAGGGTTCTTTTAGTAAGTATAAGATGAATTTAATCAACCAATATAATGATTTTGTTGTCTTTAAGCTCCAGTGTACCGCTGTCTATGGGCAGGAGGAACTTTTGGTCTTTGTCTGACTTTGTGAAACGTGGGCTAAATGCCGCGCTTTTGAAATCAGCAACCGCTATCTTAATGCTGCCCTTAGCCAGTACCGAAACGATGTTGGCGTGGTGGTCAAGCATCTGGAACTCGCCGTTTACACCCGGTACGGTAACCGATGTAACGTTGCCTTTATAAAGGTGGCCTTCCGGCGATACTATTTCTAATGATAACATACACTTATGTTGTTGTGGTTCAGTGTTCAGTATTCAGTGTTCAGTTAACAGCAACGCTGAACACTGAACACTGAATACTAAAACAGCAGCTCCTGTTTATGCTTCAGCTAACATTTTGGCACCTGCCTCAATCACATCTTCAATGGTACCTTTAAGGTTAAAGGCAGCCTCCGGAAGGTGGTCAAGTTCGCCATCTATAATCATGTTAAAGCCTTTGATGGTATCTTTAATATCTACAAGGCAGCCCGGTATACCGGTAAACTGCTCTGCCACGTGGAACGGCTGAGAAAGGAAACGCTGTACCCTACGGGCGCGGCTTACCGCCAGTTTATCTTCTTCGCTAAGCTCTTCCATACCAAGGATGGCAATGATGTCCTGTAGCTGTTTGTATTTTTGCAGTATCTCTTTAACGCGCTGCGCTGTGTTGTAGTGCTCATCACCTAATATAAGCGGGGTAAGTATCCTTGAAGTAGAATCAAGAGGGTCTACCGCAGGGTAAATACCAAGCTCGGCAATTTTACGGCTAAGTACCGTAGTTGCATCAAGGTGGGCAAAAGTTGTAGCAGGAGCCGGGTCAGTTAAGTCATCCGCAGGTACGTAAACCGCCTGTACTGATGTAATTGAGCCTTTTTTAGTTGAGGTAATACGCTCCTGCATCGCACCCATCTCGGTTGCAAGCGTAGGCTGGTAACCTACCGCAGACGGCATACGGCCAAGAAGCGCCGATACCTCAGATCCTGCCTGTGTAAAGCGGAAAATATTGTCTACGAAGAAAAGTACGTCTTTACCCTGTCCGTCTCCGGCACCATCACGGAAATACTCTGCAATGGTAAGGCCTGAAAGGGCCACACGTGCACGTGCCCCTGGTGGCTCGTTCATCTGTCCGAAAACAAATGTAGCTTTACTCTGGCGCATACCGGCTTTGTCAACCTTACTAAGGTCCCATCCGCCTGCTTCCATAGAGTGCATAAAGTCTTCGCCATATTTGATAATGCCTGATTCAAGCATCTCACGCATAAGGTCGTTACCTTCACGGGTACGCTCGCCCACACCGGCAAAAACCGAAAGACCACCGTGGCCTTTAGCAATATTGTTAATAAGCTCCTGGATAAGTACTGTTTTACCTACACCGGCACCACCAAATAATCCAATTTTACCACCTTTTGCATAAGGCTCGATAAGGTCGATTACTTTGATACCTGTAAAAAGTACTTCAGAAGATGTAGAAAGATCTTCAAATTTAGGCGCCTGGCGGTGGATCGGAAGTCCGTCTGCACCGGCTTTAGGCAGGTCGCCCAGGCCATCGATAGCGTCGCCTACTACATTAAACAAACGACCGTAAATGTCGTTGCCTATAGGCATCTGGATAGGTGCACCGGTAGCGGTAACTTCCTGTCCGCGGCTAAGGCCGTCCGTTGAGTCCATAGATATAGTACGCACCGTATTTTCACCAATATGTGATTGTACTTCAAGCACTAATTTAGAACCGTCGTTTTTAGTGATTTCTAATGAATCATAAATCTTTGGAAGCTCGGCATCCTGGGCGCTAAACACCACATCTACCACCGGCCCGATAATCTGTGCAACTTTTCCTATTCCTTTAGACATTGCTTATGTATTTATTAAACAGCTATTTATCGATTTAGAAAAAACCTCTTTTTTCCGAGTGCAAAGATAGTTTTTTATTACCCAATTATGCAACCCCTGTTTTGCGTTTTTTTCAATAAAAGGAGGGGTTTTAATAATTTTGGTTTGCAAATGGGTGTGTGGAGGGTTGGTTTTTGGGTTATTGTTCGGGGTTTCTTATTTGCAGTTTATGTTTTTATGCCTGGCGATATCAATACACTTCTTTACGCTCTATTATATCATAGCCAAAATATCCCCTGCGTACAAAGAGCTTCACGTTTTGGGCAGCGTTAACTTTTTGGGTGGCATCATGCGGAAAAACCAGCTCTTTGGTGTTTCCAAAATAATTAATGGTAACTGTGGGGGTGCGCCTTTCGCGCTGGCGCCTGGACCCCACGAGCGAACCGCGTTCTTCAATTTTAAAAGTATAGTACTGCACCTCGCTTTCGGCGGCATAGTAATTTATGGCCATAAAGGCATAGCACGCTGCAAATCCCCATGATAAGATGGCAAACATAAAAGCCGGAGCATAACCGTTAAACGGTGGTGTACTGTCTACACCCTTTTTGCGTGCTATAAAAGCAATGAATGCTGCCGTGAAGATGATACCTACAGGAATACAGATATTGATAATGGTTTTACGGTAAAGGATTACTACAAAAACAATAAGCAGTATGCCGGCAGCCATAAACAGCAACTTTAATATATTGCCGGCTGGCGGAACCGGTTGCTTCTTCCGTATTTTATCTTTTTTACCCATAACACAAATTTATAGAATTTTCCACCCCTCAAAAGGTTTAACCGTCGCGTAAGCCGGGCTGCCATCAGGTTTTGACCCGGGTACGGTGGTGGCGAGGGTAAGGTTTGGGTTGGCTGCCAGTTTATCTACCATATCCCAGGTAATGCCTGTTAGCGGAATTTTCATGCGGCCACTCCATATACCGTCGTGCTGCCCGGCGTAGGGGCCTATGTTTATATAGGTAAACTTACCGCCCGAGGGCCCCTGCACATACGGCCCCGAAAGCTTTGGGAGCGCATCTTTAGCCGGGTCGCCTTTTACGGTTATTTCAAAGGCAAAGCTAAGGTCGGCACCCGTGGAGCGCTGCTTACCTGTTATGGTATACGTATGGCCGGAACCGTTTTGTACGCCAAAATCTACGCCCGCTGAAGGGTTTGTAAGGGTGATGCGGAGTGGGAGGGCGGTTTGCATATACAATCGGTTTTCTCAAAATTAGTGAAATTATCATAAAGTCAGCAGCCCTATACACAATTGTAAATTTGGGAGCTGCCTTATGCGACGGAGTATTCCGTAAGCGGCTGACACAATAAATCTTTTCTGTTTGCGGATTTAAACCAGGGTGCTATCATTAAAACCATACAAACACCACAACAATACCCATACAGGCTAATATTAGTACAGCATGCAGATGTAATGCTAACTGTTGCTGCTATTGACGTATTTTTAAAAAATAGCCAATAAAATTATCGGTATGGTTTTTTATTCTTATTTTTATAGAAATAATTCAACATTTTCATTATAATAAGCATAACTTTGATTACACACTAAATGAAATATCATGAAAAAAAACTACCTTAATTTAGCATTCGTATTCTTAATAACGTCAGTTTGTTTTGCACAGCAAAACATCGATTTTGAAACCGCCGGCGCAGGGGCATCCTACACATGGAATGTTTTTGAGAACGACACCAACCCTGCACTTGAGTTTGTTGCTAACCCCGACCCTTCGGGTGCAAACATCTCTGCAACGGTTGCTAAGTATACCACCCTTATTACCGGCGCGCCCTATGCCGGCTGCGAAACCAGCCACGAAAACGGCATGTCCGATTTTGTGTTAGATGCCGCGCACAGTACCATAAAAATTATGGTGTATAAAAGTATAATAAGCAATGTGGGCTTAAAACTCGTTACGCCTACCGGCGCGGCACTGCCGGAAGTAAAAGTGCCTAACACCCTTGTAAACCAGTGGGAAGAACTTACGTTTGACTTCTCGGCACAGGTAGGCTTTTTTACAGAGCCTTTTGACCAGGTTGTGGTATTCCCCGATTTTTCCGCCAATCCGCGTACTTATGGCACCGTAAGCTATTTCGACAATATTACATTTGGCCCGGCAGTAGCCCCGGTGGCACCCTTAACCGCCGCTCCCGACCCAACATTACCTCAGGCTCAGGTAATATCTTTATTTAGCGGGGTGTATACTAACGTACCGGTAGATACCTGGCTTGCCGTATGGTCGTCTGCAGGGATGCAGGAAGTACAGATAGAAGGCAATGCCACTAAAAGATATACCGGGCTTAACTATGCCGGCGTTGAAACCATTGCCCAGCAGATAGACATTACAGGCATGGATCATTTTAATGTAAACGTATGGTCAGCAGATTTTCAGCAGTTTCGTATAAAACTGGTAGACTTTGGCGCAAACGCGGCCTATGATGGTCCCGGTCAGGCCGACGATAAAGAGCATGAAATTACCTTTAATGCGCCTGCCCAGGGTGGCTGGATAACCTACAGCATTCCGCTGTCTGACTTTACCGGGCTTACCACGCGTGAAAATATCGCGCAGGTAGTATTTTCAACCAGCGGTGGTAACACCGTTTATGTAGACAACGTTTATTTTAGTACCGGCGAGGTAGCAGCAACTGCAAGTGTAAATGATGAGATTGTAAGGTTATACCCTAACCCTGCAGGAGATGTTTTACACATTAGCGCTGCTACAGCCATAGAAACCGTTGTGGTATATAATGCACTCGGGCAACAAATAATCAATATGCAGGTTAACAGCAACGAAGCCGTTGTTAATGTTGGCGCCCTTACAAGTGGTATTTACAGCATCAGCACTACCGGTAACGGAGGCACAACGGTGCAGAAGTTTATAAAGAGATAGTTTTAAGTTTACGTTATTGACGCCAAAACCCCTGAAAGGAATTTCGGGGGTTTTGCGGTTTATGGAGTTACGGAATTCGATGCGGGAAATTTACAGCAAGTATCGTTTTTATGCAATGCCTATTATATATTTACACTATGAAAACCGTCATAACCGAATATAAACCGCGGGGAATATGGCTTATAGTGGGGCTTGCGGCACTTGTAATGCTGCCGGTTCACCTATGGGTATTATATAAAGCGATATGGGAGGAGTATGGGTATCAGTCATGGTTTTTCAGCCCGTTGCTTGCAGTGGCAGGTGTTATTTTTGAGCCCATAATTGTATTTTACCTGCTAATGACTGTGCAGGTGGTGGTAAAGCCAAAGGTAGTGCACAAACGCTGGGTGTTTTTTGGGATGGTGTTTGACGGCGAAGAAGTTGTGATATGGGAACCGGAATCGATATCTTTAAAAAAGCAGCGGTTCATAAAGTACAAACCAACTGTACAGAATACGTATAGGGCATACACGGAGTTTTATATTGACGCCCACTATGAAGCCAAAAGCAAACAGATTTTTAAATATAGGGCTGATACGGATGCCCGCCATATAGCTGCTGAGATAGCGAAAGCGCTTGATGTGCCGTTTGAGGATTATAGTTAAATAATCAGGAAAGGCTTATTCCCAGTTATAAGTAAATCCCCTCTTTGTGAATTCTATATTTCCGGTTTGCTCAAAGCGTTTGCCATCTACGGTAAAATTGCCCATCACACAACCATAGCCTTCGCTAAACATAGTGTATTGCGACCACATAACCATTTCCATATCAGTTAATGTATAGGGTTTGCTTTTTTCCAGGTAAAAATCATAAGTGTTCTTCAGTGCAAAAGGACGGTCAACATCGGCCCACAGTTTGTTACGCAGCGTGTCGCCTCCATGAATTTCTTTGTTAGTGTAAATATAAAAAGTGTCAATAGCCATAGTACCCTCCCGTTCCACTACCTTTATTATATCAATTTCGTTATAGCTAAATCCTGAAAAAAGAATGCTCTCCGGTACAAAAGTAGTGGTGCTTTCGCATTTTAGCCTGAATTCCTCCCTCTCAGTTTCGGTCCATCTGTGCGATTCTACACAGGCAGTAAGCAAAAGAAGGAAAAGGGTGTATTGGTTTCATCGTTAATGCTACTAACTGTAAAATTTAAGATTTTACTTTAAAAATATGATTTTTATACAAATCAATAAACAGTACTACCGCTGTGCATAGCTGTATAACTGCCAATGCATTTATAACATAAAAATAACTAAAAAATTCTTTAACCTGATGCGTGAACACTATAAACAACATGTAAACAAGGCTGAGCAAAAAATTGGCGAAAGCCAAAAAAGTATGCCAAAAGCTATTAAGTATCCTCAATTTAAGTGTTGTGAAGCGTAAAACCGTTACACAAAAACTGGCTATAAAAACTGTAGCTGTACTTGTGCCATAATGAAACAATAAGGTTAAATCTGAGAGTATGGCGTTACGATGTGGAAAATAATCGAAGAATACATATATGCACCAAACGGTACTTAAAAAAATGTGATTGTGAGGTTGCGGTAATGACTTTGAAGCATACGGTCGGAGGTGTTAGTAACTTTAACTTTTTAAGATTGTAAGGGGGCTGGCAAACTACTTGTACACTTTGTGGTACAGCCTTTTTAAATCAAGTTCTTCGCTCCACAGTATTTTTGCGGCTTGCCTATTTTCATATTGTTTAATAATCCCTTCAAACTCATTCCCTTTTTCTGGGATGATATAATACATTCCCACTTTTATTTTACTGCTTATAACATTTACTGTTTTTGCCGTGGGCCGTATAATTATAAATTGGTCGAGTTTTGCGTGCGGAGGCAGCGCAATTACCTCCGGGTAATTTTTATAACAATCGTATCGTGAAGTTACTTTATAGTTAGGTGTGTTAGTTACAAACATATCTTCATAAGAGCAGCTCATGCTTACAAAGTGCAGCGTGTCGGCTGTAGGGTTTGTAAGTGTTGTGGCTATATGTATGGTGGGTACGGTATCAAGGTAGGTTATGCCTCCGGGCTGTGCAGATAACTGTGGGCCGGGTATGGACTTTTGTGCTTCGCCTCTCGCCTGTGGCAAATTGGCATCTGCCGTATCTCCGTTTTTAGCCCTGTTGCAACCTGTGAAAAGACACATCAAGCAAATATAAATCAGGAATTTAATGTGCATATTATTTGGATTGGTTTCAGCTAATATACAAAAAAGCCCCCGGAAAAACTTCCGAAGGCCTATATCAAATAATAAATATCAAGTAGAATTACTCCACCGTAACTGATTTTGCCAGGTTTCTTGGCTGGTCTACATTACAGCCGCGCATTACCGCAATGTGGTAGCTAAGCAGCTGTAGCGGGATTGTAGTAATAAGCGGGCTAAGCGCATCGCTGGTTTCGGGGATTTCTATAACGTGGTCGGCAAGGTTTTTTACCTGGGTATCGCCCTTGGTAACCACCGCTATGATTTTACCGCTACGGGCTTTAATCTCCTGTATGTTACTAACAATCTTGTCGTAATGCTCCTGTTTCGGCGCAATGATAACCACCGGCATTTTCTCGTCAATCAGGGCGATGGGGCCGTGCTTCATTTCGGCGGCAGGGTAGCCTTCAGCGTGTATGTACGAAATTTCCTTAAGCTTAAGCGCGCCCTCTAACGCCACGGGGAAGTTAAACCCACGGCCCAGGTACAGGCAGTTAGGCGCATCTTTATAAATGGCGGCAATGGCCTGCACTTGTAAATTGGTCTGCAATGCCTGCTCCACCAGTTGCGGTATTAGCTCCAGCTCCTGTAAATAGCGGAAATAATCGGCACGTGCCATGGCGCCCTTGGCTCTTGCTATCCGCAGCGCCATAAGGGTAAGCACAGTAATCTGGGTGGTGAATGCCTTGGTAGAGGCTACACCTATTTCAGGGCCGGCGTGGGTATACGCCCCGCTGTGCGTTTCGCGAGAAATGCTCGAACCCACCACGTTACATACCCCAAATACAAACGCGCCGTGCTCTTTAGCCAATTTAATAGCCGCAAGCGTATCGGCAGTTTCGCCGGACTGTGATATGGCGATAACCACATCATCCGGGCGGATAACCGGGTGCCTGTAACGGAACTCTGAGGCATATTCTACCTCTACCGGAATACGGGCAAATTCTTCAAAAATATATTCGGCTACAAGGCCCGCGTGCCATGAGGTACCACAGGCAATGATGAGTATACGGTTAGCATTGGTAAACTTAAGCAGGTTGTCTTCTACGCCGCTTATTTTTACGATGCCCTCTGCCACGCGTATCCTGCCGCGGAAGGTGTCTTTAATAGCATTAGGCTGCTCATAGATTTCCTTAAGCATAAAGTGGTCAAAACCGCCTTTTTCTATCTGCTCCAGGTTCATTTGCAGTTCCTGTATATAGGGGTCTACCAGTGAGTCGTCTTTTATTTTGCGGATGCGCAGGTCTTTCTTAAGGCTTATTATGGCCATCTCCTCGTCATCAAGGTATACGGCATTGCTGGTATATTCTATAAACGGCGAGGCATCGCTCGAAATAAAGAATTCGCCTTCGCCCACGCCTATGGCTAATGGGCTGCCCAGGCGGGCCGCCACCATTTCGTCGGGGTTTTGTTTATCAAAAACAGCGATTGCATAAGCGCCCACCACCTGGTTAAGGGCTATCTGTACCGCCTTGCCCAGTTTTATATGCTCCTGTTTTTTTACTTCTTCTATAAGGTTAACCAATACTTCGGTATCGGTATCGCTGCTAAACGTGTAGCCGCGTTTTGTGAGTTCCTTTTTAATGGGCTCATAATTTTCGATAATACCATTATGCACGATAACAAGGTTGCCCGAATTAGACACGTGCGGATGCGAGTTAACATCGTTAGGCACGCCGTGGGTAGCCCAGCGTGTGTGGCCTATGCCTATGGTGGCGCTTTTATCAAGCCCGGCATCGGCCTTTGCCTGCAGGTCGCTTACCTTGCCTTTGGTTTTGCATACGTTAAGGCTGCCGTTATTATACAGTACCACACCGGCACTGTCGTAACCGCGGTACTCCAGGCGCTGCAGCCCTTTTATTATTACAGGGTATGCCTGCCTGTGGCCAATATAACCAACAATTCCACACATAATTTAGTCGCGTTTTTTTGTATAATAAATCTCAAGCCTTAAGCGCTTAGCATAATCTGAATCTGGATCGTTGCTGAAGGGTATGTTAGGCCCAAAAAGCACTAACCCAAAAGGGTTCATTGCATTGGCAAACGGTACTGCACTCACGTTAACGGTATTGCCGCCCCATGTTTCAGTAAATGGTGTATGCAGCTGTGCATTGCTGTTTACATCAATAGCGTTAGTAACCGCAAGCCCCAGCTTAACATTTGTAGAGTCGGCATATTTAATCAGGTTACTGATATGGTTTGTGAGTCGTATTTTATAAGCCGTCCTGCCACGGCTGTCCTTAAATGGTATACCGCCATATACTGAACGGTTATAACGGCTATCGGCAAAGGTACTGCCGTCGGTTAAGTAATCGTAAACCGGGCGTTTGTTGTTTACATCATACAGGTATATCCTGTATGGGGTAGGGTTGTCTTCGAGCCTTGAGTCGCCAAACAGCTTTACACTAAGAGGGTCCATTTTATCTTCATCAAGGTAAAAAATAAGGTTGGCCTCGTTTATAAGTATTGTATCTCTTTCCTCAGGGTTAGCTTCATCAACAAGCATATTCCTAAGGGTTGCAAGCTCTTCATCCTTAAGTATGTCAATCATGGCTATACTACCATCGCCGCCGCCTTTAATATACAGGCGGTCATCGCCATTAACGGTGTTACTGTTTGTTATGGCATTATTATAATCCAGCTTAGGCTCAAATTCAAACAGGTTTACGTGGGCGCCCGTCATGTTCAGGGTCATTAGTATGCTTTCCCTTTTAACGATACCATTTTCATCGAGCACCGGGTCGCCGTTGCTGTCATAATCGTCCTGCGTATATTTTATCTTAACATAACCCGCCGCAAAGTTTAACGCGGCCATGGCGCTGGTGCTGCCCACCTGCTCCGGCGTAAATGATATGCCACGGAAGTAATTTTTAAACACGGTGTTGTTTACCAGGTTAGGCTCGCCGGCATCGCTTATTATATAGTCTTTAAAAAATTGCTTATCAAGATACACAAACAAGCCGGGTTGAAGTACTTCGGCTGTTACGGGCGTAACAACGTTTTCATCATTCACATACGTTGCGGCGCGGCGTATCTCATCGTTGCTAAACCCATTAATTGGCTGACTATCAGCACGAAGGTTTGTAACCTGGTAGGGCTCAAAAAGCGCTTTCTGGTCAGAGTAGTAGTACTGCGCTGCACTGCCGCCGCTTGCGGGGTCGGTAGCACGAAGGTAAAAATCGTTTTTTCGTATTTTCAGGTTAAATTGTGCCGTACTGTCGCCATATACCTGGTTGAGGGAGTATGTGGTGCGGGTGGTATCGTTTTCGGTTTCGCTGCTTACAACCTGGTTGTAGTAGGGTATGTAAACCCAAACGGAGTCTACCACCATGTGGTCTGTAAACTTAGTGTTTAAATTAGTTGTGGCCAGTTCCAGCTGTGTAATGTAGCTGGCAGTGGTTTTGCCTAAAACGGGGTTGTCATAAATGCCCAAAAAATTTGTAGTGGCACTGCTGGTTTGCACGCCGCCGGTAGGCCTGTCATAGGCTACAACCGAACCTTCAAAACGTTCCTGGCCGGTGTGTATGTCGCCGTCTATAATGTTGCTGTTAAGTTCGTCAAACTCATCGTCGCACGATGCTATAAGTAAAATGGCCGCAAAGGCAAACAAAAACTTTTTTATCAGGGAAAAATTATTCATATATTTTTTAAAAGGTTTACTATAGAACCTGATTTTTATAAAAATTAGTATACGCCGATGCAAAATTATCTTTTCCGGCAAATTCGAGGAAGGGTTTGCCCGAGGCTGCTATGTAAGCAGTAAGGCTTTCAGACACGTTAGGCGAAGCGATGATAACCGCATCACTGTGTGCTACGGCAACCTTCATAATATTTTCGAAATCAGAACTTTCAAGCACGCTTACCGCGTCGGCAGGTATCTGGTCAAAAAGCACCTTATCCATCATTTTATCGTTCAGTGTGCCGTCAAAACTCTGCCCGTAAACCGAGGTAACAATTTTAGTGTCGGCAAACAGGGCCTCGTCTTTGTAGTAGTGTTTCATATATACGGGCAGCAGGCTTGCCATCCACCCGTGCACGTGTATAATATCGGGCACCCAGTTTAGTTTCTTTACGGTTTCTACCACGCCTTTTGCAAAAAATATGGCGCGCTCGTCGTTATCCGGGTACAGTGTGCCTTCTTCATCGGTAAAGGTGGCCTTGCGTTTAAAATACTCATCGTTATCTATAAAGTAAACCTGTATACGCTCTTTAGGTATAGAGGCTACCTTAATTATAAGGGGCATATCCATGTCGTTAACCACAAGGTTCATACCGCTTAGGCGTATAACTTCATGCAGCTGGTGCCTGCGCTCGTTTATGTTGCCATATCGGGGCATAAATATGCGTATCTGCCCGCCCTGGTCGTTAATCATTTTTGGCACATCATACGACATAAGCGAAACTTCATTCTCTGCCAAATAAGGTACTACTTCAGATGATACATATAATATCCTCTTATCCTCCATCTTCAATGCTATTTTTGTTTGGGTATAAAAACACTGCAAAATTAAACATTTTTGCCCAGTTTATAACTATATATTAATTTAGCGCGTTTTTAAGACCCTGTATATGCTTATTTTCAGTAAAAAAGATGCCCTTCAGCAGCACCTGCAACAGTACCGCCCTGCTCAAAATACCATTGGCTTTGTGCCCACCATGGGGGCGCTGCACAGCGGGCACCTGTCGCTCATGCGGCAATCGCTGTTGCAAAATGCCGTTACCGTAGTAAGCATTTTTGTAAACCCCACCCAGTTTAATAACCCGGACGACCTGCTTAAATACCCCCGCACGCTGGAAGCCGATGCCGCTAAAATTGCCACGCTGGACGAAGGCATTGTTGTTTTTGCGCCCGAAGTGGACGAAATGTATGACGGCAATACCACAAGCGCCCATTATGATTTTGACGGGCTGGAGTACCAGATGGAAGGCGCGCACCGCCCCGGGCATTTTGACGGCGTGGGTACTATTGTAAAAAAGCTGTTTGACATAGTGCAACCCACCAATGCCTACTTTGGCGAAAAAGATTTTCAGCAGCTGCAGATAGTAAAAAAGCTGGTTGAAAAAAACAATATGCCCATAAACATTATAGGCTGCCCCATAAGCCGTGAGCCAAACGGGCTGGCCATGAGTTCGCGTAACGAGCGCCTTAAGCCCACAGAGCGGGAGGCCGCCGCGCTGATTTACAAAACGCTGCAGGGCGCCCGGGAGCAGTTTAAAACCGGCAGCATTGCCCAGGTTAAAGGGTATGTAACAGCTGCCCTTGCCACCCACCCTGAATTTACCACAGAATATTTTGAGATAGCGCCGGAAGATACACTGGAACCCGCAACGGTAAAGGAAAACAGGAAATACAGGGCTTTTATTGCAGTATTTTTGGGTAACGTAAGGTTAATAGACAATATTTCGCTAAATTGATTACCTTTGCCCCATGCAAATTCAAGTTGTAAAATCCAAGATACACCGTGTTACGGTTACCGGAGCCGATTTAAACTATATTGGAAGCATTACCATAGACGAAGCGCTGATGGAAGCCGCCAATATGATAGAAGGAGAGAAGGTTAGTATAGTGAACATCAATAACGGTGAGCGCCTTGAAACCTATATTATTAAAGGGAACAGGAACAGCGGCGATATTACCCTTAACGGCCCGGCAGCCCGTAAGGTACAGAAAGGCGATATTATTATCATAATATCGTACGGCATACTCGATTTTGAGGAAGCCAAAAATTTTAAGCCCGCCATTGTGTTCCCTAACGAAAAAGACAATTCGCTCACATGAGCCTGAAAAAGAAAATTTTTAAAGCACTAAGTATTATACTCCCACTGGCACTGGGAGTATTTTTAATTATATACACCTACAATAAGCTTACGCCGGAAGAGCGCTTACGGATGGGAAACAGTTTCCGTAGCGCAAATTACTGGTATATGGGGCTTGCACTTCTGGCCGGGGTTACAGGCTTTTGGGCCCGCACCTACCGATGGAAATATACGCTGGCCCACATGGGCTATACTGCCCCGTTTTTTGTGCGTTTTACAGCGGTATGTGTTACATATGTGGTAAATATGGCCATACCACGCAGCGGCGAGGTAGCCCGCGCGGCAGTAATAAGCCGCAACAGCGACGTGCCGTTTGACAAAGCGCTGGGCACCATAATAAGCGAGCGCGTGGTAGACCTTATACTGCTTATAATATGCACCGGACTTACTATAGCCCTTAAGTTTGGAGAATTGAGCAGCTACCTTAAAAACGTACCTTTCCACAAGCTTATAATATATGGCATAGCCGCCGCAGTGCTGGGCGCATCTGCCTTGTTATATTATATATACGGAAAAGCAGCCTGGCTAACAAAGCTAAAAGACAAAGTAAGCGGCATTACCGAAGGCGCCCTGAGCGTTTTTAAAATGCCTGATAAATGGCCTTTCTTACTGCTGTCGGTATATATATGGCTTACTTATATAAGCATGTTCTACATTTCTATTTTTGCCATACCGCAAACGGCAGGCCTTAGTTTTGGCACCACGCTGGTGGCGTTTGTGGTGGGCAGCCTTGCCATAACGTTTACAAACGGCGGCGTAGGGTCGTTTCCGCTGGCGGTGGCTAATGTGCTTGTGGCTTACAATGTGCCTTTTACAGATGGAACCGCTTTTGGGTGGATTGTATGGGGTTCGCAAACACTGCTTATTATTTTTTTAGGGTGTTTTTCATTTTTAGCGCTCACATTGTTCTATAGGAAAAAATAAATTGCTATCTTGCTTTGCATTTTATCCCCTTAAAATTGTAAAGTTATGAAAAACATTATAGTAACGCTGTTTTTACTTACGGCAGTGCCCCTCTTGGCCCAAATCAAGATGGATGAGATATCCAGCAAAAAACTCAACGCTACCCGAAAACTGCGTATACTTACCCCGCCATCATTTGGGGTGGATAAAAATAAAAAATACCCCTTACTGCTTGTACTGGACGGAGAATACCTTGTAGACCCTTTTGCCGGGAACCTTGAATATGCCTATTACTGGGATGAAATGCCTGAAACCATTATAGTAGGGGTAGAGATGAACGGCGATGATGAGCAGCGGATGAACGATGTGCGCACCAGCGACGAAGGCCTGCCCGAGGGCAGTGGCGATAATTTTTTTCAGTTTATAGGCGATGAGCTCCTGCCGTACCTTGATAAAAAATACCCTATTTCACCGTTCAGGATTATAGCCGGGCATGACATGACAGCGCGTATGGCTCACTTTTTTATGTATAAAGAAAACCCGCCCTTTAGGGGTTATATAAGCTTTAGCCCGGATATGGCCACGGAAATGGAAAACCGTATCCCTGAGATGCTCGGCAAGGTAAAGAGCCCCACGTTTTTTTACCTGTGCAGTGCCGAAGGCGATATTAAAAGGCTTAGGGATAACATTAAAACGCTTAACGAGAACTTAAAAACCGTTAAGAATACAAACCTTACCTATATGTATGATGAGTTTACCGGTGGCTCGCACTATTCGGTTATCCCTATGGGGGTACCTGCGGCGCTTTATGGTATTTACAACTCATACAAGCCCATTTCGCCTGTTGAGTACCAGGAAAAAATTGTTACCCTGCCGAGCGGCTATGTAGATTACCTGGTTAAAAAATATGATATCATTGAAAAAGACCTGGGTACAAAAATGACCATAAGGCTTAATGACTTTAAAGCCATAGAAGCCGCCATACTTAAAAATGCCATGTATGATGAGCTTAAAGACCTTAGCAAACTTGCTAAAGCCAATTACCCTAAAACGATAATAGGCGAATACTACGAAGGCCTGTTCTATGAAATGACCGGCGACTACAAAAAAGCCAAAAAAGTATACCTTAATGCTTATGCCTATGATAGTGTAGGGGAGTATACCAAAGAGTTTATCGTAGAGAAATCGGAGAAAATGTAGGTTTTTTTAGTGGATGCGTGGATTTGTTAATTTGGAGCTTCACTCATAAGTATAAGTACAATGTAAGGAACTGCAAGACGAGCTGGGGCTTAACCTATACGACTACGGAGCACTTAATTATGACCCAGCACTGGGCAGGTGGATGAATATTGACCCAAAAGCCAGGACAGGAAGTAGCTTTTTCAACTAACTAAATATACAAATAAGGTTTTAGGTATGAATCACCTCTCTTTATGACGCTTCAGGCATCAGGTAATGTTTCAGATTAGGTGTTTTTACAAAATGATACATTAATAGTAATAGTTTGAAATACAACGAAAGTTTAATCTTTATAGATAGCAGCAAAGGCAATCCTCGGGTTGTCTTTGCAATTTTAAAGCCTTATTGTTTGAAACTCTCACCCATAGCTATTCTCCCGAATTAACAAATCGTCACATACCCGCATTCCCCAAAAAAACCTATCTTTGGTTGTACGTACCAAAACACCTAAATGGCTAAAGTAAAAACATCATTTTATTGCCAGAACTGCGGCACCCAGTATGCCCGCTGGCAGGGGCAGTGCAATGCCTGCAAGCAGTGGAATACCATAGTGGAGGAACTCATCGTTAAGGAAGACAAGCCCTCGTGGAACGCGAGTGCCCCTGCCACAAAAAAAGCCGATAAGCCCCTGCGCATTACAGAAATAGACAGCAGCAGCGAGCATCGCCTTGATACCGGCGATGGCGAACTGAACCGTGTGCTGGGAGGTGGCCTGGTACCGGGTTCGCTTACGCTATTGGGTGGCGAGCCGGGCATTGGCAAGAGTACGCTGCTGTTGCAGATATCGTTAAAGCTGCCCTACCGTACGCTGTATGTAAGCGGCGAGGAAAGCCAGAAACAGATAAAAATGCGCGCCGAACGCATAACCGCCGCGGCAGATAACTGCTACATACTTACCGAAACCAAAACCCAAAACATCTTTAAGCAGATAGAGGCCTTAGACCCCGAAGTGGTGATTGTCGACTCGATACAAACGCTGCATTCAGACTATATAGAATCATCCGCGGGCAGCATCAGCCAGATACGCGAAACCACTGCCGAACTTATAAAATTTGCCAAGCAAAGCAACGTCCCGGTGCTATTGATTGGACATATTACAAAGGACGGTTCCATTGCCGGGCCCAAGATACTGGAACACATGGTAGATACCGTACTGCAGTTTGAGGGCGACCGCAACCACGTATACCGCATACTGCGTTCGCTAAAAAACCGCTTTGGCTCCACCGCCGAACTGGGCATTTATGAAATGCTGGGCAGCGGCCTGCGCGAAGTGGCTAACCCGTCTGAAATTTTGATTTCGCACAGCGAGGAAAACCTTAGCGGTACCGCCATAGCCACCACCATGGAGGGCATGCGCCCGCTTATGGTTGAGATACAGGCACTGGTAAGCAGCGCGGTATACGGTACGCCGCAGCGCAGCACCACGGGCTATAATGCAAAAAGGCTCAACATGGTGCTGGCTGTGCTCGAAAAAAGGGCGGGTTTTCGCCTGGGGGCAAAGGACGTGTTCCTTAACATTACCGGCGGTATAAACGTAGACGACCCGGCCATAGACCTTGCCGTGGTTGCCGCTATATTGTCATCAAACGAAGACATACCCATAGACAAAGGCTACTGCTTTGCGGGCGAAATAGGCCTTAGCGGCGAGGTACGCCCCATAAACCGTGTAGAACAACGCATACTGGAAGCAGAGAAGTTAGGTTTTTCTGCTATTTTTGTATCGAAGTACAACAAGATCTCGTTAAAGAACACGGCGATAGACATAAAACTGGTGGCCCGGATAGAAGATGTTGCAGGCCACCTTTTTGGATAACACATATGCGAAAACTTAATTATAAAAAAATAGCGAAACGCACGGGCATTACCCTCGCCATCTTTTTGGTACTGGGTATAATAGGTTTTTTTGCCTTTCGCAACACCATACTTGAGCAGGTAATTGCCAAGGTACAGCTAAAAGTGGCCGAGCGTAACGCGTCTTTCAATGTGCAGGCAGCCAGCTTTAGCGGGCTAAGCGGCATAGAAATGAAGGGCGTAAGCCTGGTGCCAAACGGGCAGGACACACTGGTAAACGTTAAAGAGGTAAGCACGAGCATCAACCTGTCGCACGTTTTGGTGGGCGATGTACAGCTGGGCACGCTGCACATGAGCGACGGCTATGTTAGCCTGGTGCGCGATACTTTGGGTTGGAATTTCCGATCGCTGCTTAAGTCGAAAAAGGATACGGCCGATGAGGATGATACGGCTGAAACCAATTATGCCGACCGTGCTTATAACATTATGAATAAGGTGCTTAACCTTATCCCTACCGATATGGCGCTGCAAAACCTGGAGCTGCGTGTAGACGATAAAGGCCACAAGCTGAACCTGAAGCTGGACGATACCCGCCTGGCCGATAACAAGCTGGAAACCCTGCTACGCGTAAGCGAAGACACCATAGTGCAGCACTGGAAGGTAAGCGGCATGGCCGACCCGCGCGGTCACCAGTGTGACCTTAAGTTCTTTAATGCCGATACGGGCCGTATTGTGGTGCCGTATATTGCAAAACGCTTCCATATAAAAAGTGGTTTTGACGCCATTAACCTGAAAGTGGAAAACATGGACATGCAGGGCGGCGAATTGCACGTAGACGGCTACGCGTCCATACAGAATTTTATGGTAAACAACCGCCGTATAGCCAGTAAGGATGTGGTGATAAACAACGCGCGTTTTGACTACCACGTGCTCTTTGGCGGCGATTTTATAGCGCTTGACAGCACCAGTACGGTGCAGCTTAATAAAATCAAATTCCGCCCCTTTGCGCGCTACAGCGTGGCAGCCGATACCATTTACCAGGTAAAGGCCAACATACCCAAGATGCCCGCGCAGGATTTTATAACCTCATTGCCCACCGGGCTGTTTACCAATTTTGAGGGCATGGAGGCCAAAGGCGACTTTAGCTACAGGCTCGACTTTTTATTCAACAAAAATAAGCCCAATGCACTGGTGTTTGACAGCACCCTGAAGCGCGATGGCCTTGAGATTCTTAAATATGGCGAGGCTAACCTTGCCAAGCTCAACACGGCCTTTACCTACCGCGCCATTGAAGACGGCCGGGCACAGCGCGCCATAGTGGTGGGCCCTTCTAACCCTAACTATACGCCCATAAGCCAGGTATCGCCTTACCTGAGGCAGGCAGTGCTTACCAGCGAAGACCCTTCGTTCTTTCGCCACAGGGGGTTTATTACCGAGGCGTTCCGCCAGAGTATCATCAAGAACATAAAGACCAAAAAGTTCAGCCGAGGCGGCAGTACCATCAGCATGCAGCTGGTTAAAAACGTGTTCCTGAACCGGGAGAAAACCCTTTCGCGCAAGCTGGAGGAAATTTTGCTGGTATACATATTAGAAAACAACCGCATAGCCAGCAAAGAGCGCATGCTTGAGGTATATTTTAACGTGATAGAGTGGGGCCCTGACGTATATGGCATAGGCGAAGCGGCCCGCTATTATTTTGATAAGGCGCCGGCAGAGCTTACCCTGGACGAGAGCGTGTACCTGGCGAGCATTATCCCCAGCCCGAAAAAGTTTATGTATAAATTTGACAGTAACGGCGACCTTAAGGGCTATGCCATCAGGCACGATAATTACATCAAAAACATCATGCTGCGCCGGGGCCTCATCACTGCCGAAGACACCATTGCCCAAAGCGGCAACGTGGTTATCCTGGGCCGTGCACGCGGCAGGCTGCCCCTAAGCAAAGAGGCTATTTTTGCAAACGACTCCATTAAAGCCGACGAGTTTTTTGAGACGCTGAGCAAGCTGGCGTATTAGGGAGGTTTTTGGTTGATGGTTGCTGGTTGTTGGGAGCTTCACTCGTGCCGGCGTACTGTCATTGCAAGGGAGGAATGATCGTGGCACCCGAGGCTTTAGCCGAACTGGCCAAGTAATCCATCACGCCTTAAACTTACGGAAGGCCTGTATCATTTCGTAGATGCCGAAAGCGATGACTATTTTGCCGAGGATAAGGGGAATCCAAAGCCAAGCGTTTGTGAGGTAGGTTCCTTTTTCTTCAAAGGGACTTGAAAAATCGGTTATCAAAAAGAAACGAAAAGCTCCGGTAAAGAAATTGTTTAGTTCGCTAAAATCATAGCTTCCGTGAAATTGGGTAAAATAGAGTGTTGAATAGCAAAGTATTCCAGAACCAATAGTAAACCAAAATGCACGAGTCCAACTATGGTCAAAACCTGTTACAACACGGGTTGCCCCTAAGATAAACCAATCTTTAAAATTTTTATTCCATTTGAGTTCTCTATAAAAAGCTTGTAATTCGTAGGCACGAAAGCGGTTGTAGTCTATACGGTTTTCTGCTTTTTGCAATTCCTGTTTAATTGTTCTTAAAGTCCTGCGATTACATCCGACAACGTTAGAGATATTGAGGTTGTCAAAAAAAGCTATCTTTTGGAAAGTTACAAGATAAAAGTCTATATTAACAACTTTTAAAGAGTCAAAAGAAGCCCTGGCTTCAAATGATACATCTTTGATTTCGAAATTATTTGCGTAGGTTCCCGAGAAGAAAGTGTGTTTTTCGAACGTACATAATTCAAAGGACACATTGCATTCAATAGCATTCACATTAGTGAATCTAAATATAGAGCCGAAATTGCAATTTTTAAATACTGCTTTTCCTTTTAATAATGCCTTATTTAAATTTAAACCTCTTGAGTAGACATTATCAAATTTTAGGGTTTCATCAATTATAGTTCTATCAAGTAGACATCCTCCAACCTGTCCATGAATGTGCAAATTTTTAAAATTAGAATGATTAAGTAACGTCGTTAATCTATTGGGGATTACTTCAAGGTTAAAATTGATTTCAAGCCTTAAGCTTTTTAAGTATTTTATTTTTGAGAAGTTGATTTCAAAGTGAACAACTGTTTGCCTAATTGCAAAATCACCTTCAAGATTATGATCAGTGTTGAAAATAATCGACTGAAATTCACTACTCATTATGATAACATCCTTAATTTTTTTTTGATCCTTGAATTTTAGATTCTGTATTTTACATTCGATAATTTCGAGGCCATCATAAAAACTACAATCAACGAAGGTTATATTTATGGGTAATTCAATATTTTTAAAAAGCAGGTTGTTTGAAAAGGAACAGTTGTCAAATCTTATATTTTTATGAAGTTTTATGTGTGACGGAGTTATTTTTATATCACCGGCAAAATTTTCATTTTTGAAAATGTAAGTTCCGCTCATTAACCTTGAAAAAATATGATTTTCACTCATAAAAAAGTATTTCCAATAAATCTACAAAAAAACCCGGCACACCAGCACCGGGTCTATAATCTATAATCTTACGTCTTTCAGTCCTAATTCCCCCTTTGGGGGTTAGGGGGCTTAATCGTTCAGCTTCAGTACCGCCATAAACGCTTCCTGCGGAATCTCTACGTTGCCCACCTGGCGCATACGTTTCTTACCTTTTTTCTGTTTTTCAAGGAGTTTACGCTTACGCGAGATATCACCACCGTAACACTTGGCGGTAACGTCTTTACGGAGCGCCTTAACCGTTTCGCGGCTGATTACCTTAACACCAATAGCGGCCTGTATAGGTATGTCAAACTGCTGGCGGGGTATAAGCTCCTTAAGCTTCTCACACATCTTTTTACCTATGTTGTAGGCGTTGTCTTCGTGAATCAGCGCGCTTAGTGCATCTACCGGCTGCGCGTTTAGCAGTACGTCAAGGCGCACAAGCTTAGAGGTACGCATCCCGATAGGGGAGTAGTCAAACGAGGCGTAGCCCTTAGATACCGTTTTAAGGCGGTCATAAAAGTCGAATACAATCTCGGCGAGCGGCATATCAAAATTAAGCTCTACACGCTCTGTGGTAAGGTAGGTCTGGTTAGTAATCACACCGCGCTTTTCAATACACAGGCCCATTACGTTGCCCACAAAGTCGGCCTTGGTAATAATGGTTGCTTTAATATACGGCTCCTCTACATGGCTCAGTTTAGACGGCTCAGGAAGGTCACTCGGGTTATTTACAATAATCGGGTGTTCAGGGTCTTTTTTAGTATAGGCCAGGTAGCTAACGTTAGGCACGGTAGTAATAACCGTCATGTCAAACTCGCGCTCCAGGCGTTCCTGTATGATTTCCATATGCAGCATGCCCAGGAACCCGCATCGGAACCCGAAGCCCAGCGCCGCGGAACTCTCTGCCGTAAACACCAGCGAGGCATCGTTAAGCTGCAGCTTCTCCATAGAGTTGCGCAGCTCCTCATAATCCTCTGTATCTACCGGGTAAATACCCGCGAATACCATCGGTTTTACATCCTCAAAACCACTTACCATGTTTTGGGTAGGGTTTTTGGCATCGGTAAGCGTATCGCCCACCTTAACCTCTTTAGCTTCTTTAATACCTGAGATGAGGTAACCCACATCGCCCGCGCTCACAATTTGCTTGGGCACCTGGTTCAGCTTTAGCGTACCTATCTCGTCGGCAAAATATTCATTGCCGGTAGCCATAAATTTTATCTTCTGGCCCTTTTTTATCGAGCCATTTATCACACGGAAAATAACCTCAATACCACGGAACGGGTTGTATACTGAGTCGAATATCAGCGCCTGTAGCGGTTCATCAGGGTCGCCCTTTGGGGCCGGGATGCGCTCTATAATAGCAGCCAGTATTTCATCCACGCCCAGGCCGGTTTTACCCGAGGCGGGAATAATATCTTCCAGCCTGCAGCCCAAAAGGTCTACAATATCATCGCTTACCTCTTCGGGGTTAGCGCTGGGCAGGTCTATCTTATTAAGTACGGGAATAATTTCCAGGTCGTTTTCCAGCGCCAGGTACAGGTTGCTTATGGTTTGCGCCTGTATGCTCTGGGCTGCATCTACAATAAGCAGCGCGCCCTCGCAGGCGGCTATAGACCGCGACACTTCGTAGCTAAAGTCTACGTGGCCGGGGGTGTCTATAAGGTTAAGTATATAGTCTTCGCCCTTATAGTGGTACTCCATTTGTATGGCGTGGCTTTTTATGGTAATGCCGCGCTCGCGTTCCAGGTCCATATTGTCCAGCAGCTGTGCCTGGCTTTCGCGTTTGGTAACGGTTTGCGTGGCATCAAGCAGGCGGTCGGCCAGGGTACTCTTACCGTGGTCGATATGCGCTATAATGCAAAAATTCCTAATGTGCTTCATCGTCTTCGTATAATCAATTTTTTGGGCAGCCTGCCCTGAACCTCCCACAGGGGCATTACCTGTAAAGGTAGGTTTTTAATCGGCAAATATAGTTAAAGTTAGCGGGTTTCAAAGCGCCTTTTTTACTATTGCGCGCATCGTATAAAAAACAAACGCCGGCGGGCTGCCGGCGTGTAGTGCATATTGTTTTAAGAGAGGCTGTAGGATTTTTTAGTAAGGCTGTAGGGTAGTAATATGGGGTCGTTCTTTTTGCGCTTCCTCCGCTGCATTTTGGTTTCGGCAAACTGCGCTTTCAGGGTGCTAAGTACGTTTAAATCTTTTGCTGTTTCAGCTTTTGCCGCGCTTTCGGGGGCAGGGGTTGCTGTGGTGTTTGCTACAGCTGCCGTACGGGTTATTTCCTGGTTTTGGGCCACTGCGGTATAGCCCGTCATAAAGCAAAATACAGCAATAATGCTGCGTAATGTGGTTGGGTAATTCATGGTGGTTAGTATTCGATTCGAACACAAAAGTAATATCTTCTTTAATTTGTTTTAGCAAATTGACGATAAAATGCTGTTTTATTACGACGAAAGGTATTGAACTTTCTGTAAGGTAATTTTTACGTTATGTTGCTAACAGGTAAATGGTATAAAAACGAAGGCACGTACAGGGGGCTGTACGTACCTTCTGGATAAAATAACAAAAGTAAAGGGCTCTGTCGGCAGTTATTATCTGCCTAAAAGCGTCTTTATAGTATTAGCTTTTTAGGACATTTCATATTTTTATGATGTGTTAAAAATTGTTAACCCTGATCCAAAGGTATTTTGGAGGCTTTTATAAAATTGTGTGTACCGATAAATGGTCTGTTTGTTACGACCAGTGGCAAAGAGGTGCCGTCGGGCCAATTCCCGGAAACGGCTGATAACAGGCATTTCCGGGAAATTTATACATTTTAGAGGGGTAAAAGCGTTAAGCGGATGGCAGGCTGCACTCATCCCAGGGGCACAAAAAATGAAAACGATTTCGCTGATTAATTATACCGGATAACCTAAAATGCATAAATTAGTAACACATTTGTTTTAAATTAATTAACGGCTGCCGTGGGATAAGCAAACAGCCGGATTTGATGTTTTAAAAAACCAATCGTTTATTTATGAAACCAAAAGCTACGTTCAGCGCACTTATCATAAGCGTGTTTGCACTGATTAATTCCTATGGGCAAACGCCTCCACTTGTTTACAGCCTGGAAAATACAGGGGCGGCATACGCCCTGCCGCCATTGCCCCCGGCGGGCGACCTTGTAAACTATCCTATGCTGCCCGACCCCTTTAGCTGGTCTGACGGCAGCGGCAGGTCTACTGATTTTGCCGACTGGGAGCGCCGGAGAAACGAAATAAAAGCCGAAATAGAAAAATATGAAATAGGCCCCAAGCCTGTTGCCCCGGCCGCAATTACAGCGTCGTATAGTGACGGGGTGCTAACGGTAAGCGTAACCGAAAAGGGGCACACGCTTGTAATAACGTCCAGTGTTACCATGCCCGCCGGAGAAGGCCCTTTCCCAGTGGTAATAGGCATGAACAGGGGTACCGGGAGTATACCGGCCAGCCTGTTTGAGGGCGCCATACAGGTTCCGTTTATGCACAACCAGGTGGTTACCTATGCCAATAACAGCAACAAGGTACCCACTGACCCTTATTACAGCCTGTACCCGGAGCTTGCTACTGCGGGTAACTACAGCGCGTGGTCGTGGGGCATAAGCCGTTTGATAGACGGTATAATGCTGGTGCAGGCGCAAATGAAGGCTGATGTAAGCCACATTGCGGTAACAGGATGCTCTTATGCGGGTAAGATGGCCCTGTTTGCCGGCGCTTTTGATGAACGCATTGCCCTTACCATTGCCCAGGAATCGGGCGGGGGCGGTGTAAACTCCTGGCGCGTTTCTGAAACCATCGGCAAAGTAGAGAAAATAGACAATACCAACTATGCCTGGTTTATGCCCACCATGGGTGCCGATTTTTCGGGACGGCCCGGCGTATTGCCGCACGACCACCATGAGCTTATAGCCATGATAGCCCCGCGCGCCCTGTTTGTGCTGGGCAACCCTGATTATGAATGGCTGGGGGACGAATCAGGGTATGTAGCAGACCGCGCTGCCGAAAAAGTGTACCAGGCCTTTGGCATAGCCGACAGGTTTGGTTTTTCGATACGCGGCGGCCACAACCATTGTGTAGTGCCGCAGGAATCGTATGGCGAGGTGCAGGCCTTTATAGATAAATTTTTGTTTAATGATACTAAGGCAAATACCATTGTCCGTGTACACCCGTATCCTGATACCGATTACCGCAAATGGACAGAGGGCTGGGATGTGCCCGTAAACCCGGATGCCCCAACTGTATTTATAACCGGCCCGGCAGATAAAGCAAGCTTTGGCGAAGCAGGCGAAATTATTATTACCGCAGCGGTAAAAGGCCGTAAAAAAAGTATCGCTAAGGTACAGTTTTTTAACGGAGATGTATTGTTAGGGGAAGACACCAAGGCCCCCTACAGTTTTACATGGAAAAATCATGCGCCCGGCGATTATTTTATATCGGCTAAAGTAGTTGACAGGAAAAACGTAACCGGTGCATCTAATATCAGGAAGGTTACCGTAAAATAGCAGGCACTAATTTTGGGTGCCTTTTCAACAGTTTAAAATAGGGTTCAATTATGGCCGGTATTCCCTTAAATTTTATGGAACAGCTGTAATAAAAAGTGTAAACTATGTAGTGTTTAAAAACAAAAGGCACGTGCCGGGGATTGCACATGCCTTTATAGGGGTAACATATAGGGGAAAGCGTTTCTTTTAGAAAATCACTTTTTTAGACACAGTTCCTTTTTCTGTATTTACTTCTACAACAATAACCTGCTGCTGTACCGAAAGGTTGTTTATAGACGTTTCGGCAGCGTTTATGTTATCCTGGCTGTACAGCACCCTGCCGCGGATGTCATATACTTTTACACTGTTCATTAATGTGTTGCCGGAGTTAATACTTATTACGTTGTTTTGCCTGTACACAACAACCGTGTTAGGGTCTGGTAACGTACTGTCGGTTCCAAGCCCGGCAGACGGCGAAGCGTAAATAATATCAAACCTGTTGTTAACAGTGCCTGTTTCAGATGTAAATGTATAACTGCCCTGGGTAAGGTCGCGCACTATGCCTTCAGCATTATCCCGAAGGTAAATTTTCTGGCCCGCTTCAAACACGCCGTCTACATGGTCCAGGCCTATGGTAAATGAGCCCGCATGGGTTGTGGTATAGCCCACGGGCACCACATCGGTAACATCAAATTCCGGCCGCGACTGTATGGTAAGGTTGTTTTCGCCTGCCAGCGTATAAATGGACATATTGCCTTCGCCGCTCAGGCTTAAGCCGTCATAGCCGTAATCTATGCCCAGGGTTTGGCCCTCGCTGTACGCTACGGCTAACTGGCTAAAGGCATTTTCGGTATCTTTAAAGTTAAGCCAAAGGCGCGATTGCGTTTCTGCTGCCGTCCTGAAGAAAGCCTGGCCGCCCGTTTGCGGTACCGGTTTCCTCATGGCGTTTGTAAAGGTAACCATGGGGCTGGTGGTATCGGTATCGTTGGTTTTTACAATAAAGCCCTGCCCCTGGGATAATAACCAGTTGTCGCTGTTACCGCTAAAGTAACCCGCCTGTGTTTGCCCGCCCGATGTATAACCCGGAGTATCAAGACCGGTGATGTCCCACGTGGCCTGGTTTGCCACAAAAGCCGAAAGCGTTACTGTGGCATAAGACGATACCAGCTGGTTGTTTCTTTTCCTCCACAGGTATATGGGCGTCCCTGCCTTTAGCACACCGCTGTTTTGGGTAAAGAAGTTTTTAATATTTATAGGCGAAGCATACGGGTTACCTATTGCGGTATACCGGTTGCCCATTACCGAAAGCGGTATTTGTATGGTTCCGTTGTATGGGTTGCCTGTAAACACGCCGTTAAACACCGTTGCGGCTAAACCTTCAGAATATCCGGTTACGGCAGGGTTAACGTTAGGCATCCTGATTAATATTGCCTTGGCGGGCGTAAAGTAGGTGGTAAGCGGGTCTACCGGCCAGTAGCCTTCAACATTCGCAAGGCCGTTAAAGTCGTACTTATACTCATAAAAACGGTTGTTTGATGTTGCCATAGAGAAATCCCTCAGGCGTACATCACTTACCGGCGATGACCACAGTGTATAGTCGAGCCTGTAAAGCGGGTTCGTGTCGCGCTTTACGGTAATTATGCCTGAGTTGCTGGTTTCATTGTCCTGTATAAGGGCACCGTTGTTTTCTACTACAAATATTCCTGCCTGGGCAACCGAAATGTTGTTTACCACCTGCAATGAACCGCCTGTGGCTATAGTAATATGGGCACCGTCATTTACAATAAGCGATTTTGCATGGGCAAGGCCGTCGTTATTAACCACCGGCTTGTTTATTGGCGCGGCTGGTATGGTAACATCGGTTTCAGGGGTAGGCAGGGCATCGCAGGACCAGTTAGACGCCGTGTTCCAGTTTGTGCTTTCGTTGCCTGTCCATATAAACGTAGTATTGGCTGTTACCGATGTAGTACCTGATGTTACAGCGCCGCATGTGCCGTTAGTTACAACCGCGCGGTAATAAGTAATGCCGTTAACCGATGGTATACTGTAGCTTGCCGCATTGGCGCCTGCTATATCCGTCCAGCCACCGCTGCCGTCCGATACCTGGGTGCTTTGCCACTGTACCGCGCCGTTATGGCCTGTAAGGAATACCACCGCGCCCGTGCCGGGGCATACCGTCTGGTTGTCGTTAACCGTTCCGGCTACCGATGGGCTGTACACCGTAAAAGGTATAACGGCCGATTTTGTAACCGCGCACGAATAGCCTGCCGGGTACGACTCTGCATAATAATATGTTGTGCCGGCTGTTGCAACAGGGGGTGCATAGGTGCTGCCTGTTGCCCCGTTAATACTGGTACCGCCGGTATTGCTGTTTGTAGTATTGCTGTACCACTGGTATTGCGGGTTGTTGCCTTCTGCGCTGACAAATATAGTGGCAGGGGCAGTAATGCAGGTTCCTGTAGCCGGAGAAGCATCAAGGGTAACGGTATTAAGGTAAGCGTCGTTACTAAATGCCGCGCCGGCGCTGTTAGATACCACACAGCGGTAAATGCCGTTATCGGCAGGTACAATGCCTGTAATGGTTAGCGTGGCCGATGTGGCTCCGCTTATAACAGACCCACCTGGGGTGGCGCCGTTAGTTAAGGCTACGCCGTTTTTTTCCCACTGGAATACCGTTTCGGTACCTGTTGCAGCAAGCGTTACGGTAAAGTTAGCCGTGCTGCCGGGGCAAAGCGCTATACTTTGGGGCTGCCCTGTAATTTCCGGTGCGGGTATGTTAAACGATTCCCTGTTGTAGGCCATAAACGCCGGGTCGCCGGTGCCGCTGGGCATTACTTTAAATTGTGTAACAAGGCCCTTATTTTGTTCGTCAATACCAAAGTCTGATAGCTTGTAGCCCACCATCCTTATCGGCCTTGTGTTAGTGCCTATGGTAGTCCATCCGTTTACGGTGGCCGTATTAAGGGCAGCTCCCGCGGGAAGCGTAAAAAAGTCGGTTTTATAATTGCCTAACGAGGTAACAGAGTTTAGGGCTATTTGCATAGGGTTGCCTACAATGTTACCGCTGGCATCGGTAAAGCAGTATACCGAAAATGAATTGTCGCTTGGGTCAGCCACCTGGCTTACCAGGATATCCGGTTTGGCATCGCCTGCCACATTTTGCAGTATGTTTTGCGCCTGAAAGGTAAGTACCGATGTGGCGGGCAGGTTAGTAACCCCCGTACCCAGGTTTAACCCGCGTATGCCGTCTATAAGTACATCGCGCACCGAGAGGCCCGCCACGGCCGGCGAACCCGGCACCGAACTGTTTGCGTTACCGTCTATGGTACTGGCCAGTACAATAAGGGTAGGGTTACCGCTGTTTGTGTCAGGCACTGTGCCCGCAATATTATTTATGGGTAAAGCCCTCCAGTTACCGGTGGTATAGGTACCTGTATTTGCACTGCTGGCCAGCACGCTGGTTATAGCGGCTTCGCTTCCGGTGCTATACAACGTACCGCCATACTGAAACGCCATAACGCTATGCCCGCTATCGGGCTGTACACCGCCGCTTGCGGCACTGTTCCAGTACCCGTTATGGTTAGTAATAACCTTTGTAATACCTGCCGATGCCGGTGTTAATGCAGGGGGCGTGTAGGTGTAGGTAAACGCAGCGCCCGGTGTGCTGCCGTTATACACACGTATTGACCTTGTAGCCTGGGCAGCGCCTGCCGCGATAACTGTAGGTACGATAACGCGCAGCTGTGTTTCAGAAATAAATGATACCGAAGCGGCGCTTACATACGTGGCGCTTGTTGACGAATCTGCGGTGGTGTAAAACCGTACAGTAGATGATGATGTAAACCCGCTGCCCGATATGGTAACTATCGAACGCTGCGTTACATTGCCCGGGGCAATGCCCGTAACCGTTTGTGAATAGGCCACTGCCTGCGCTAAAAAAAGGCAAAGGTATAGCAGCCTCTGTAAAGAAGTAATTTTTCGAACCCTCATGTAATATCTAAATTTTAATTAATGCAAAGAAAATCAATAATGGGCGGGGACAGCAAACAATGGACGTTAAACATTGTTAAAGAACCCCTTTATTTATGCTGATTTAACAAGTATAAAGTTGGTTTTAACGTACTTTTTTTTCGCTTGCAGGCATTGCCTCCTATTTTAGTGTAAAATTGTCTGTTGTGTGTTAGATGCTATAATGATTTATAAATATTGCTTGGTTATTTAAGTCTTTAGAATGTTTATTTTCAGAAGATTATTACGGCCAAATTTAAAAATTAAAACTATGTTTTTTTGTTAAAAATCCCGTTGCCTGTATTTATATCAGATTAGCGTTATTTTTCGGTATATTTTTTCAATTATTTAAAAAATAACTATTTTTGATAGTCTTTCATTTAAAAATTCTGAAAAGCGGCATATGTATTTGGTCGATTATTTTTGCGTTTCGTCGATGTTTTTATGATTTTGTAACCCATACGGATCAATTTCCACCACTACATTTATTATTACGGTTCAAAATCAAATGATTACTTTTGCAAAAAATGTTGAGTGATGGTTAAGATAGGAAATATTGAGTTGCCGGAATTTCCGCTGCTGCTTGCCCCTATGGAAGACGTAAGCGACCCGCCGTTCCGCAGGCTGTGCAAAGCGCATGGTGCCGACCTTATGTACAGCGAATTTATATCGAGTGAAGGCCTGATACGCGATGCCATGAAAAGCCGCCAGAAGCTGGATATATTTGATTATGAGCGGCCGGTAGGCATACAGATATTTGGCGGGGATGAGGAGGCCATGGCACTATCGGCAAAAATTGTTGAGGCTGTGAGCCCTGACCTGGTAGACATTAACTTTGGCTGCCCCGTAAAAAAGGTGGTGTGCAAAGGCGCCGGAGCAGGGGTGCTAAAAGACATAGACCTTATGGTGCGCCTTACTAAGGCCGTGGTGAACGGCACCAGCCTGCCCGTTACCGTAAAAACGCGCCTGGGCTGGGATGAAAACAGCATCAATATAGATGAGGTGGCCGAGCGGCTGCAGGATGTGGGTATTAAGGCCCTTACCATACACGGGCGCACGCGTGCCCAGATGTATAAAGGTGAAGCCGACTGGGCCCCTATAGCCCGCGTAAAAAACAACCCGCGCATACACATACCCATTTTTGGCAACGGCGATATCGATAACCCGGAAAAGGCTTTGGAATACAAAAACCGCTACGGTATAGACGGTATTATGATAGGCCGCGCCGCCATAGGCTACCCGTGGATATTTAACGAGATAAAGCATTTCTTTGCAACCGGCGGGCACCTGCCCGGCCCTACCATAGCCGACAGGGTGGGGGCTGCCCGCAACCACCTGAAGTGGAGCATAGAATGGAAGGGTGAGCGTGCAGGGGTTAATGAAACACGCCGCCACTATACAAACTATTTTAAGGGAATACCTAATTTTAAAGAACACAGGCAAAAGCTGGTAACCGGCGATGATCCGCAGGATGTGTATAATGCCTTTGATGCCATACTGCAAAAATTTGGCGAAGGCCAACCCGTATAAAACAACAAAAGCCCCAATCAAGGGGCTTTGTTATTTTATATAAACAGGCTATTACTGTTGTGTAATGGTATAAGGGCTTCCGTCGCCGGTTGAATTAAGGTTTAAGGTAACCAGGAAGTTGCCCGCGGTTGTGCCGGGAATGGTGATTTCTGTACCCTGGCTGTCTATAGAGCCATTTAAAAGGTTATCGCCATATACCGCCCCACCTATGTTAAAATAAAACTTACGGTAGTCTGCTGGCGTACCCGCAGGTACATTTAAAACACAGCTAAGGGTGTTAGTGCCGGCATTGTAGGTCATGGGTAACATTGCACCCGAAAAGTCAGGGTTTACATACGCGGCTACCGAATCAAAATCAACCGTATAAATAGGCATTTCGTTTTCGCCTGTACCACTATACTGTACAGTAACAAGGTATATACCGTCAGACACTATAGGGAATGCAGCACCATTTGCGGCAAGGCCATTGCCGCCTCCATTACCATAAGCCACTGTTGAACTTGTAGACGGGATGAATTTTACCTGTGTGCCTGCGGTAAGGTACTTGTAGGCGTAAAAACTATCACTGCCGCTCATTTGTACCGCTGTTGCAGGGTTGTAGGAGTTAAAGGTGCCATACATATACATGCTGGTAAACAGTGATGTATTGCCACCCGATCCCATGCCCGCTACCGAACCCGCATACATGGCATACGGTACACTAAGCAGTTGCGACGAGCCTACCGTAACATAGTTGGTGCCGTTAGTAACGTCTATTTCTACCTTAAGGAATTTTGAGTTCTGTGCCCAGTTAACCGTGCTGAAGGTACCGGTAACCGGTGTGCCCATACCTATGGTAAGTGTAAATAGCCCCACGTTGTTTGTAGTAGGATTATGCGTTTCCACATAACTGGCACTGCCTGTAGCGCTGCTTTCCAGTATGCTTACGCGAAGCCTTACGGGAGCCGATGCTACGGCGTTGCCGGCGCTGTTTAGCGCTACAGCCTGGTAGCTAAAACCCTGTGGTACCTGGGCCTTAAGGCCTGTTGAAATAAGCAGTAATAAAAAGTAAAGTTTTTTCATTGTTAGTTTTTAACGATTTTGATAGGTTTAAGTTTGGTTTCGGGGAATGAGATAAAGTACACCCCGGCGGTAAGTGATGAAAAATCGAGCGTGTTGCCGTTAGCACGCGGTAGTGTAATTTGGGTGCCTTTAGCGTCATAAACCTGCGCATTAGCAAGGTTTACGCCCTGCTTTACATCAATGGTAAGCAGGTTTTGCACCGGGTTAGGGTAGTAGGTTACGCCCTCCATAACGGCATAGTCGTTTACACCAAGGTTGCCCAGTACCACCTGTGTGGCGGCAGCCAGCGTTCCGGCAGACGTGTTGTTTTGGTTTTGCGGCACCACATATATTTCGCCTACGCTCGACGCAAGGCCCGGGCCGTTTACCGAACCGGAGTTGTTATGCCCGATGACACTCTGGGCAAACGTTACGCCTGTAACAAAAAGGAATGAAATAGTTGGTTTTATCATAAAATGCGAATTTTGTGACACAAATATATGGTATAACGGTAATATTTTGTTACGGATAAATCTCAAAAATTATAAGCTGATTCAGATTTTTAATGCCCCGGGATGCATGGGCGTAACGGAATAATTATGTGGTTGTGTCATGCGTAAAAATAAAAAAGGGAAAACGGTTAGTTTTCCCTTTTTTTGGCCCCCAAAAATACCGTAAAATTAAATTTTACTAATGCTATTTTATGGTGCGAATATAATATATTTTACTAATGATTAAAAAATTAAACAGACACATAGCCTATAAATCCGATGAAAAGCATTAATTTATTAAATAAATAGCTAAAATTTAGCCTTTAATCTGCTTTAGGGATGTTTTTATTCCTTTTATAAGCGAGGAGCTAAAGCCTTCATGCTCCATTTCGTTAAGCCCTGCTATGGTGCACCCTTGCGGGGTGGTTACCTTATCAATAAGCTGCTCGGGGTGTGCCTGTTCCTTAAGCAGCATTTGTGTGGCGCCCAGCGCGGTTTGCGCGGCTATGGCCAGTGCCGTTTTTGCGTCAAAGCCTATTTCTATACCGGCCTGCATGCTGGCGCGGATATAGCGCAGGGCAAATGCCGTTCCGCAGGCGCCCAGTACCGTGGCCGCATCCATAAGCTTTTCGTCGATAAGCACCGATGTGCCCACCCGGTCAAACAGTTCCATCACCGCGCCCGTTTTGCTTACATCTTCCGCCTTTGCAGAAACGCAGGTAGCCGAGGCCCCGTACTGCACGGCAATATTTGGCATAATGCGCAGCACGGTGTTAGTGCCCGCTACTTTAGCATGCAGGTGTTCCAGCGTTACCCCGCTTGCCGCCGAGGCTATGGTTTTGCCGTTGAGGTGTGGTAATATTTCATCCAGCACGGCGTCGGCCTGCCATGGTTTTATGGCCAGCACTACCATATCGGCATTAGCGATGCCTGAGGTATTGTCTGCCGAAACTGTTATGCCATACCCGGCAAGGTGCGCTATCAGCTGTATGTTACGGCGGGTTACAGTAATGCTGTTGCTTGTGGTGAACTGCGCCAGGCCTATGGCTATGGCGGCGCCCAGGTTGCCCCCGCCTATTATGTGGATGTTCATGTTATGAGGAATTTTTATAAAGATAATAATTTTCCGGTAACGGGGATTCTTCTACTGCTCTGCGGTGGGGAGGGAACACGTGGGTCTTCGATTTCGATGGTGGGAGAAATCCCTATGCGTTGAGTTGCATTATCGTTCCCTTTGGCCAAGACGGGATGCTGACTGTGGGTTATTTACTTTGTTGATTTAACATGCCTTGATTCAACAGGAATTTCGCCCTGACGCATCAACTCCAGAAACTCTTTTACGTCATCAGAACATAATGGTTGCGTAGCAGTTTCTTCTCCTTTTTTAAGTTCATCAAATGATGAGAATTTTTGTGCAGCTTCCATTGGTTTGGCTATTAGGGTAATTGTTAAGGTATAAAGGAGGGTGTTTTCGTATTAACTACCACCCCGGACCCAATTTTTCACCCCGTTCAGGTTCAATAATGGTAAGATGGTTTAACAGCATAGGATTTTCTCCTCTGATTATTTGTTTGTGCATATCGAGTAACTGCGTCAGTAAGAAGATAAAGCCTTCATTTTCTTTGTCATTGGCAACTATTAATTTAACCAGGGCATTTTGAGCCGCCATCCAAAAAAAGTCCCGATTTTGCGGAGCAAAACTCCTTAGATCGAAATTGAACATTACGCTCTCATCATTCCTAATAAATCCGCCGTAGCCGTTATACTCATCGCCTTTTTCTTCTCGAAAAACAAAAGGTTCTAAATAATCATAAAATGCCTCGGCACCTTTAATAGTTTTCAGCTCATCAGTTATAAAACGCAGCATATAAGCCATCGAGCTCCAGCGTCTGGCAAAACCGCGCCCGTCTTCTAAATACCAAAATGCAGATGCCATACAATTATAGTTTACGTTGCCGCTATTTACAAGTCCTCATTGGCAAAATTGCCGGCTATTACCTTATGGTGCTTAGACACAATCCAGTCTTTAACGCTGTCTTTCTGAATTTTAATTTTGTCGCCCAATTTTATGCCTTTTATATGCAACGGCACATTATTGAGTTCGGTATTAAATGCATCACCTTCAACCGACTTTACCGTAAACCACATGGTTTCAGTATGGCCGTTTTCGGTATACGGCGCGCTGATATTGAATTTGCAGCGGTTTTTCTTTTTGTTGAACATTTCAATAAACGCAGGCATGTTTTCCTGTGCCAGTCTTTGGGCACTAAGGTGGGTGCTGTCATTCTTGTTCACCTTTATGACGTTTTCACGATCCCAGGTTGCGGATCTTTTTTGCGGGTTACATCCAATAATAAATGTCAAAAGGATAAAGAGTATGGTTGGTTTTGTCATATTCAAAAACTTGTGATTGCCTGATTTATATTGCAAATAAACAGAAAAAACCTAATCAAAACTAACTTTAATAAATCACGTCTAACCGTTTTATCCCGTCCTTTCCTTAACGATGCGTTACTGCAAAATCTTAGCAGCTCAGCCCCTAAGAAACTCAGCAGCTTATTCAAACACCATCCCCAGCATATTCAGCGCTTTTTGTACCGTTTTTACATTCTCAAATGTAAGCAGCAGGCGCAGGCCGTTTTTGGTTTGCTTTTCCTTCATTTTTGCAACGGTAGGGTACTGCTGTACAAACTTAATCACCTTGTGGAACATGCCGCTCTGGTAGTAGGCGCTTTGCTGGTCGCCCACAAAGTAGCCCACCATCTTGCCCTGTTTCAGTACCAGTTTTTCGATACCCATCTTCGTGGCCAGCCACTTGATGCGCATACTGGTAATAAGCGCCTGTGCAGGCTTGGGCAATGGGCCGAAACGGTCGACCAACTTCTGCTCATAAGCGACAAGCTCCTCCTCGTTTTTAAGGGCGCCAAGTTCGTTATATAAATTCAGCCTTTCCGATATATTGTTGATGTACTCATCAGGGAACAGTAGTTCAAAATCAGAGTCAATCTGTAGGTCTTTAACGTACTCTTTTTCGGTATCGCCGTCTACTTCATCGTACAGGTCTTTAAACTCGTTTTCCTTCAGTTCGTCTATAGCTTCGTTCATTATTTTCTGGTAGGTTTCAAAGCCTATTTCGTTTATGAAACCGCTTTGCTCACCGCCCAGCAGGTCGCCCGCGCCACGTATCTCAAGGTCTTTCATGGCGATGTTAAAGCCGCTGCCGAGTTCGCTGAATTGTTCCAGCGCCTGTATGCGTTTGCGCGCTTCCTCGGTCATGGCGCTGTACGGCGGCGTAATAAAGTAACAGAACGCTTTTTTATTGCTACGGCCCACACGCCCGCGCATCTGGTGCAGGTCAGACAGGCCAAAGTTATTAGCGTTGTTAATGAAAATCGTATTGGCATTGGGCACATCCAGCCCGCTTTCTATAATAGTGGTGGCAACAAGCACATCAAAATGCCCTTCCATAAAGGAAAGCATCAGTTCCTCCAGCTTTTTGCCGTCCATCTGGCCGTGGCCCACGCCCACTTTGGCGTGTGGCACCAGGCGCTGGATCATACCCGCAACTTCCTTAATATTCTCTATGCGGTTGTTGATAAAATACACCTGCCCACCGCGCTGAATTTCATACGAAATGGCATCGCGTATCACCTCCTCGTTAAAGCCCACCACGTGGCTCTCTATGGGGTAGCGGTTGGGCGGGGGCGTAGTGATTACCGATAAGTCCCTTGCCGCCATAAGCGAAAATTGCAGCGTCCTTGGTATAGGCGTTGCCGTTAGCGTTAGGGTGTCGATATTTTCGGCGATGGTCTTGAGTTTGTCTTTTACATTTACGCCAAATTTCTGTTCCTCGTCTACAATCAGCAGGCCCAGGTCTTTAAACTGTACGTTCTTGTTTACCAGTTGGTGCGTGCCGATGAGTATGTCGACTTTTCCGGCGGCAAGGCCCTCAAGTGTATCCTTTTTCTGCTTGGCGGTGCGGAAACGGTTCAGGTAGCTTACCGTAACGGGCATGTCTTTCAGCCTTTCGCTAAACGTGCGGAAATGCTGGTAGGCCAAAATAGTCGTGGGCACCAGTATCGCCACCTGCTTGCCGTTATCTACCGCTTTAAAAGCGGCCCGTATGGCAACTTCGGTCTTGCCAAAGCCCACGTCGCCGCACACCAGGCGGTCCATAGGGCGCTCGCTTTCCATGTCGGCCTTAACGTCGCGGGTAGCGGTAATCTGGTCCGGCGTGTCTTCATAAATGAAGGATGACTCCAATTCGGCCTGTAAGTAGCTGTCCGGTGCAAACTGGAAACCTTTCTCCAGCCTGCGCTTGGCATACAGCTGTATCAGGTTAAAGGCAATGTTCTTAACGCGTGCCTTGGTTTTGTTCTTCAGGGTTTTCCAGGCACCGCTACCCAGCTTGTATATCTTGGGTGGGGCGCCGTCTTTACCGTTGTATTTAGATATTTTGTGCAGCGAGTGGATGCTCACATACACGATGTCGTTATCAGCATAGACCAGCTTTATGGCCTCCTGGGTTTTGCCCTCGACCTGTATTTTTTGCAGCCCGCCAAATTTACCTATACCGTGGTCGATGTGCGTTACGTAATCGCCTACGGACAGCGAGTTAAGTTCCTTAAGCGTGATGGTGCCTTTTTTGCTGTAGCCGTTCTTGATGCTGAACTTGTGGTAGCGCTCAAAAATCTGGTGGTCGGTATAGCACACAATCTGGTTTTCCTCGTCGATAAAGCCCTCATAAATAGGAAAAACAACCGTTTTGTATTGTTTACGTATGTCTTCGTGGCTGGCCTCATCCAGGCTTTCAAAAATATCGTGGAAGCGCTTGGCCTGTGGCTCATTCGCGCAGAAAATGTAGTTTTTATAGCCGTTAGCATGGTTCTCGCTCAGGTTGGCCAGCAATAAATCAAACTGCTTGTTGAACGACGGCTGCGGCTGTATGTGGAATTCAAATGTCTTTTGTGTCTTGAAAATGGCGGTGTTTGCTAATTCTACTATGGTAAAGTCCAGCGCTTTTTTTACAAATACCTGCTGGTTTACAAACAGTTCTTCCGGCGAAGCGTGCTTAACGTCTTTGCTCAGTTTATCAAACGCTTCAACTGCTTTGCTGAAGAAGAGGTCGAGCTGTGCCAAAAGCGCATCGGTGTTTTGTATGAGCAATACTGTTTTTTCGTTGATGTAGTCTAAAAAGCTTTCCCGCTTTTCCTTCAGGAATTTATTCTCCATGTTCGGCATCACCGAAATCTTGTTCTTCTTTTCCAATGAAAGCTGGCTTGCCACATCAAATGTACGGATGCTGTCTACCTCGTTGCCAAAAAATTCGATACGGTAGGGGTTGTCGTTACTGAAGGAGAACACGTCTACAATACCCCCGCGCACGCTGAATTCGCCCGGTTCGGTAACAAAGTCTACACGCCTGAATTCATATTCAAACAGCACCTCGTTAATAAAGTCGATTGATACCTGTTCGCCCACGCTTATCTTCAGGGTATTCTTGTCGAGTTCCTGACGGGTAACCACTTTTTCAAAAAGCGCTTCGGGGTACGATACTATTATGGCGGGCTTTTTACGGCTGTTAATGCGGTTAAGCACCTCGGCACGCAGCAGCACGCTGGCGTTATCGGTATCTTCTATCTGGTAGGGGCGGCGGTAGGAGCCGGGGTAAAAAAGCACATCGTCTTTGCCCACCAGCGCCTCAAGGTCGTTAAGGTAATAGGCAGCCTCTTCCTTATCTTTTAAGATGAGGAGGAACGGCAGTTCGCTTTCGCGGAACAGCGGCGCGGTAACAAAACTAAGCGATGAGCCTATAAGACCCTTAACCTGGATCTTGGCTTCGCGCTGCTGCACGGCAGCGGCTATCTGCTTTACTTTGGCGTGCTGGCTGTATAAATCTAAAATATCGTTTTTCAAGGGCTATTGTTTAAGGTATCCTGCACCGTGTCCGCCGGGCATTGGCCGGTTAGGCTGCCCCGGGGTTTGTGTGGGCTGCATCATGGCATCGGGGTTAGCAAGGCGGGCGGTATCCAGCGCGCGTATCATCTGCTCTTCGCCCTCTTCCTTAGGTATTTCGCTAAAGCGAATGAGTTCGTCAAACTGTTGCTGGGTAGAGTTTACATTGGCGGCAACGGCGTTTATAAGCCCTACCACCTTTTTATCGGGGATGGTTTCCAGCCCTATAAAAGTTTCCAGCTGTTTTACCTGGGTAATGAGCACGCCAATGCGGCTGCGCACCTGCGGCTTGTTAAAAAACGGGGGGATGTTGTTCCCCAGCCCGTCTACTTTTTTAGAAAGCACGGTAACCTTGCGCCTGTAGGCATCCAGCGAACCCTTGGGCTTTTGCTGCAACTCACTGTTAAACTGTTCCCACTCGTTCCACCCGCCTATGCGTTCGGCCACCTTGGGCGACAGCGGCACTACATCAAACTTCCAGTTGCTTTCTATCACTTTAAGTATTGAGTCATTTACTTTTTGGGTGCGCTTGCTTTCGGCTATGCGTGCGCCGGCATCGTCGTTACACGAAAAAAGCAGGGCCAGCAGGCCAAAGAACGTTACTATGCGGAGGTGTTTCATTTTTATTTAATTGCACAGCAAATTTACAAATCTCAGGCCAAAGTTTTTCATAAATAAAAGATGTGATTTTATATCTTTAGCCTTGTAAAACCATCAATCTAGATTAACTAACCGAACATAATGGATCAAAAAAGAAAAATTTATAAACTTGAAGAAATTTTCACCCCAAGTAAGCCAGCTGATGTAACATTTGTAGCTCGGAATGAAATCAATAAAAGGATAGATAGAGCGCTTCGAACAAGTGGTAAACAAATAATAATTTATGGCTTTTCAGGTGTTGGTAAGACTACATTACTTTTTAAAAAGCTTAAAGAGTTTGAAATTAATTATATTAAGACAAGTTGCATAAGCGGAATGACGATTCAAGATATCATAATCGACGCTTTCAATCAGCTTGATGTATATTACCCTCATCAAAAAGAAAATGTTGAATCAAATACTGTTGGAGGTAACTTAGAGGCATCTTTTTGGATTTTGAAAGCGGGATTAAAAGCAGAAACAAAAGGCGATGCCAAAGTTTCTCAAAAAAGAGTAGTTGAGTTGCCCACTACGCCGCAGACACTTGCTAAATTTATTGGATCGAAGGAATTAGTTTGGGTTATTGAGGACTTCCATAAAATTGAAGAGTCTCATAAAAAGCAAATGGCTCAGATAATGAAAGTTTTTATGGATGCTTCAACAGAGTTTTCCAATTTAAAAATTATAGCAATAGGAGCCGTTAACTCTGCCAGAGAAGTCGTTCAATATGACTCAGAAATGAGGAGCAGGATTTCAGAAATAGAAGTTCCTTTAATGTCACATGATACTCTCAAAAGAATAATTGAAACAGGCGAAAGACTATTAAACATTAAATTCTCAGAAAACGTTACAAATCGTATAGTTACATATTCAAGCGGATTGCCCGCAGTTACACATCAACTATGTTTACTACTTTGTGAATTGGATGAAATTTTTAAAACCCAAAGTAGTCAAAAAAGAATTCAGGCTCAAAAATTTAATGAGGCCATGGATGAATATTTAGAAGAAAATTCGGATTCGCTTAAAGCTATTTTTGAGCAAGCGACGAAAGTTGTACATCCTCGTAAAAATGAGAATCCATTAGATCTTCTTGGTTATATAGTTACCTTGGGAAAAGATAACTTTTCAATTTTAGAACTCAAAGAAAGTATCCAAAATGGGAATGTTAATTACAAAGGTAATAATTTAAGAAAGTATATTGAAGAATTTACTCAACCGGAGAGGTCAGAAATATTAAGATTCAATGCTAATCATAATACATATTATTTTTCTAATCCTTTTATCAAAGCTTACGTACAATGTTCTTTAAAGATTGAAAATCCAAAAGCAATAGAATTTAAACAAGATTTTAAGAATGTTTTAAAAGAAGAATTAATTCTAGCACAAAGAGTTTTCAAGGACGATTTTGGTGATTTTGATTTTGGCGATTTTGAGGATTTATAGTAATGAACGTGTCCCAATGCTAAAATCCCTCATCAATCTCCTATACCCCGTAACCTGTTGCGGTTGCGATGCCCTGTTGCTGGAAAGCGAAGACACGATTTGCACCGCATGCCGGCACGACATGCCCTATACCCAGCACTACCGCCACCCGGCTAACGAAACCGCCCAAAAGTTCTACGGCAGGCTGGAGCTGGAGCACGCATCGTCTTTAGTGTATTTTCATAAAGAGGGTATGGTACAGCAAATGATACATAACCTTAAGTACCGTAAGCAACAGGCCGTGGGCAGGCTTATGGGCGAGTGGTATGCCCCGCTGCTCAAACAGGTGCCGGAGCTGCAAACCGTGACGGATATCATACCCGTGCCGCTGCACCCGCGCAAGCTTCGGGAACGCGGCTACAACCAGGTGGCGGAGTTTGGTAAAGCGCTATCCGCCGGGATGGATGTGCCCTATACTGATAGCATACTACTCCGTGCTTCTTATACTAAAACCCAGACGAAAAAGAACCGCGAAATGCGCGCCCAGATTATCGGCAGCGCTTTTGAAGTAGATTACGATGACGCCGATTACGGTAAGCACTTTTTGCTTATAGACGATGTAATTACCACAGGCGCTACATTAGAAGCCTGCGGCAAACTGCTGCTGCAAATTCCCGGCGCACGGCTTAGTATAGTAACGATAGCTTTCGCGCAGAGTTAAAGTCTGTTTTAATTTTACCACAAAGGCACAAGGATTTCACTAAGTGCACAACGAAAACCGCCTTCGGCGGAAGAACACAAAGCTTTACTTCAGTTCGGGCATTGCCCCCGGGTGTGTCCATTCAGCCCGGTAATTGTCCAGGCAGCTTTGTGTCCCTTGTGAAAATCCTTGTGCCTTTGTGGTAAAAATATCCAGTAAAATCTTCTGAACAGTTATATTAAGAACACCCCAACAGTTTAAATTTTGGGCAAAATAGTTCCACGTCACTAAATATAATCGTTATTTTGCCGTTACAATTCCAGATTATGCTTAAAAACAAACTCTATATATATTTTGTGCTGGCGGCGCTGTGCCTTACCGCCTGCGCAAAACGCGGCTCTATTACCGGCGGGCCTAAAGATACCATTCCGCCCACGCTGGTTAGCAGTTCGCCCCGTAACATGACGACCAACTTTACCGGCAGCGAAATACACATCGATTTTGACGAGTACATCAAGATAAAAGATGTAAACAAGCAACTCATCATTTCGCCACCTATGGATACGCCCCCGGTAATTATGCCGGCGGGGAGCGCGAGCAAATTCATCAACATCAGGATAAAAGATACCCTTAAGGAAAACACTACCTACAGCTTTAACTTTGGGCAGAGCATTACCGATAACAACGAGGGCAACCCCTATTCGCAGTTCCGCTTTGTGTTTTCTACGGGCGCGTATATCGATTCGCTGGCGTTGGGCGGCACCATTAAGGATGCACACGATACCAAGACCGACAACTTTGTTACCATAATGCTGTATGAGGCAAACGAAACCTTTACCGACAGCACCATATATAAGAAAAAACCGCGGTATGTAACCAATACGCTGGACAGCCTCACGCTTTTCAGCCTGCAAAACCTTAAGGCGGGCAAGTACTATATTTTTGCCATGAAGGATGTAGCCAATAACTATATCTACAACCCGAAATCAGACAAGCTGGCGTTTTTAAAAGACCCGGTTGAGGTGCCTAACGATACCATTTTTTCGCTGGAACTGTTTAAGGAAACGCTTGATTTTGATGGCAAAAAGCCGGTTCAGGAAACGGCTAACAGACTGTTTGTGCCGTATGAGGGCGCTGCCGACAGCACCGTAACCGCTACGGTCAAGCACGGCACGAACGGAGAAGCCATAAAAAGCCTGCTGACCAAATTACCGGATAAAGACTCGCTGCAACTGTGGCTGCCCCGCGGAATTACGGCAGATTCGCTACAGGTGCAAATAAAGCAGAAAGACACGCTGAAATCGTTTATTACCAAAATTAAGGAATTAAAAGAGGCCGACTCACTACAAATAGAGGCCGTGCAAAAAGGCGGGCTTACCTTTCGCGAACGCTTTATGCTGAAGGCGAAAACGCCGCTGACGCAGATTGATGCGGCAAAGATTTCGCTTATAGATAAAGATTCTGCCGCCGTGCCGTTTACGTATAAATATGATGCCTTTGAGCAGCGGCTGGACTTTGATTTTAAGAAAGACGAAAACCAGAAGTACAGCTTTGTAATGCTGCCCGGTGCGTTTACCGATTTTTATGATACGCAAAACGATACGCTCAGCTATAAGCTGTCCACACGGCCGTATGCCGATTTTGGCAACCTGGTGGTTACCCTCGAAAAGGTAAAGCGATGGCCCGTTATTGTAGAAATTACCGATGCTAAGGGCAAGTTATACGCCACAGCCACATCAGACGGCGACCCCAAAATAAACTTTGAGGCCATAGAGCCCAATACCTATACGCTGCGTATTATTTATGATGATAACAAGAACCGCGTGTGGGATACCGGCAACTACTTTAAAAAACTACAGCCCGAAGAGGTTATTTATTTTCCCAAGCAGATAGATGTGCGTGCCAACTGGGATGTAGAGCAGCCGTTCCCCGCCGGGGGGTAGTGCTTTGCTGCCATCCGGCAATACAGCATTACGCATGGTTGCTACAGTCAGGTTTCGCTTCCCACCCCTTCCAGGAACGCCGCAAAGTTATCTTCGTTAGCCACATCCAGCTTTTTACGGATGCGGTAACGCGCATTTTCTACCCCGCGCAGCGATATGCCCAGCAAGGGCGCAATCTCCTTATTGGTAAGGCCCATTTTTACAAAGGCGCACAGGCGCAGCTCCCGCTGGGTGAGGGACGGGCTAAGGGCCTTAAGCCCTTCAAAAAAGTTGTGGTGCACTTTTTCAAAATGCACATCAAACACCTCCATATACTCCTCGCCCACGCGGTGTCGGTTCAGCTTCTGGAAAATATCCAGCAGCTTCTTCCGGCTTTCCTCGTTGCGCACATAGTTTTTCAGTTCCTTGAGGTCGTCGGTAATTTCGGCAAAAACATCTTTTTTCTGCACCAGCAGCATGGTATAGTTGGCCAGTTCCTTACTCTTATTTATCACATCTTCTTCCAGCGCTGCCTTATCCCTGATTGCGGCATCCTTGTCGCGTTGCAATTTTAGCTGCGCCACTTCCAGCTCCAGCAGGCGGCGGCTGCTTTCGGCCTCGCGGGCGCTCTTGGCCTTTTCATACCGTATGCGGCGTTTTATCAGCAGCCTGATGCCATACATTACCAGCAGCGACAGTACACCATACAGTATATAGGCCAGTGTGGTTTGGTACCATTCGGGTAGCACGGTAAACCTATACGCCGCCTCGCCGCCCACTATGCCGGCGGTATTGCGGCTCTTTACCTTAAAGGTATAGGTGCCGGGCCCCAGGTGGGTATATTCCTTAAACGGCTGGTTTTGCCAGGGGCTCCATTCCTGCTCGCTGCCCTCCAGTATATAACTGTATTGTATACGGGTACCCTTAGCCATTTTTGGCACGGCAAAATCAAACCGGAGTATGTCCGTTTTGTTGGGCAACTCTATGGCACCTTTACCCGATGCCGTGTGCAGCAGCTCCTGTTTTTGCCTGCGGGTGTAGCTTACCTGTGTTATGGCTGTGCTAATACCAGCCGGGTTGCCAGGATTCTTTATACTGTATAAAAACAGGCCGTCTGTGGTGCCAAAAAGCATTTTATCACCGGGCAGCGGCACCAGGCACTCCATACCGCGGTTAAAGGTGCCTTTAAGGTTCAGGAAGATGTCCTTGCGCGGCTCGGGTACAGGCTGGCTGATATCAAAGTAGCCGGCTTCATCGTCCTGTACAAACCAGGTACGGCTTCCATATTGCAGTATTTTCCGGGTATTGAGTGTAGGGTCCAGCAGGCTGTTTAGCTTCTGGTAGGGCACAAAACGGTTAGTGGTATTATCAAAGGTATAGATGCCATTATTAGTAGTAAATACCACCTTTCCCTGCCAGCGGAACACATTTACATTGAAGGAATTTTTCAGCCCGTTTTTATTGGTAAAATGATCTACCGAGCTTACCCGGTTGTACGCAGCATTAATACGCAGCCGGAAAACGCCCTGGTAGCCGTGGCACACCCAGTAGGTGTGTGGCTCATCGGCGGGGAGGATATCGCGTGCCGACTCATTAAAGCCCGCTATCTTGGGGTGCAACAGCCATTCCTTTCCTTTTTTTTCAAGCAGGTACAAGCCATTGTATTGCGAAGCCAGGTAAAAACCGGGCTTACCGGCTACGGGGTTTATCTTCCAGAAGCCGCTTACCGCGCCTATCTGTACCGCGCTGCCGTGTACAATTTTATACAGCCCGGTATCATGGCAGGCTATTATGTCGCCCGACGCTTTTTGTACCGTCCAGGCCTGCCCCTGCAGGTTGCTTACTTTGGTAAAGTTATTTCCCGCATCGGCAGCATAGTATATGCCCTGCGTGGTGGCTATGTAGAGGCTGTCTTTAACGGGCAGCGCGTCATATACCGATGCCCGGTTAAACAGCTGCCGGTAGGGCGAATGGTAATCGGCATAGGCAAGGCCGTTGTTTTGCAGTATCCACATATTGCCATCTGTGGTGCGGTAGAGCTTTTGCACTACGCCATCCTTAAGCGGCGCAAAGCCATCGGGGTTATAATTCGTTTGCCCCATGCGGTTAACCGAAATCAGCCCTTCGTTAACCGTGCCTATATATATGCTGCCGTCAGGGTTTTTAAGGGCGGCGCCCACACTGCCGTCACCTGCCGGGAAACAGCGGTTTAGCAGGGTTATTTTGCCGGTTGCCAGTTCGCCGTAATAAATACCGCCCTGCACGGTAACCACCAGTAGCGCGCCCTGTTTTCCCCCGGGTAAAATTTCGGCTACATCTTCATTGTTAAACCCCGTCGCCGGGAACGCCATGAGCAATGTATTGCTGCTGGGCTGAAGTGTAAGTATGCCGTGGCCACTTTCGGCTACATAGTAGTTATTGTTAACCACTGCCGAATAGGTAAAAGCGGTAGAGGAGGGCAGGCGGGTGGCGGCCCTGCCGGTAAGCACAATAATCTCACTGTAGGCACAAAACAGCACCCGGTTGCCCAGGTGTTCAATGCCCCATATATTTTCGAGGTTGCGGCCTTCCGGTTGCAATTCTTTGAGTATTGACCGATATTCATATCTGCCGTCTTTTGCCCGTGATATAATCCCTGCCTCGTTATAACCTCCTGCATATATAGTGCCATCCATGCCCTGTGAAAGGCTGCGTACCGACGAATTGTTGGGCAGTATAATCTTTTGCCAGTGTTCGCCATCAAAAACCAATACACCGTCATTATTGCCAAAGTACATTACCCCGTCATTCCCTTCGCAAACCGACCAGAACTGGCTGTCGGCCATAAAATCGGATTTTTCATAAATTTTCAGCTTTACGGCATTTTGCGCGAATGCCAAAACAGAAAGGCAGGTGGATATAAATGTTAAAATAAGTTTATGCATGTCAATCTACAATACGAGGATATAACAAATGATGTAAATGTACTATAAACCACGATACATTACTTTATTTTAATTTATAAAAGTGTATATTTTATTTCTATTTAATATATTGATATAAATATGATTATAAAAATAAGTGAATTATTTGAGTGCCATAAATGAGTATGGCGTAATCAAAGTGAAGATGAAAAAATAAATGTAGCCATTACCTGTTTTAGATTTGCAGGATACTGATATAGCAGTACTATTAACTATGTATACATTTATTAGCGGCAGGGGCATATATAAAATTTTTGCCCTCACCATAGCCGCCCTTTTTTCATCATGTGCAAGTAAAACCGCAACCGCCTGGGTAACCATGCCCGATAAATCGATGCTGCTGGCAAAGCAGGAAACCACTGCCGCGCCCGACCCTTCGCACGTTCAGGTAATGATTAATCCTTCGGTTACCTATCAAACCATGGATGGGTTTGGCTACACGCTAACGGGCGGCAGCGCGCTGCACATATCTAAAATGAGTGCACCGGCAAGGGCTGCCTTGTTGCAGGAACTTTTTGGCAACGGCACAAATGATATTGGGGTAAGCTACCTGCGCATCAGTGTGGGCGCATCTGACCTTGACGAACAGGTGTTTTCGTATGACGACCTTCCTAAAGGGGAAACCGACGAAAACCTTGCGAAATTTGACCTGGGTTATGACAAAAAATACCTGATACCTGTGCTACAGGAGATACTGGCACTCAACCCGCAGATAAAAATACTGGGCTCGCCCTGGTCGCCACCCGTATGGATGAAAGACAACGGCGATACCCGCGGCGGCAGCCTGAAGCCTGAATTTTACCCGGCCTACGCCAAATATCTGGTGAGGTACATACAGGAAATGAAGAAAAACGGCATTACGATAGATGCCCTGACCGTACAGAACGAACCGTTACACCCCGGTAATAATCCCAGTTTGTTAATGCCCGCCGATGCCCAGAAGGTATTTGTGCGCGACCACCTGGGGGCAGCCTTTTCCAAAAACAATATCCAAACCAAAATCATTATTTATGACCACAATGCCGACAGGCCCGATTACCCCATCTCGATACTTGATGATGCCCGGGCAGCACAGTATATTGACGGGTCGGCGTTTCACCTCTACGGGGGTACGGTAAATGCCATAAGTAAGGTGCACGATGCCCACCCTGATAAAAACCTGTATTTTACAGAGCAGTGGGTGGGTGCCCCGGGCAAATTTGACAAAGAATTTAACTGGCACATAGAGAACCTGATAATAGGCGCACCGCGCAACTGGTGCAAAACCGTGCTGGAATGGAACCTTGCCGCCGATGAGCACCAGGATCCGCATACTGACCGTGGCGGATGCGACCGCTGCCTGGGCGCGGTAACCATAACCGGAGATACCGTAACGCGGGAGCCGGCCTACTACATCATCGCGCAGGCCAGTAAGTTTGTGCCGTCGGGCTCTGTGCGTGTAGAAAGCAACGTAACAGAGGGCTTGCCCAATGTGGCATACAAAACCCCGGCGGGTAAGATAGTCGCCATCATTCAGAATACAACAGGTGAAGCAAAAACCATAGACGTTGTTGCCGGGAGCAAGAAGACAACGCTGACCCTGAAAGCAGGTGGGGTAGCTACCCTTCAGCTGTAAGTAGAAATGATTTTAAAATATACAGGCCCAAAGCCGTACACTTTGTAATTAAGGTTAACGTATTTTGGACTAATGTAGTTATTCATAAGTAGAGTTTAGGTTGGTACTCGGAAAAGGCCGGTAACAGTGAGGGTTACCGGTTTTTTTTATTTGCGCCCATCAGAAATGCAAGGCGGGAGGCCACTACATACTTTTCGCTACATTTACTAACTTTACCCCTCACAGTTAGAATATGAAAAACATTACGCACATCTTTTTCCTTTTGTTTGTACTGCAGCTGCCCTGCAGGGCGCAAAAGCCGGGCAGTTTAACCACACCCATTACCATTGGACACCAGGCCGTTTTACAGTCAAAAATACTGGGCGAAGCGCGGCTGCTCAATATTTATCTGCCGGAAGGATACAACGCTAAAGACAGCCTGAGGTACCCTGTAATTTATTTGCTGGACGGCTCGATGGATGAAGATTTTATACACATCTGCGGCATTGTGCAATATGCAGGGTTTGAATGGGTAAATTATTTGCCTAAGTCAATCGTGGTGGGGATAGCTACCGTAAACCGTAGGCGCGACTATACCTTTACCACAACGGTTGCCGAGCAGAAAAAAGCGTACCCGGAGGCAGGGCATTCGGATAGGTTTATTGCCTTTATAGTACAGGAATTGCAGCCATATATAGCTACAAGCTATAAAACCTCCGGTTCGAAAACCATTGTCGGGCAGTCGCTGGGCGGGCTTTTAGAAACCGAAATATTATTCCGGAAGCCTGAACTTTTTAACCGGTACATTATTATAAGCCCCAGCCTGTGGTGGGACAACGGTTCGCTCCTGGGCATGCAGCCGGCCATACTGTCTGCCGGGTTTAACCAGCCTGTAGAAGTTTATATTGGTGTGGGTAAAGAAGGGTTAACACCTACCACCATTCCGCGTGTGATGGAAGTGGACGCGAATGTCCTGGCAGACAAAATAAAATCAGGTAAAAGCACATCGGTAAAAATTATTTTTGACTACCTGCCGGGGGAAGACCATGCCACCATTATGCACCAGGCCGTGCTCAATGCATTTAAGCTGCTAAAGCATTAATAATACGCTTTGATTATCGATAAAAATTAGTGAAATTAGGGGCAAACAAATCAAGATGAAAATCTCCCTTATACAAACGGCCCTGGCGTGGGAAAACGCTGCCGAAAACCGCAAACAGTTTACCGCATTACTGGGCAGCATTACCGATACCGACCTTATTGTACTGCCCGAAATGTTTGCCACAGGGTTTAGCATGAACCCGGAGGCGGTTGCCGAAACCATGGATGGGCCCACGGTACAGTGGATGGTGGAAACCGCCATGGCGAAAAACGTAGCCATAACCGGCAGCCTGGTTATTGAGGAAGAGGGCAGGTACTATAACCGTCTGTTTTTTGTGTACCCGGACGGTACCATAAAAACGTATAATAAACGCCACCTGTTTACATACGCCGGTGAAGATAAATTTTATACCCCCGGTACAGAAAAGCTGATTGTAGACTATAAAGGCTGGAAGATATGCCCGCTTGTGTGCTACGACCTCCGCTTCCCGGTATTTTCACGCAATACCGAGGGTTATGATGTGCTGCTGTATGTGGCCAACTGGCCCCAGGTGCGCACCACGGCGTGGGACACGCTGCTGCGCGCCCGTGCCATAGAAAACCTTAGCTACACCATAGGGGTTAACAGGACGGGGGAAGACGGCAACGGCCACGGGTATACAGGCCACTCACAGGCGCTGGATGCCTTGGGCAATTACCTGCTGGAGCCCACCGAAGCCAACGGTGTATTTACCGTGGTGCTGGATAAGGAAGCCCTTGCCGCCACACGTAAACGGTTTTCATTCCTGGACGACAGGGATGACTTTGAGATAAGATATTGATTGTTTCTTTCGGCAACTTTGGGCCGCTTTGGGAATCTTTGGGTTACAATAAAATAAAGGTGGTAGCTGTTTTAGAAAAACACACCCCTAACCCCTCCCGAAGATGGGAACAGCTTCTCTCAGTAGTAACCATCAGTGAAATCCCGCGCTTACCCGCTCAATCCGCGTCATCCGCGTTACATCGAACAGCCAGATTACCGTATTCACCGCATTACCAAAAACTATTCTACAAAACGGTAATAGCGCGCGCCGGTAAGGTTGGGCAGTTCGGTTTCTATCTTGTCTAAAATCCACTCGTTCACGGGGGCTTTTACGCTGTAATCCAGTTCTTTTTTGTGGAGCTTATTATAGGTTTCAAAGTCTATGGCAGTGCTGGTTTCCAGCGTTTGGAACAGGCGTGCTTTTTCGGCGGCGGCCTTCCACCCGGGCTGTATCACCCCCTGGAATGCCTTGCTCTTAGAGCCGCTTCCGTAAGCCAAAAAGCCAAAGGCAGTGCCGGTTATGTCTATGCCCTGTTCCGCTTTTACCACAAGGGCGCTCAGCAATCCCATAAATATAGAACCGGTATAGAGGTTGCCAATGAGCGATGAGGCGGGTTCGGCCGGTTGCAGTTTTTGGTTTACAAAAGCCCTGTAATCGTCGCTTTTGCTAATTTCTTTAATACGTGTGGCAAAGTCGGCCGGGGCTTCATCTCCGGTAAGTAGCGGTATTTCCGCGTCGAGCGCAAAAATTTCAGAAAACATACGGCGCCCCTGGAACGCGTAGGGCAGGTGCATGATGATGCTCTCCCAGGTGCTGTATAATGAACCTGCGGTTTTTGTAAGTGCCTTAAACGAATAATAGGCTTCGCGTGTACGCTCGGTATACACGGTATTACTGTACTGGCCGTCAAAAACCGGCTGGTCTTTGTGTATTTCTATGTGCGCCTCAAGGTTGCCAAACCACGGCTCGTTAGCCTCAATATTAGTAATCTCCTTTTTGGCAAGAGTACGGTAGGGCTTAAAGAAGTCGAACACGCCTTTAGCGCTTACGGCCCAGTTATTATCAAAGGCTATAATGCGTGGGTTCTCGGTAACAAGCAGTGCTACGGCACCGGCACCCTGGGTATATTCGCCGGTAGACTCCAGATCGTACTTTGCTATGTCGCTGGCAATAACCACGGCTTTTTTGCCGGGGTTAAGGCGCACAAAGTCGATGCAGTTGTGCAGGGCATCTACGGCGCCTATGCAGGCAAAGGTAAAATCTACGGTATCGCAATGCAGGAACGAGTTGTGGCCGTGCAGTTGCTCCATCAGGCTGATAACAAAAGAGCCTATGGGCTTAGAGTTGTCTATGCCGCTTTCGGTGCCCACATATATGCGTGCTATGTCGTTTGGGTCAATGTTATTGTCGGCAATAAGGCGGGTAAGCGCATTGGCGGCAAAAACCACGGTATCCTGGTGGGTATCGGGCAGGGTCATTTTCAGCAGGCCCAGGCCTTTTTCAAGCTTATCGGCCTCTATATTACGGGCTTCGGCAAGGGTGCGTATGGGTAAATGTATCTTGGCAATATCGTAGGCAATAGCGTCTATACCGGTGTTCATTGGTTACAGTTTTTTAAAGAATTGCAAATTTAGCGGTTTTAGGCTTGCATTGCATTAAAATCATCATTTTGTTACTGGCTTGTATTTAGCGAAAAAGCACACACTTACCCGCACAGTTGTATAAATTTAGGGGAGTATTAGGCTTAACTGCGCGCTAAGATTTTTCAATCGGCGTGAAAGTAGGATTTTAGCGTAAATAAAACCGGCTTTTGATGTTTTACGGTTTACTAAATCGCTGTAGTTTTCAGTATGGGTTTTGTGTTGATTTGGTTTTTTTGCATTATTTAAACTTTTTTTAGGATAAAAAAACACATAATTTATTTTTAAGTTGATAATAGTTTAAAATTAATCCACTTTAAACTGATTATAAATTAGCGTTGAAAGGTTGTGAAGAATTTCATTTAGATGTAAATTTGTTTGATTTTTTTAAAACATTTACTTTTAAACAAACATTATGGCAAAATCTGCACTATTGAAGTCATCTATCGCCAAGAAATACTGGATGTCTTTAACAGGTTTATTTCTCTGCCTGTTCCTTGTGGGGCATTTACTGGGCAACTTACAACTTATTTTTTCGGATGCGCTGGCCTTTAACCTCTACGCGCTGTTTATGACTACTAACCCCGCGGTTAAGATACTGTCATACCTTACCTACATTTCTATACTGTTCCATGCCTTTGACGGTATACTGCTTACCATCCAGAACAGGAAGGCAAGGCCTATAGGCTATGTAATGAACCAGCCGCAGAAAAACACCATCTGGGCATCGCGCAATATGGCGGTTTTAGGTACCATTATATTGGTGTTTATTGTTACCCACATGGTTAACTTCTGGGCAGTAATGCACTTTAAGGAAGACATGCCGCTGCAAACAGTTACCATTAAAGGCGCAACCCCGCAAGAGGAAGAGCAAAGCCTTTATATTACCACAGCAACGGGCGATGCACGCTTTTTGAATACTAAAAGGGTTGATGGCAAAAACCTTGTAAAAGAAGGCAATAAATTTTATGCCATGATACCTAAGAAAATGCCTGACATGATGAACCCTACTGAAACGCCGGAAATGCAAAAAGTATATTTTGCCGAAGGGTATAAAGACCTGCACAAAATAACTGTGGAGTTTTTTAAGAACCCGGTAAACCACATGGGCCTTATTGCTACTATATTATATGTGCTGGCTATGGTGGCGCTTGGCTTCCACCTGTACCACGGTTTTGGCAGCGCGTTCCAGTCGCTGGGCGCTAACAACCCTAAATACAACGGATTTATCAGGAAATTTGGCTATGCCTTTTCAATCATTGTTCCGGCTGCGTTTGCCATTATACCACTTTACCTTCACTTTTTATACAAATAATCAACATCTACTTATATGGCGTTAGATTCTAAGATACCGGCCGGTCATATTTCTAAAAAATGGACCGACTATAAAGACCACCTGAGGCTTGTTGCCCCAAACAACAGGCCAAAAATTGACATAATTGTTGTAGGTACCGGCCTTGCGGGCGCGGCGGCTGCTGCGTCATTTGGCGAAATGGGCTATAATGTTAAGGCATTCTGCTTTCAGGATTCGCCACGCCGCGCGCACTCTATTGCCGCGCAGGGTGGTATAAATGCCGCCAAAAATTACCAGAATGATGGCGACAGTATTTACAGGCTGTTTTATGATACTATAAAAGGTGGTGACTACCGTGCCCGTGAGGCAAACGTGCACCGCCTTGCAGAGGTTTCGGGCAACATTATCGACCAGTGTGTGGCCCAGGGCGTTCCCTTTGCCCGCGATTACGGCGGAATGCTTGATAACCGCTCTTTTGGCGGCGTACAGGTACAGCGTACGTTTTATGCCGCAGGGCAAACCGGCCAGCAGTTGCTGTTAGGCGCTTACTCGGCGCTTTCAAGGCAGATAGGACTTGGCCGTGTGCAGATGTACAACCGCCACGAAATGCTTGATGTTGTAAAAATTGACGGCAAGGCGCGTGGCATTATAGCCCGTAACCTGGTTACCGGCGCACTTGAAAGGCACTCTGCACACGCGGTTGTTATCGCTTCGGGCGGTTACAGTAACGTGTACTTCCTTTCTACAAACGCTATGGGCAGTAACGTAACCGCCGGATGGAAAATACACAAAAAAGGCGCTTACTTTGCTAACCCGTGCTTTGTGCAAATTCACCCTACCTGTATACCGGTACACGGCTCTAACCAGAGTAAGCTTACGCTGATGAGCGAATCACTGCGTAACTCCGGCCGTATATGGGTACCTAAAAAGAAAGAAGATGCCGCGGCCATCCGTGAAGGAAGGCTTAAGGCTGTAGATATAAAAGAAGAAGACAGGGATTATTTCCTTGAGCGCAGGTACCCTGCCTTTGGTAACCTGGTGCCGCGCGACGTAGCATCACGCGCCGCTAAAGAGCGTTGCGATGCCGGTTTTGGTATTGAGAACAACGATACGCAGGAAGGTGTTTACCTCGACTTCTCTTCAGAGATAATTAATAAGGGCAGGCAAACCGCTTATGCAAAAGGTAACCACAACCCTACGGATGAAGAGGTAATAAAACTGGGTAAAGCCTGGATAGAGGAAAAATATGGTAACCTTTTCCAGATGTACCAGCAAATTACCGATGAAAACCCGTATGAAAACCCAATGAAGATATACCCTGCTGTACACTATACCATGGGTGGCGTGTGGGTAGACTATAACCTGCAAAGTACCATACCGGGCTGTTTTGTGGCGGGTGAGGCGAACTTTTCTGACCACGGGGCTAACCGCCTTGGCGCTTCGGCACTGATGCAGGGCCTTTCAGACGGTTACTTTGTACTGCCGTATACCGTATCAGACTATCTTGCAGGAGAGATACGTACTGGAAAAATTTCTACCGACAGCCCCGAATTTGCAGAAGCAGAGGCAGGCGTGAAGTCGCAGATAGACGGTTTCCTTAACAACAAGGGAACGAAAACGGTAGACCATTTCCATAAAAGGCTGGGCCACATTATGTGGAACAAAGTAGGTATGGGCCGTAATGCACAGGGCCTTACCGAGGCTATTGCCGAAATCGCGGCGCTTAAGGCTGAGTTTTACAGGGATGTATACGTTCCCGGCAGTGCCGACGAGCTTAACCCCGAGCTTGAAAAAGCCATTCGCGTAGCCGACTTTATCGACCTTGGCCAGCTTATGGCCCGCGATGCGCTGCAACGCAATGAATCGGCCGGCGGACACTTCAGGGAAGAATACCAGGATGCTGATGGCGAAACGCTTCGCGATGACGAGAACTTCAACTTTGTGGGCGCGTGGGAATACCAGGGCGACGACATCAACAACGAGGTGCTTCATAAAGAAGAGCTTAAATACGAGTACATTAAAATCGCGGCCAGGAACTACAAATAAAATAAATCGGATATGGCTTCTAATAAAAATATAAACATTACCCTTAAGATATGGCGCCAGAAAAACGCCAAGGCTAAAGGAAATATCGAAACCTATACACTTAACGAGGTATCTACCGACAGCTCATTCCTTGAGATGCTCGACCAGTTGAACGAGCAGCTGGTTAACAGCCAGAAAGAGCCTGTAGCCTTTGACCACGATTGCCGCGAGGGTATTTGCGGTATGTGTTCGCTATACATTAACGGCCGTGCGCACGGCCCGGCCAGCAAGGTAACTACCTGCCAGCTGCACATGCGCTCGTTTAAAGACGGCGATACCATATATGTAGAGCCGTGGAGGAGTAAAGCCTTCCCGGTGATAAAAGACCTTGTTGTAGACCGTTCGTCGTTTGACAGGATACAGCAGGCAGGTGGTTTCGTTTCGGTTAATACATCCGGCAACACTATTGATGCCAATGCTACCCCGGTACCCAAGCATGATGCCGACCGCGCTTTTGAAGCGGCTGCCTGTATAGGCTGTGGCGCGTGTGTGGCCAGTTGTAAAAACGGCTCTGCAATGCTGTTTGTAGGCGCTAAGGTGTCTCAGTATGCATTGCTCCCTCAAGGTAAGGTTGAGGCTACACAGCGTGTACTAAACATGGTGCGCCAGATGGACGAAGAAGGCTTTGGTAACTGTACCAATACCGGTGCGTGTGAGGTAGAATGCCCTAAAGGTATTTCTTTAGAGAACATTGCCCGCATGAACAGGGAATACCTCTTTGCGAGTATCAAGTAATAAAACAAAGCAAATATACTAAGAACGCGCCCTGAGAAGGGTGCGTTTTTGTTTGTAGAGGCACATTGAATGCGTCTCTACTGGTAAAAGTTCGTACCTTTGCACACACTTAGGATCTAAGTCCTTAAGCACCTCAGACACTCAAAGCAATGATAGAAGATAAAAACCAGCAGCGTACCAGCCTGGGCAATCTGGGCGAATTCGGCCTTATAGCCCACCTTACAAAAGATATTGAAACCACACAGCCCGGTACCCTTACCGGTATAGGCGATGATGCCGCCGTGCTCGATTTTAAAGATAAAAAAGTAGTGGTTTCTACCGATTTACTGGTTGAGGGCGTACACTTTGACCTGGCTTATATGCCGCTGAAGCACCTGGGCTACAAAGCCGTGGTGGTTAACGTAAGCGACATCTGTGCCATGAACGCTAAGCCTACGCAAATAACCGTTTCTATCGCGGTGAGCAATCGTTTTCCGGTAGAGGCACTGGATGAGTTGTATGACGGCATTAAGCTTGCTGCTAAAATATACGGTGTAGACATTGTAGGCGGTGATACCACGTCATCTCAAAAAGGGATGATACTGAGCATTACGGCCCTGGGCGAAGCCAATGCCGAAGCGATAACCTATCGCAACGGTGCCGGCAGTACCGATTTATTAGTTGTTACCGGTGATGTGGGCGCGGCTTATATGGGCCTTAAAGTGCTGGAGCGCGAAAAGCTGGTATTTGAGGTAAACCCGCAAAACCAGCCCGACCTTGATGCCTACAGCTACCTGATAGAGCGCCAGCTTAAGCCGGAGGCCCGTGCTGATATCCGTGATATACTTAGCAATCTTAACGTTAAGCCAACTAGTATGATAGACGTGTCTGATGGGTTATCGTCGGAAATTATACACCTGTGTAAAAACAGTGGGGTGGGGTGCAACCTGTATGAAGAGAAAATCCCTGTAGACCCACAGCTGATAAATACCTGCGAGGAATTTAATATTGATATTACCACCGTAGCCATTAACGGTGGCGAAGATTATGAGTTGCTCTTTACCATTAAAATGGAAGATTTTGAGAAAATAAAAGGCAACCCTAACTTTACCATCATAGGGCATATGACCCAGGAAAGCGAAGGCATACACCTGATTACCCGCGCCAATACAAAAATCCCGCTAAAATCAAGGGGATGGAACGCGCTTTCTGAAGAATAATTTGAGAATTAAGATTTTAGATTGAACTTCACTCATATCTACTAAACAGCAGTGGCTCATCCGAGTGTATTTCAATCTGAAATCTAAAATCATAAACCTGAAATCCCAATCTCCTGGCACAGTTCCACCAACACCCCATTCGTGCCTTTCGGGTGGAGGAAAGCAACCAGTTTATTGTCGGCGCCTTTTTTCGGGGTTTCATTTAGTACCGTAAAGCCTTCGGCTTTCAGGCGGGCTATTTCGTTCACAATATCTGTCACATCAAAGGCAATATGGTGAATGCCTTCGCCTTTCTTTTCTAAAAATTTGGCGATGGGGCTGTCGGCATTCGTGGCTTCCAGCAGCTCTATTTTGTTGGGGCCGCTTTGCAGGAAGGCGGTTTTTACGCCTTCGCTAAGTACTTCCTCGGTTTTATAGCAGGGGGTGTTGAGCAGCTTTTCAAACAGAGGTATTGATATGTCGAGGCTTTTTACGGCGATGCCCAGGTGTTCTATTTTGTTCATTTGGCTACGACCTTATAAGTTTTTGCGTCTCGGTTCCGTTAGATGATTTAACTTTTACTAAGTATATGCCATTAGCCATATCATTGGCTTGCAGTTCATATTTTGTGTCGTTTACATCAGTTCCAAAAAGCTTTTTCCCGGCCAGGTCATATATTTCTACACCATATATCACACTATTTGATTTAGAATAAATAGTAACCCACCCATTTGAAGGATTAGGATATAGAGTTATATCGTTTTTGCGTTTATCATTGTGTAAATCAACTGTGGAAGGTGCGCTTAAAATACTTTCGGCATTGGCCACATAAAGCTCATGTCCACTATTTAAAGTATTTGCTCCCATGTAGATTTTATTATCTATAACTCCGAAGATACTGTTTATGCCATAATACTCTTCAAATTGCGTTCCGTTAGAAACTGTTACGTCTACAGAATATGTATTTAAAACCGTACCATCTGATATCCATAGATTGGGAGTCGATGTTGGGTTTACAAACATTAAATTGCTTTGAATGCAGGTGTAGTCCTGGAACGAATTAGTATCAGATTGGGTCAGCATTATGGTGCCGTTAGCAGTCCCGTCTGTTTTCCATATCTGATCACTGCTCCAGGAAAGCCAGTCATTTGCTCCTAAACCGAAAAAGATTGTATTTCCGCATGATTGCATAAATTTTATACCACGGTCGGTTGCTAAGTCTCCTTTTACAAGCACGGTTCCCGCGAGGGTTCCATCCGAACGAAAAATGCTGCGTCCGGTGGTGTTAGTATTAACATTGTAATATAATTCATCGTTAACCAATGTATTATGCAAAAAGTGTATGTAATTTGAATTAATGTCAGACTGTATCAGTACTGTTCCTTCCTGGGTACCATCGCTACCATACAAAACATTTAAACCGGTTGTAGTTATAAAGATTTTGTTGTTGTTGGCAGCTATTATAACGGGATAAGCATTTGTTGCGGGTAGTGTTATAACTTTTAGTGTGCTTTCTGCTGTACCATTTGTTTTCCATACAGCTTCGCCTGTGCCATCATTTGCAACAAAAAACAAAGAGCCGTTGTATACAGTATAATTTTTGTTCTGCATTCTTAAACTGTTTGATGCATTGACCCCCGATTCTGAACCGGGGTTAATATCTTTAACAAGCCAGGTCCCTTCTTCGCTGCCATCTGTCCGCCACAACTCATTGCCATGTATATTATCATTTGCTTTAAAATAAAAAACATCATCAAATGCCATAAAATATGTATTGCCTGTTACACTGGATCCTATGCCAGGCATAATATCCTTCACCAGTTTTGTCCCCTGGCCGGTTCCATCGGTAACAAATATTTCTGCACCTGTTCCGTCGCCATAGCCGTTAAAAAAAAGCTTGTTGCCCGCTTTTATAAAAAGGTAGTTTTCATGTTGATTTGTAAAGCCAAAGGATATGTTTTCTCCCGGATTAACGTCTTTTATAACATGGGTTCCTGCTGCTGTACCGTTGGAAATAAAAGGTTCAGTGCCTGAAAGCCCATTGTTACCTGCAAAAATAAGGCTGCCGTTAAATATTGAAGATGAAAACCGTCCGGGGCCCGACAACGTTCCTGAGTAAGAATGTCGTATATCCGGTGTCATTGCAGTGCCTTGCTCTGTTCCGTCAGTATACCATAATTCTACACCGTTAGCGGATTCGTACCCTCCTGGGAAGTACACTTTGTCGCCAATGTGAACAAAGGCAAAATTTCCGGCAGATGTACCCTCAATGTTAATGTCTTTAAGCAAATGTGTTCCTTGCTGGGTGCCATCGGTTATCCAGGGCTTCGGGTTATAGCTCTGCATTCCGGATGCTTTAAAAATAAGATAATCATCTGCCGCGGTAAGCAAGGTAATACTGCCGGCATTAGCTAACACTGTGTCTACCGCTACTACGGTGCCATCTACCGTGCCATCGGTAGTCCATATTTGGGTACCTGAGCCAAAATAATCAGAAGCAATAAAATAGGGCGTATTGTTAAGTAATGTAAAGTTGCTAAAAGTGGTAAAGTTCTCTGCCGGGTAGTTAATTATTTTTAGTTGTGTGGTTCCCTCCGGTGTTCCGTTACTCTTCCATAATCTGTTACTAGCGCCATAATTAACCATGAAAATAAAGTATTCATCTGAAACTACAATTCCTGAAAGGTCAGTGTAAACGGAAATACCATTTGCTCCGGTAACAAACTCTTTAAACAGGGTTGTGCCTTCGGCTGTACCGTCACTTTTCCAGAGTTCGGCCCCCGCAGTGGGTGTCGCGGCTACAAAGTAAAAGTTATTGCCAAAAATAATGGGTTTTTGCGGACCCGCATTGGCTGTACCCGGCGCAATATCTGCAAACAATACGGTGCCGGACTCTGTGCCGTCGCTTTTCCATAATTCATAACCTGCTTCAGGGGTTTTACCGCTAAAATATAAAGAGCCGTTAAATACAAAGAGGTTTGATGTATCATCATTAAATGGTACTGTATTGAGGTTTTTTAGTACATGCGTCCCTGCTTCAGTTCCGTCTGAAACCCATATTTGCCTGATATTGTTGTAATTATGGTTAGTAAAGGTAAAGTACAGCTTGCTATCATAAACTATAAACTCTCCGAAATAGCCGCTTTCACCTAAATCTTTAACTAGCACAGTATTCTCGGGTGTCCCGTCGGTTTTCCATAGTTCCTTACTATTCGATGAACTTGTAAAAAAAAGATTATCTGCCACTACATTCAGGTTTGCAGCGTCGGTCTGGTAGCCTTCTGTATACATTGAGTTTGTCGCAGGGTTATAAAACCGTAAACTCCTTTGGTAATTAATGTTAAGCGATGTAAAACCTATTTTATCACCCAGTGCAGTCATATCCATAGGGTAGCTATCACCAACAAAGTTAGTTTCTAAGAGTGTAGCATCTATATTTTGCGCAGACGAAGCGGTTATACATGAAATAATTAAAAATAGGTATAAAATTTTTTTCATAATAATCAGTTGGTTATGTCTGGCAAATATAAATTAATTCGATAAATCCGGGTAAATAATTCAAGATTATAAAACTAAAACATTGCCGCTATGCAACTTTGCCACACCTATTAATAAATTAAGTACTTTTGCAGGATGGAAGAAACGAACAGACAAAAAAAAATAGGCGCGCTGCTGCAAAAAGACCTGGTAGACATACTACAGGGCGAAATACGCAAAAACGGTGTGAGCAACCTGGTGATATCAATATCTAAAGTATTGGTAACTACCGACCTTTCGCTGGCAAAAGTATACCTTAGTATTTTCCCTTCAGAAAAAGGGGCAGAACTGCTTGCCGCCATAAAAAGCAACGCACCGCTTATAAAGCACGACCTTTCGCAACGGGTAAAGCTACAGTTGCGCAAAGTGCCCAACCTTATTTTTTACATTGACGACACGATAGACCGCATGGAAAAAATAGACCGCGAACTTACCGGCGAGAACAACCCCATTACCAATCCCGAACTACTGGAACGCCGCAAAAAAATATAACCCCAATGCCATTTCCATTATATATAGCCGGGAGGTATACCATAAGCAAGAGCAAAAACAATGCGGTAAACATCATTACCCGTATTGCTGCCGTGGCCATTGTGGTGAGTACCGCCGCCCTGTTTATTATAATGTCGGTTTTTGCGGGTCTTAAAGACTTTAGCCTTTCTTTTGCCAATGATACCGACCCCGACCTTAAGGTGTTTGCCTCGGCGGGTAAGTCGTTTACGGTTTCGCCGGAAAAAATGAAACAGCTGGATGCCCTTAAAGGCATTGCCGCAAAAACCTTTGTAGCCGAAGAACGCGTACTTTTTTACTATAACGAAAAAGAGGAAGTTGCCTTTATGAAAGGGGTAGACAGCCTGTATAACCGCGTTACCCCCATGAACGACCCCAAGCGCCTGCTGGGTGGTGAGTGGATACTGCCCTACAGCGGTCAGGCCGTAGTGGGCGCGGGAATTTATAACAAGCTCTCACTTGGGTTGTATAATGTAACCAAGCCCCTTGAGGTATTTGTACCCAAAGCAGGTAAAGGCATGATAACCGAGAATGATTTTAATAAGGAGCAGCTCATGGTGGTGGGCGTGTACTCTATTAACGAGGATATTGACAACCGCTATGTATACTGCAGCCTCGACCTGGCACAAAAGCTGCTGGAGTTTAAACGCAACCAGTATACCGCTATAGAACTTAAAATGAAACCCGGTACCGATGAGGCCGCGCTGCGCGAAAGCATAGAAGCTATTTTTAAAGGCACGGTTAGTACAAAAAACCGCGCCCAGCTTAATGATTCGCTCTATAAGATGCTGAATGCCGAAAACCTGGTTACCTACCTGTTCTGCTCGCTGGTGGTGGTGCTTACGCTGTTTTGCCTCGCCGGGGCGCTCATTATGCTGATACTCGACAAGCGCGAAAACATTAAGACCCTGCACTGCCTGGGCGCCGAAGTAAAAAGCCTGCGCAACATCTTTTTTTTGCAGGGCATTTTTATTACCGCCATAGGCGCTTTTATAGGGTTGCTGCTTGGCCTGGGCTTTGTGCTGGCACAGCAGCAGTTTAGCCTGATCATGATAACGCCTACCATGCCATACCCCACGGCAGTAACGCTTACCAATGTTGCCATAGTACTGGCTACCATATTTATACTGGGAATAGGAGCAAGCCGCATTGCCGCCGGACGTGTAAATGCACAGTTATTAGAGGGGTAACCCCCACATTACCAGTTCTACCATTAAAGTATAAAACACCATGACACAACCCGCCCGTGCCTCTAACCGTTTTATAACCCTTTTAAAACAATCGCTTAACGGCGAAAATACCGACTTTACAAAAGGCAGCATCCGCCGTGCGGTACTACTGCTGGCCATACCCATGATGCTCGAAATGATGATGGAATCAGTGTTCGCGCTGGTTGACCTCTACTTTGTGGGACACCTTGAAAACAGCAGCTTTGCGGTGCAAACGGTGGGGTTGACGGAATCGGTACTTACCATAATCTACTCCCTTGCCATAGGCATGAGCATGGCAGCAACCGCTGTGGTGGCACGCCGTGTGGGCGAAAAAGACCCGGTGGCGGCTGCAAAAGCCGGTATGCAGGCCATAGTGATAGCCATGGCGGTAAACGCGGTACTGGGCGTTGCAGGGGTCATTTTTGCCGAAGACATACTGGTGCTCATGGGTTCGTCAGTGGAGTCGGCTCATTTTGGTGCACCGTTTACCCGGCTGATGATGGGCAGCAGTTTTATTATTATGTTGTTATTTCTGTTTAATGGAATATTCAGGGGTGCGGGTAACGCCGCCATTGCCATGAAAAGCCTCTGGATAGCTAATATTGCCAACATATTCCTGTGCCCATTATTTATTAACGGGCTGGGCCCCGTGCCTGCATTCGGGCTTACCGGCGCGGCCATGGCTACAATTATAGGCCGCAGCCTGGGCGTGGCGTACCAACTCTATAACCTGCTGAACGGAAAAGGCATACTCAAGGTAAGTATGGCCTACTTTAAACCGCACTGGGAACAGATAAAAGCACTAATAAAAATCGCAGCACCGGGCGTATTGCAATTTGTTATCGCCTCTTGCAGCTGGATTTTCCTTGCACGGCTCGTAGCCGAAACGGGAGGCGATGAAGGCTCTGCCGGATACCAGAGCGCGTTGCGCATTATGATGTTCTTTATGCTGCCGGCCTGGGGGCTTAGTGGTGCCGCTGCTACGCTTGTGGGGCAAAACCTGGGCGCCAGGGACATCGGTCGGGCAGAACGCTCGGTGTGGGTTACTGCAAAGTTTAATGTTATTTATATGGCAGGTATTATGGTAATTACACTGCTGGCCGCCGAACCCATGATGTGGTTTTTTACCAATAACCCGCACGTGCACGATATTGCTGTTAAAGCAATACGCATACTGTGTTCGGGCTATGTGTTTTACGGCATGGGTATGGTGCTCATCAATGCCTTTAATGGCGCAGGCGATACTAAAACACCGTCGGTAGTCAACTTTTTCGGCTTCTGGCTGTTCCAGATACCGCTGGCCTATGTGCTGGCGCTAAAGGCAGGGTTAGGGCCCGTGGGCGTATTTATTGCCATACCCGTTGCCGAAACCTGTATGAGCATTACCAGCTTTATACTTTTTAAACGGGGGAGATGGAAAAAGGTGGAGGTGTAGGCTAACCCGCAAGGTCTTACCGACCTTGTAGGTTTGACACGGGTGATTTCCCTACTTGCCTTTGAATATATCATAATTATACGGCGTTTCTTTACTCACAAATTTCCATTCCCGGTTTAATCGAAGCTGATGAAATACTGAGTGAAGCTTCCTTAAACCGTAAGTGCCCTGTGCGCCATAGTCAACTATTGTTTTTGTTTTGCCACCGTTGTAGGTAATTTTTATGGCACCTGTGTCATCGCATGTCCATGGTACATGATAGTCGTTTTTTAGATTGGGGAAGTCGGTATATTCAAGGATATCAATTAACTCTTTTAAATCTTTATCTTTAATTTTGGTTTTGTAAGTGCCATTTAGCAACACTCCCTTTTGCCACGGCAGTGTATAATTATAATCCCGGGCTACAAAAGCAGCGTTGCCATCTTTACCGATATTAAGTGAGAAAACAGGACACATACCCATACATCCCGTGGTTATATATTCCACTTTTTCGATATCGTATGTATCAGGCTTGGGATTGTATTCAATAAAATCATTAAATTTAAACGTGAGTTTCGATTTTGTTTTCTCGCGCCTATGCAAGTCAACCACAGAAATAACTTTTGGCGTATAAACTGCTATAAAAGGCTGCCGGCCGTTGTATTCAATGCGGGCTACAAGGGTGAGATAGTGTCCGTCGGTAAGGTCGTATGTCTTTATACCGCTGTTTCCAAAATTCATTAATACAAATGCATTAAATTCTTTAGAATATTCTGCCTCCATTTTAGGGTCGTAATTCCAGCTGCCATAGGTTTTATTTGTTCCGGTGACCAATAAATCAGTATATCCATTATTATCTAAATCGGCTTTTTGCCACGAAAAGTCAATATGCAGGCTATCCGCCAGTTTATCAAGTAAAGTATCGCAACTGCCGCAAAAAATATCCTGTACTTTCAGCAGGGTAAACTTTCGGTAAAGGCTGTCGGTATTGCCAATATACTTCTCAATTTCGGCAGTGGTTTTCAGCGAATCTATTCTTGTAGGTATGAGTTTGGCTTTTACAAATTCATCCTGCTTATTGCATGAAATAAGTAGGAGTAGTGATACGAATATAACAATGATTGATTTCGGCATACGGCTCTTTAGCTGTTTGAAATATAACGCATTTTCGCTAATTCATATTGCAGTTAAAAACATACCCTACAAAAAAACTCCTCATCTCCCGAGCAAAAGGTTTAATTAACGCCCAACACAATTACAGGGTCGATATCCAGCTTTTGGATTATATCACGGGCAATTTTTAAAGGAGGTTCGCTCTTGCCGTTCGTAATCGGCCACAAGGTTAGATAGTATATTGAGTTCAATATATCCCTGTGTATTTTCGTTTTCTATATTTTCAGGCTCTTGTAAAAGAATTTCAATCCTTTCCACTATTGCATTATATTCTTTTTCTGTGTGTATCATAGCTGAATTAGCCGCTATATTGGCTGTAGCCAAATATAATAAATTATCTGCTGAAAGACTTTGTGCCGCTACGCCTTTGCGTGAAATTACATTTAACTCTGCGTCTCGAAGGCGCAAAGGCAGGAAGCAAAAAACTTCACCCAAAAATAAACCCGCATAATTAACCCTTGCCTAAAGCTGCTTTAAAAAATTATCAGTAATTTCACGCACTCAAAAACAGCGCAACGTTTGAAAAGCAATAACAAACTATTTATAGCCATACTCATAGGCCTTATCCTTGGCGTATTTGCGGGGGCACTTGTTTATTACCGGGTGCCGGACAGCGCCCCTGTTTTTGCAAAAAACATCAAGTTACTGGGTACGGTATTTATACGCGGGGTACAAATGATTATCGCGCCGCTGGTGTTTAGCACGCTGGTGGTGGGCATTGCAAAAATGGGCGATATAAAAATGGTGGGGCGTGTGGGGGGCAAGGCCATAGGCTGGTTCCTTACGGCATCGCTGGTATCGCTGCTGCTGGGCATGGTGCTTGTAAACTGGCTGGAACCGGGCAAAAGCTCGGGTATCGACATCAGTACCCTCGAATCGGCTACCGACCTTGTAGCGGGTACCCACTCGTTTTCACTCGAAAGTTTTGTAATACACATTATCCCTAAAAGCCTTTTTGAAGCCTTTGCCACCAACGAAATTTTACAGATCGTGGTATTCTCTATCCTGTTTGGCATCGCGCTTGCCGGTGTAGGCGAAATAGGGAAGCCCATTATTAAAGTGCTTGATGTGGTAGCACACGTAGTGCTTAAAATGGTAACCTACATCATGTGGCTGGCGCCGCTGGGCGTTTTTGGCGCTGTGGCGGGTGCTGTGGCCCTATACGGCCTCGACATCTGGAAATTGTATGCGGGCTACCTGGCCGATTTTGCCCTGGGCATCGTGCTGCTGTGGGTACTGCTGCTTACCGTGGGCTACCTTATATTGGGCAACAGGCTTTTTACGTTATTAAAGAGGCTGGCCAGCCCCTTGCTTATCGCGTTTAGCACCACGAGCAGCGAGGCGGTTTTCCCCAAGCTTACCGAAGAGCTGGAGCGCTTTGGCTGCGACCCTAAAATTGTTTCGTTTACCCTGCCGCTGGGTTATTCTTTTAACCTTGATGGCAGCATGATGTATATGACCTTTGCCAGCCTGTTCATCGCACAGGTATATGGTATTGATATGCCGCTGGAAAAACAGCTGCTCATGCTGCTGGTGCTTATGCTTACCAGCAAGGGCGTGGCGGGTGTGCCGCGCGCGTCGCTTATTGTAGTGGTGGCCACGTGTGCCATGTTTGGCATTCCGCCGGAGGGTATAGCCCTTATATTGCCCGTAGACCACTTTTGCGATATGGCACGCAGTATGACTAATGTGCTGGGCAACGCCCTTGCCACATCGGCCATAGACAAGTGGGAAAAATAACGTATGTAAATAAATTTTAAAAAGATATGGAAAAAGGTTTCGACTGGATGCAGTTATTAAACCCCGAGTTTTACATAAACCTGCATGTTGGTTCTGTGCCGGTAGGTATCTATGTAGTATTATTTATAGTATTTGCCGAAACGGGCCTTTTTGCAGGCTTCTTTTTGCCGGGCGACAGCCTTTTGTTCCTGGCCGGTATATACAGCGACGCGCTTATGGCAACGCTGTTTGATTTTGACAACAGCTTTATAAATGTAACGCTGCTGGCTGCCATGGTTGCATGCGCCGGTATTATAGGCAATATGTTTGGCTACTGGTTTGGTTATAAAAGCGGCACCTACCTGTACACGCGCGAAGACTCGCTTTTGTTCAAGAAAAAATACCTGATACAGGCACACGAGTTTTTTGAAAAACACGGTGGCCGCGCCATCATCTTTGCGCGCTTTTTGCCCATTATACGCACCTTTGCACCCATAATAGCAGGTATTGTAAAGATGGATAAAAAACGGTTTATGTTTTTTAATATTGTGAGTTCTATTGCATGGGCGTTTGCCATGATATTTGCCGGGCACTACCTTAACGAACTGTTCCTTACACAGTTTAACATCGACCTTAAGGCCCACATCGAAAAAATAGTTATAGGCATTGTGCTTATTACTACCTTCCCGGTATTGCTTAATATATTGAAAGGCAACAAGGTAACCGAGGAAGAGGCTGAAGAAGAACTAAAGGACGGCAACGACGATAACGAATCGAAAATTTTCCCTAACTAAACCATGCACCTTAGCTGGTGGGAAATAGACGGCTGGTTCAGCAATGTAGACTACACCATAGTGGGCAGTGGCATTGTGGGCCTGCACACGGCATTACGCCTGCGCGAGCGTTTCCCCCATAGCAAGATACTGGTGTTAGAACGCGGCCCATTGCCGCAGGGCGCCAGCACTAAGAATGCCGGGTTTGCCTGTTTTGGCAGCCTTAGCGAAATTATAGACGACCTTAACCACCACACCGAAGCCGAAGTAACCGCACTGATACAAAAGCGCTGGCAGGGGCTGCAACTGCTCCGCAAACGGCTGGGCGATACAGCTATCGACTTTAAGCCCTACGGTGGCTACGAGATTTTCCTTGAGGATGATACTGCCGGTTATGAAAATTGCCTGCGCCGGATGCCGTTTGCAAACGAGGTGCTGCGCCCGCTGTTTAAAGCCGATGTGTTTACTAAGCAAACCGACCGCTTTAACTTTAAGGGTACCAAAGAATACCTGATATTTAACCCGTTTGAAGGGCAGATTGATACCGGCAAGATGATGCAGGCGCTCCTCAGGGAAGTCCACGCGCAAAACATACTTATCTTAAATAGCCAGACGGTTACAGGTTATCACGAAAAATCCGATGGGGTAGACGTGGCCCTGGGCGATTCCGCCGTACAATTTTCTTTCCATACCAAAAAACTGCTGTTTGCTACCAATGCCTTTGCAGGCCAGCTGACCAACGGTGCCGTAAAACCCGCCCGTGCCCAGGTACTGATTACCGAGCCGATTCCCAACCTCGACATCCGCGGTACGTTCCATATCGACAGGGGGTATTACTACTTCCGCAATATTGGCAACCGTATCCTCTTTGGCGGTGCGCGCAACCTCGACTTTGAGGGCGAAACCACCACGCAGTTTGGCACTACCGATATCATCCAGAACCGCCTGGAGCAACTCCTCCGCGAAACTATCTTACCCGATACCGATGTGCACATCGCCCACCGCTGGAGCGGCATCATGGGTATGGGCACCCAGAAGCGGCCTGTTGTTGAGCAACTCTCAAATCATGTGTATTGTGGCGTACGCCTTGGCGGTATGGGCATTGCGATAGGGAGTGTTGTGGGTAGGGAGCTTGGAGATTTGGTCAACAACTAATCCCCGCCACCACAACCGCCACAGCCCCCACCGCAACTTCCGCCTCCGCCATCACCACCGGATGAGCCGCACCCTCCCGAGCCTCCGTCGCCCCAGGTGCCGGCCTCAGGCTTTTGTTGCGCTATGGGTATAAAAACCGGGTACAGTACCGCGGTTCCTTCTGCAAGATAACGCCATTGCCAGTTGTCGTTTACTTCGGTTTGGGGTATACTTTTTGTTGTATAAAGGTTTGGTATCGTGGTTTTAAACGCTTCTTTTTTAAAGCGTTTTAAATGGAGTATTACGCCGATAGTCAAAGCTATATTGAGTAAAAAGATATACATGACAGGCTTATTACGGGATACTCCGGTGAAAAACCGTGTGTAGCCTGTTAGCAGCAGTAATAGCCCTATAATAAAGTTGAGGCGGAAGAGCTTTGCAAACTTTTCTGAGTTTGTAAAATAGTTGCGGAATGCATCCATAGCATTGGCAATGGAACTGAATACCGGCTTATTAACCAGCAGCTTCAGCAGGCCGGGATAGGGTATCCATTTAAATTCATTTAAAACATCTACCACCTGCGCCTGCTCCCTGCCTTCGGGCACGGCATCTTCATTAAGGGTAACCGACTTGTCTTCATTAATAGTTATGGCATTGCGCACTATAAGTTCGTTTACGCTGCCGTGCACCACATAATCCGGACTTTGCGTTTTAAGGTATACCAGCTCATACGGCTGCAGGTTAAATACAAAAGCGCTTTCATCGGCTTCGGTTATAATCTGTAGTAGTTTATTGCGGTTGTAGTTAGATATCCAGGTGTAGGCCGCTAAAATAATAAGCGCAAACCCGGTAACGAATGCCGGCCCTGATATGTGTATGTAAAGTGGCATGAGGCAATAATAGGTAGGCACCAGCAACAGCAAAAATAATACAAGCCCTATGGTTACCGTGGCGCGAATGTCGTGTTTTGCCTGGGGCAGATTAAGCGGTTCAAACATATCGTTGTATTCCCAAATTGCTTTTGGCTGTGCGCCAAAAACGCTGTTGTACTGCCGTGTGGTATGTTCTTTAGCCTGCTTAAAGGTTTCGGCCTCCTGCTTGTTGTGGGTAGAAGGGATGTGCTGTATTTGCCTTCCCAGCAGGGTACAAAATTCGGTGTACGATTGTGTAAAGATAAGGTGCTGGTGCCACACGATATCTACAATTTCTGATGGCGATACCATACTGCCGGATGTGGCGGCCAGGTACATAAACTTGCGGTATTCCAGCAGGGCCTGTTGTGTAAAGTTGCGGGTCCAGTGGTTTTCTTTTGCAAGGCGGATGGAAAACGTGTAATCCCCGGGGCCGTCAAAGTCAAAATTGAGTACCTTTTGCCAAAGTTCGTTATTCATGCTCATAATTGGTTAGGTTATTTTGCATGATAAAGTTACATAATGTACGGTGTTGAAGGGTGTTTTTTGTTACAGGAGTATGGGGTTTTGATGCAAATGTTTTGGCGGTAATACTGTCGGGCGACTATACTCCACTTACACCGAAATATATATTACTTAAATCTACTTTAACTTCATAGCGTGTTCCGTCTCTATGATAGATACCCTTTGGATAAATTTTGTCATTAGCCAAAGTGCCAAGGCGATACATTATAATTTCAATTTCATCATCAGTAATGTAGTGGTAGTCGGGTCCAGCGGCAATCATGCCCTTCATAGCGTATACGATTTTCATTTGAGAGGGTACGTCAAAATCCTCACCACTAAAAAGAACTACCTTCACTACCTCCCCCTTTTTATTAAGTTTTGCAGCAATATTTATGTGTTCACTTACTGGCATGTTGCAAATGGTGTCAGCTTCGATATTTATTATTTTACCTTTTTCAAGGTGTATATCCCAACCCGATTTCCTAACATAATTGTTGAATCGCTCCCTGAATACTTCTGCTGTTTCAGCAAAAACATAATCGCCTGATCTGAAAGGATCTGTAGCAATCCTGTTTGTGTCTGGTATCGTTGTAGCTATTGTGTCAACTTCTATTTTTGCTTTTGGTTCTGCTACAGGTTTTTCGGGTAATACTTCAGTTTCTTGTTTGCATGATAAAGCAAGTAGCAGTGAAAAGCTTATTACAATAGAGAAAATGATTGGCTTTATTTTCATAGTGAATGTAGGTGGTTATCTGAATGTAACGGTGGAAAATAGAAACTATTATACAAATTCAAGCCGAGATTTAACTTCGTTGAACCTTCGGTGTCTCCTATCGTCGAAATTGAACATCACTCTTGCGTTGCTTTGCTGGTAACGTTCTTCCATTTGCTTCTCCAGTTCGGGCATGCCTCGGGTCGACCGCAGCGCAGTGTAGAAATCTCGAAATGGAACAGCGTTTACCACCCCGGCTTTCAGCCACCCCTCAAGAGGGGAATTAGCTTCACTCCTGCGTGGAAAAAATCCGCTCAATCCGCGTCATCCGCGTTCCATTTTTACGCCCGAGTGAAGCTACTGCCTACTGCGACTGATCACTGCGACTAAAAATTGCTTACTGCCACTGAACACTGCTTACTCTTTTTTCTTCTTCTCAATCACAGCTCCCCCTACAATCACCACAATTTCGCCGCGGGGCTCTTTGGCGGTAAAGTGGGCAAGGACTTCGGTTGCGGTGCCGCGTACGGTTTCTTCGTGCAATTTGCTCAGCTCCCGCGAAACGGAAACCGCGCGTTCCGGGCCAAAGTACTGTATGAACTCGCCCAGCGTCTTCACCAGCTTGTGCGGCGACACATACAATATCATGGTGCGGGTTTCTTCGGCCAGGGCCAAAAAGCGCGTTTGCCGCCCTTTTTTATCGGGGAGGAAACCCTCAAAAACAAACTTATCATTCGGCAGGCCGCTGTTTACCAGGGCAGGCACAAAGGCCGTAGCGCCGGGCAAACATTCCACGGGAATGTTGTTTTCCACACAGGCACGCGTAAGCAAAAAACCGGGGTCGGAAATGGCGGGCGTACCGGCATCGCTTATCAGGGCTATGGTTTCACCGTTTTGTAAACGCTGAATAACGCTCTCTACCGTTTTGTGCTCGTTGTGCATGTGATGGCTCATCATGTGGGTGCCTACCTCAAAATGCTTGAGCAGCTTGGCGCTGGTGCGGGTATCTTCGGCCAGGATGAGGTTTACCTCCTTTAGCACCCGTATGGCGCGAAAGGTCATGTCCTCAAGGTTGCCTATGGGTGTGGGTACTATATATAGTTTAGACATTAACTAAATTTTTTCTCTACCAGCTGCATAAAGCGCTCTTCAAACTCCTCTTTTCCTTTCCAGTTGTTATAGTCCGGCTTTACAAGGTCGGCTATAAAATCTTTAGCCTCCTCAAAGGTATTGAGCGTATTAAGCTGCGACACCACTCGGTTGAGGTCTTCGCTGCTGCCGCCAAAAAGGTTCTTTTCAAACGCTATGCGGTCGTTAAGGCCCAGGCTCATGGCACGTACAAAACCGTCGTTAACTTTAGGCGCTGCGGCAGGTGCAGCTTTAACAGGTTCCGGTGTTGGAATTTCAAATTTTGGCGCTTCTGCCTTTGGCTCTTCTTTAGGAACTTCGGCGGGCTTTGCAGGCTCCCAGTTGCGCCAGTCGTCTATCACGGGTTCAGCCTTAGGCTGCTCCTTGGGTGCTTCAGGAGTTACGGCCGCAGCCGATTTAGACGGTTCCCAGTTTTTCCAGTCGTCTACCACAGGGTCGGTTTTGGGCTGCTCCGGTTGAGGTTGTTTAGGGGTGTCCGATTTATTAGGTTCCCAGTTGCGCCAGTCGCTTATCGGGTCATATTTGGGCGCCTCTGCTTTTGGTTCTTCTTTAGGTGGGGCAGGGGTTTCGGCAGTTTTATTGGGCTGCCAGTTACGCCAGTCGTTTGCCTCCTCCGCCTTTGGCTGTGCAGGGGTTTCAGGGTTGCCTTTTTTTACAAATTCAGGTTCCTTATAATCGTGGAAATCCTCAAACGAAATTTCTTTTTGCTTTGCAGGTGATTCTTTCTTTTCAAAGCCAAAGTCAAACGCGCCGCTGGCTTCGGTATTCTTCTTTTCTTCGGTAGAAACGGCAGGCTTACCTGATGGGCTTTCCACACCTTCGCCGGCGCCGTTGTCTTTGTCCTGGCCTTCGGTTTCGCTCAGGCCACCTGTAGCAGGCAGTTCCGGGTCTGGGGTTATAGCTGTTTCTTCTTCGGGGTGCAGGCCTACTTCGGCATCTACTATTATTTTTGCGGGCTGTACCTCTTTAGCGGGCTGCGCTTCGGTATCTTCTTTTTCGGCCACCTCCTGTGCGGCTTCCTCTTCAGGGGCTACAGGGGCTGCTCCCCCTTCGGGGGATGTGGGGCTATCGGTATCTACGCCTTCGCCGCTTTCATTTTCTTTATCTTCTTTAGGCTGCGCTTGTTCCTTAGCCTCAGATGTTTCTTTTTCAGATTCTTGCTCTTTTTCAGGTTCAGCTTGTTTAGCATCTGCCGGTGCTGTCTCTGCAACTTCCGTTTCTTCCCCGTCTGCTACCGGGGCATCATTTCCACCTTCGGGGGTTAGGTGGCTTTCAGGGGCCGGACTTTCATATATCTCGTCCAGTTTCGCTTCTGCCGAAGCATAGCCTATAGTGGGTTTTACGTCGCTAAAATTATCTTCTACAAATTTAAGCACCGACAGCTTTTCGTATAGTTTCAGGGTTTCTTCCCTCAGTTGGTCAAGCTCAGCCCTGTTCTTGAGTTTCAGGATGCGGTGGGCAATGCTTATAAGCTCGGCTTCTAACTTTTTCTTCATAACTTTTGAGATAATAAGGGGTGGCGCAATAGTTTTTTAATAAATTTGTTTCAACACAAAGTAACACAAAACATTTCTGTTTTACAGACTCAAGGTACAAAATGTTTCTCGAAAATACGGTTAACCATAAAGAACAATTTGGGTGGATAGAGGTCATCTGCGGCTCCATGTTTTCGGGCAAGACAGAAGAACTGATCCGCAGGCTTAAGCGCGCGCAGTTTGCCAAACAGAAAGTTGAGATTTTTAAACCCGCTATAGATACCCGCTACCACGATGTTATGGTGGTATCGCACGATGCCAATGAAATCCGCAGTACGCCGGTAGAAAGCGCCTCGGTAATCCGGCTTTTAGCCCAGGGCTGCGAAGTGGTAGGCATAGACGAAGCCCAGTTTTTTGATGATGAAATCGTGGCCGTGTGCAACGACCTTGCCAATAGCGGCATCCGCGTTATCGTGGCCGGGCTGGATATGGATTTTAAGGGTAACCCCTTTGGCCCCATGCCCGCGCTTATGGCTACGGCAGAGTATGTTACTAAAGTGCATGCCGTGTGTACCCGCACCGGGAACCTGGCCAACTACAGCTTCCGTAAAGCGAATAACGATAAGCTGGTATTGCTGGGCGAGACTGAAGAATATGAGCCACTAAGCAGGGCGGCGTATTATGAGGCGATGCGGAGCCAAAACCCCTTAACTCTAAAAGGGGGAAGTGATGGTGAAAACAGGGCGGAAAGTTTGTAATTTTTTATATTATGAAATACTTTATCTTTCTGCTGCTGCTTGTGCTTACAGGTTGTGGGCGTACTGACGAAAGAATAGTTAACGGTGCCCCACCTGCCAGGCACGCTACCGGAAAACTAATACCCATCGATTTTAAAGACAGTTTGTACTATGATTTGGCAAGTTATGCCCGTGATACGGTTACAAATGATGGCTGGAAAATAAGTTATCTTGTAAAGGATGATACTACGCGTTATAATGACCTCTACATACAGTGGGAAAAAGGAACACTAAAAAGAGTGTATAAAGACAGCGATGTACTGCAGATGCGCCGCTACTTTATACCGGATCTTTCTAAAGAAAATAAAACGCATATTTTTTTAGAACACGCATGCGCCACGGGTTGCTGGGCTGTTTTGGTATTGCCAAAGGACACCAGCGCAGAAGTTAAAGATTTTGAAGCCGTGTTTGATTATAATACTGACTTAGGACAGGTGGTGTACCGAAAGTATGACCAAAATGATGCACTGGCTGTAAGCGCTACCGACCTGAACCGGGGTAGTACAAAATCGGTAACCTATAAAAATAAAGGCTACGCTTTAGGTAGTGACATGGCACCCTTAGATACGGTTATTTTTAAAGGAGACAGGATAATTATAGATTGTGAGGTGTATGATTTACAACAGGATAAAAACATTATTGAGCGGCAGGTAATTAGGTTTTGAGCGTACGTATAAATTTTTTATATTTGTACGTATAACTAATTTGAATTATGTCTAAACTAACTTTAAATATTAAAGATGATACCATTGTTTGGGCAAAAGAATATGCTTCTAAAAACAATAGAAGCCTTTCATCTTTTATAGAATCGCTGCTTGAAGCTGTAAAAGTAAAGCATGAAATTTCAGACGATGAAATTACGCCTTTTGTAAGGAGTATGATGGCTGAAACATCGCTTCCCGCAGATACTGATGTTGATGAGTATTTTGAACACTTATTGAAGAAACACCAGTAATCGTGCGCTTGTTTCTTGACACTAATGTAATGCTTGACCTTTTGGGCAGGCGGGAACCTTTCTTTGAAAATGCAGCACGCATAGTTTCATTGGCCGATAAAGGCAAAGCTAATATTGTAGTTTCTGCGTTCTCTTATGCTACAACAGATTATTTTCTCAGTAAAATTCTTGGGGTAAATAAGAGTATTGAATTATTAAGGAAATTTAAGACCATTTCTGACATTGTTTCCCTCGACCAAATTATTATTGAGAAAAGCCTCAACTCAGGCTTTACAGATTTTGAAGACGGTTTGCAATACTTCTCAGCGATACAGGCTGAATGCCAATATATAATTACCCGAAATATAAAAGATTTTAAAAACGCCGAAATACCAGTGCTTACTCCCGATGATTTTCTGGCGGTATATAAAAAATGAGCGTACACAGCCACAATATTACCACTGCCTTAAAAGCCCGATTTGAAGGCCCGCAGCCCGATATGGAAATCAAATTTGATGTATGCATACTTCAAAAAAATGATTAACTTTGATAGAAACATACGGCCATGAAATCAGAGAAATTAAAAATAAATGTTGCCCAACGCATTCTCGGTTTGTCAGACGATACGCTACTTGAAAAAATAGCCAACCTTTTAGACGAAGAAAACGTTGTAGGTTATGATGCCAGTGGAAACGTTATCTATGAAAAGCAATATATTGAAGACATACATTCCGCACTGCTTGAGTTCAGGGAAGGCGCTATGGAAACTTATACTTCAGAGGAAGTGAAGCGCAAAATTTTAGATAAAGCAAACATTGTTGGTTACGATGCTGAAGGCAAAGCTGTTACACATGGATCGTTTATGGAAGATTTAGATGATACGATACAACAACTTGAAAACGGCACTCTTGAAACGTATACTACTGAAGAAGTAAAACGAATGATTTTTGGTTCATGAAGATACAATGGACTAAAAAAGCTTCTTCAGAATTAATTGCAATAATTGAATACATAAAGAAAGACAGCCCACAAAATGCGGTAATGGTATTTGAAGAAGTTCATAAGTTGGCTGATAGTTTACTGCTTTTTCCCGAAAAATATCCTATTCTATCTTCTGCAGGTAAACCTAATGTTAGGTTTACTGTATTATGGAATATGAAACTCATTTATGTTGTTAGAAAAGATTCAATAACTATATCCCGTGTTTTTGGCACAAGGCAACATCCAGAAAAACCTAACCCTTGAGCGTACACACCCACAATATCACCACTGCCTTAAAAGCCCAATTTGAAGGCCCGCAGCCCGATATGGAGATAGACAACGTGTCTATCGACAGCCGGTCGCTGCAAAACAATTCAGGTACCTTGTTCTTTGCGTTGGGCGGGCAAAACCGCGACGGCCACCAGTTTATCCCCGCGCTTATGGCAAAGGGGGTGCTAAACTTTGTGGTGAGCCAAATCCCAGAAGACGCTAAGGGCAAAGCCAACTTTTACCTGGTGCCCGATACCTTAAAAGCGCTGCAGGACTTTGCGGTATACTATCGCGGGCTGTACAGCTTCCCCGTTATAGGCATTACCGGCAGCAATGGCAAGACCATTGTTAAGGAGTGGCTCAACTACCTGCTGAGCCCTGAATATAACATCATCCGCAGCCCGCGCAGCTACAACTCGCAGGTGGGGGTGGCGCTGAGCGTGATAGGCATTAACGAACACCACGACCTGGGTATTTTTGAGGCGGGTATCTCTACCGTGGGCGAAATGCGAAAGCTGGAACCCATCATCCGCCCTGATATTGGCATACTGACCCATATCGGCGCCGCGCACGATGAGGGCTTTACTTCGCGGGAGCAGAAGATAGCCGAAAAGCTGCAACTGTTTATCCATGTGAAAACGCTTATCCTGCAAAATAATGCTGCCGTAACCGCTTTAGTGGCTGAGCATATAAATACGTTCACCTGGGGATTTGACGATGCTACGGCACACGTAAACATTGCTAAAAAGCTGCAAAACGGGGGCACTACACTTACACTACACTACCGTGGCGATTTTGAAATTCACGTGCCGTTTATTGATAACGCCTCTGTCGAAAATGCCATAAGCTGTATCATGCTCATGCTGCATTTAGACTATAGCACAGAGACGATAGCCGACCGCATTTCCGGACTCTATCCGGTAGAGCTGCGCCTCCAGGTAAAGAACGGCATTAACGGCTGCACGCTGATAGACGACAGTTTTAGCAGCGACTACCAGAGCCTTAAAATAGCGCTCGACTTTTTAGAGCAGCAGAAAACGCACCAGAAAAAAACAGTTATATTATCGGATGTGTTCCAGAGTGGGTTTGATACCAAAGTGCTGTACGGCAAGGTAGCCAAACTGCTTTCCGGGCACAACATCAGCCAGGTGATAGGCATTGGGGAAACGATAAGCCGCGAGCTGGCCAGCTTCCCGAATTTCTATCCTTTTGAAACCACGAAGGACTTCCTGAACCATCCGTTAGCAAGAGGCTTTGAAGACGAAACCCTGCTGATAAAGGGCGCACGCAGTTTCCGGTTTGACGAAATTGTGGTGTTCCTGGAGGAGAAGACGCACGAAACAGTACTGGAGATTAACCTCAATTCCGTTATCCATAACCTCAATTTTTATAAGAGCAGGCTTAAGCCTACGACCAAAGTTATGGTAATGGTAAAAGCCTTTGGCTATGGGGCGGGCAGTTACGAAATTGCCAAGGCGCTGAGTCACGAAAAGGTAGATTACCTGGGTGTTGCCTTTGCCGATGAAGGCATCGCGCTGCGCAACGCGGGCATCAGTACGCCCATAATGGTGATGAACCCCGAGAGCACTACCTTCGCGGCTATGGCGGCGTATAACCTTGAACCGGAAATTTATTCCGCTAAAGAGCTGCGTGCGTTTATCGCTATGGCACAGCAGAAAAACCTGAGCAACTACCCCATACACTTAAAGCTCGATACGGGCATGCACCGCCTGGGCTTCCAGGAAAACCAGCTAAAAGAGCTTACAGATTTGCTGCGGAACAATAACCTTGTTTCGGTTAAAAGTATCTTTTCGCATTTGTCTGCAAGCGATGATTTGCAGTTCCGTGATTTTACGGTGGAGCAGTTCGGCAAGTTTGAGGCATGGTCAAACCAGCTGATGGCCGACCTTAACATACAGCCCATGCGGCACATACTTAACACCTCGGGCATCTACAATTACCCCGAAGCGCAGTACGACATGGTACGCCTGGGCATAGGCCTCTACGGCGTGGGCAACGACGCGACCGAGCGCCAGAGCCTGCAACTTGTGGGTACGCTAAAAACGGTGATACTACAGATAAAAGAAGTCCCCGCCGGAGATAGTGTGGGCTACAGCCGCCGCTTTATGGCGCAGCACACCACCAGCATCGCCACCCTGCCAATAGGTTATGCTGATGGTATTCCGCGTGCATGGGGCAACGGTAACGGCTTTGTAACTATTAACGGGCAAAAGGCCACAATACTGGGTAGCATCTGTATGGATATGCTTATGGTAGACGTTACGGGTATCAGTTGCAAAGAGGGCGACACGGCCATTGTATTTGGCGAAAGCCCCACTGTTGTAGAAATGGCACAGGCGCTGGGCACCATTCCGTACGAGATACTCACCAGTATTTCGCAGCGGGTTAAGCGGGTGTTTTTTAAGGAGTAATTGGCCTCACCCCCGGCCCCTCTCCGAAGGAGAGGGAGCAGCTTCACTCAGGTGTTTACACACGTAGCACGTATCGCATTCCCCTCCTTTTGGAGGGGTGCCCGCAAGGCGGGGTGGTTCACGAATCTAATAAATAACTTTAGAAGATTAACCACCCCTGCTTTCAGCCACCCCTCCGCAGGAGGGGAATAGCTTCACTCAGGTGTTTCATAGACGTAGCACGAGTCTATTCCCCCTACTTTGGAGGGGTGCCCGCAGGGCGGGGTGGGTAACATAATTATCTTTACAAAACGCCTCTTTATGAACAGGGATGTTATAGCACATATAAATGGAAAGCCGATTTATAGTAACTATATCTATAATCTCCCGGCCAATCACGATTTAAAAGATTGGTCAAAAAAATTACGGAAAGCAGGGAATTATCCTGAAGTAGTATTTTGGAAACAAGTTAACAAAAAGCAATTTTACAAGATTGATTTTGACAGGCAGCGCATTATAGGGAATTATATTGTAGATTTTTATATTAAGTCGCTTTGCTTAATAATAGAAATCGACGGCACTGTACATAACGAAAAAGAAGATTACGATAGGAAACGTGACGAATTTTTAATATCGTTGAGATTGAAAGTATACCGGATTTCATATGTAAGGGTTTTACATGACTTGGATAATGTAATGACCGAATTGGAACAGTTCGTCATTGATAATTATAGTGTATAATCCCACCCCGGCTTGCAGCCACCCCTCCGCTGGAGGGGAATTAGCTTCACTCAGGTGTTTCACAGACGTAGCACGTATCCCATTCCCCTCAGCAGGAGGGGAATAGCTTCACTCAGGTGTTTTATACACGTAGCACGTATCGCATTCCCCTCCTTTCGGAGGGGTGCCCGCAGGGCGGGGTGGTTTATAGCCTGGTGATAATTTTGAAATTTACCACCCCGGCTTGCAGCCACCCCTCCGCAGGAGGGGAATAGCTTCACTCAGGTGTGTTACACACGTAGCACGTATCCAATTCCCCTCCTTTCGGAGGGGTGCCCGCAGGGCGGGGTGGTTTATAGCCTGGTGATAATTTTGAAATTTACCCACCCCGGCTTGCAGCCACCCCTCCGCGGGAGGGGAATAGCTTCACTCAGGTGTTTTACACACGTAGCAAGTATTCCATTCCTCTCAGCAGGAGGGGAATAGCTTCACTCATACTTCAAATCAGCGTTTGCGCAGTATCAGTGTCATTAGTGTTCCAATTCTCCGTTAGACAATGGTTAAAACCAAACTAACTAAATAATATTTTCTTATATTTGAAGAAAATATTCAAATATGAGCGATCGGATAAGGGAAAAGCTGAATATACTGGCCGATGCTGCAAAATATGACGTGTCGTGTTCGTCAAGTGGCAGCAAGCGCAAGAACGAAAATGGCGGTATAGGCGATGCCAGCAACGGTATTTGCCATACCTATACCGAAGACGGCCGCTGTGTGTCGCTGCTCAAAATACTGCTTACCAACCATTGTATTTACGATTGTGCCTTTTGTGTATCGCGCAAAAGCAACGATGTAAAACGCGCCGCATTTACGGTAGATGAGGTGGTGGAGCTTACCATGAGCTTTTACCGCCGCAATTATATAGAGGGACTTTTTTTGAGTTCGGGGATTTTTAAGAATGCTGATTTCACCATGGAACGCCTGGTGCGCATTGTAAAACGGCTGCGGCTGGAAGAGCGGTTTAACGGCTATATTCATTTAAAGACGATACCCGGCGCGAGCCCGGAACTGCTTACTGAAGCCGGCCTCTATGCCGACCGTATGAGCATTAACCTGGAGATGCCTACCGAGGCAGGGCTTAAACTATTGGCTCCCGACAAAAGCCACGACGACGTAAAGAAGCCGTTGGGCTTTATTCAAAACGCCATAACCCAATATAAGGACGAGAAGAAAACCGGACTGATAAAAAGCGCGCCCAAGTTTGTGCCTGCCGGCCAAAGCACCCAGATGGTGATAGGCGCCACACCCGAAACCGATATGGAGATTATGTACAGCGCCGACCAGTACTATAAAAACTTTTCGCTTAAGCGGGTGTATTACAGCGGCTATATCCCCATAAGCCACGATACGCGCATGCCGGTTATAGGCAGCCAGCCGCCACTGCTTCGCGAAAACCGCCTGTACCAAACGGACTGGCTCATGCGCTTTTACGGCTTTGGCGTGCAGGAACTGCTCAACCCTAAAAACCCGCACCTGGATGTGGATATCGACCCCAAGCTGAGTTGGGCGCTGCGCAATCTGCACCAGTTTCCCGTAGACATTAATACGGCTGATTATAAAATGATACTGCGCGTGCCGGGCATAGGGGTGGGCTCAGCCAATAAGATTGTACAGGCGCGGAAATTTGGGCGGCTGTACAGTTACCAGCTGCAAAAAATAGGCATTGCCTACAACCGTGCCAAGCACTTTATCCGCTGTGCCGACAGCCCCTACAGCCTTAGCGAACCCGATGCCCCGCAACTGAAAGGGCTGATACTGGCAGAGAGCAACAGCAAGTATTTGAAGACGGCGCAGAACCAACTTTCATTATTTTGAGAGACGGTGAGATGATAGATAATAGATGTGAGACAATAGAAAATAGAACATAAAAAATAGAAAATTTGATAGCTTACGTTTTTGACGGTTCATTTGAGGGACTGCTTACGGCTGTGTTTGACAGTTATGAGCGGAAGGATAAGGCCGTGGATCTAATTTGGGATAAGTACTACCAGCCCGCCATGCTTGAGGAACCCTATACCGTAGTAAGCGACGCGGCTAAAGCCAAACGGGTGTGGACGGCAATGGGCAAAAAGATGGACAAGCGCTGGGAAATTATGTTCTACAAGGCCTACCTAAGCGAAGACCCGCAAACGTTTAAAGACCTGTTTAATTTCGCGCGCTATATTTTTGATAACCCGCCGGGCGCGGAGGCTAATTTTGGCAATCCCTACGTAATGGCCGTCAGTAAGATGGATAAAAGCGTAAACCGCGAAAAGCACCGTATGAAAGCGTTTATCCGGTTCCAGAAAACGGCTGACGGTATGTACTACTGCCCGGTGGCCCCTGATTTTAATGTGCTGCCGCTCATTAGTAAGTTTTTTAAGGACCGCTATGCCGACCAGCAATGGATTATTTACGACATCAAACGTAAGTACGGCCTGTATTACAACCTGAAAACCGTTGAAGAAATTACCTGTGAGTTCGTGGCCAATATCGACACTACAAAAGTTGTGCTGCCTGCTGCACTGCAGGATGAAACGGAGGAACTGGCCTCACTGCTGTGGAAGGATTATTTTAACAGCACTAACATCCCCGCCCGCAAGAACATGAAGCTGCACATAAAACATGTGCCGAAACGGTATTGGAAATATTTAAACGAAAAGGAGGGGAAGAATTAATCCCCTCCCCAGCCCTCCCCGAAAGGGAGGGAGCAGCTTCACTCAGATGTTTTACGTACGTAGCACGTATCCCATTCCCCTCCCTCGGAGGGGTGCCCGTAGGGTGGGGTGGTTCATAAAGCTGATAATTTTTTGAGGTATAACCACCACCCCGGCTTTCAGCCACTCCTCCCAAGGAGGGGAATAAGCTTCACTCGGATGTTTTGACTCTGAGTGAAGCTACCATCAACCATCAACCATCAACCATCACCGCTTTTAACACCCTTTCACACCGCTATAACACCTTTTTCTGTAAACTATAGCTTACTTTTTGTAACTTAGCATAACCAGAAAACAAATTTTAAACTAAAACCCTGAATCATTATGGCTATTTTAAAAGAATTTAAAGAATTTGCGGTAAAAGGCAATGTAATGGACCTGGCCATTGGTGTAATCATCGGTGCTGCTTTTGGGGCCATTGTAAAATCATTGGTTGAAGATATTATTACCCCGCTTATCCTTTCGCCCGTTCTTGAAAAAGCCGGCCTTGAGAATATTAAGGAGCTTACCTGGGGTGCCGGGGTTAAGTACGGTAACTTCCTTAGTAACGTTATATCGTTTATAGTGGTGGCGTTTGTGCTGTTCCTTATTGTAAAGGGCATTAACTCAATCCGTAAGAAGGAGGAAGCCGCTCCTGCCGCGCCGCCTGCACCTACCAATGAAGAAAAACTGCTTATGGAAATACGCGATGCATTACAAAACAAGCCGCGCCTGTAGCATTACCATAATTTTGTTACAATTGTAACATTATGTTATATTAGAAGTTTCCGCTATACTATATATTCTATTATTAACAAAACCGTCCTTAGGGGGCGGTTTTTCTTTGTTATATTTTTGTGCGGGCAAACCGTTTTATAACTACTTTTGGCTCAATATAATTTATTAATAACACTATTATTATGAAAGTTGCTGTTGTAGGCGCTACCGGAATGGTAGGCGAAGTAATGCTTAAAGTACTGGCGGAACGTAATTTCCCGATAACCGAACTCATTCCCGTGGCCTCAGAAAGGTCGGTAGGTAAGGAAGTGGAGTATAAGGGAACCAAGTATAAGGTTGTGGGCCTTGAAACTGCCGTAAGCATGAAGCCGCAAATAGCGCTTTTTTCGGCGGGGGGCAGCACGTCGCTGGAGTGGGCGCCCAAGTTTGCCGAAGCCGGTACTACCGTTATTGATAACTCCAGCGCCTGGAGGATGGACCCCACCAAAAAGCTGGTAGTGCCCGAAATCAACGCGTTTGAGCTTACTGCCGATGATAAAGTGATAGCCAACCCTAACTGCTCTACCATACAAATGGTGCTGGCGCTTAACCCGCTACACAAAAAATATAACATAGAGCGCGTGGTGGTTTCTACCTACCAGAGCGTTACCGGCACGGGCGTTAAGGCCGTAAAACAGCTGGAAAACGAGTACGTCGGCATAGAGGGCGAAATGGCCTATAAGTACCCCATCCACCGTAATGCCATACCGCAAATAGATGTGTTTGAGGCGAATGGCTATACCAAAGAGGAGATGAAAATGGTTAAGGAAACCAAGAAGATAATGGGCGACGACTCCATACGGGTTACGGCTACCACCGTGCGCATCCCTACCGTGGGCGGGCACAGCGAGAGCGTAAACATAGAGTTTAGCCGTGAGTTTGACGTGGCCGAAGTACGCCAGATTTTAGAGAACACGCCGGGCATTACCGTTCAGGATAATATTGATGCCTTTGAATACCCCATGCCGCTGTATGCCGAAGGCAAAGACGATGTTTTTGTGGGCCGCATCCGCCGCGATGAAACCCAGCCCAACACGCTTAATATGTGGATCGTGGCCGACAACCTTCGCAAAGGCGCCGCTACTAACGCCGTGCAGATTGCCGAGTATCTTGTAGCGAAGGGGTTAGTGTAGTTTGCTTTCCATTCCGACGAAGGAGGAATCTCAACGTTTTAATATAGTAAATCCCATCGTAAGGTGGGAGTTTTTTGTTTTGTAGATGGAACGCGTTTTTTCCATTCCGACCGAAGTGGAGGAATCTCTTTTTTTTAATATGAGTGTACATTTGTTACTTGAGATGTCTCCATTCCGCTGCGCTTCAGTCGACATGGAACACGCGGATTATCGCAGATTTTTCAAGGTTTGAGTGAAGCTCATTCCCCTCCTGCGGAGGGGTGCCCGTAGGGTGGGGTGGGTTAGAATTAAAAGTTAAAATTTGTACGTAACCCACCCCGGCTTTCAGCCACCCCGCCGCAGCGGGGGAATGCCACGGTTGCTACTGTACGTGGTAAACACCGTTACTCCTTTACTTTGCGTGTTTTCTTCGGTTTTTCTTTGCTGAACAAATCGGCGGTATACTTTTCATACAGTTCAAATAAAAACTCCATGCGCTTGGCTTCGCTAACAAAAGGCTGCGGGCGGTAGGCAAGGTCTACGGCCTTATCCAGCTCGTTATGGGCTTTTACTAATGCGGGGGGCATGGTAAGCGGATGGTACAGGTCGGCCAGTGAGCTATCAGGAAACATTGCCCGGGTATCTAAAACCTTTTGCGCCGCTTTTTCTATGGCGTTGATGTGTTTGTCTGATGGGTTTTCGGGCCACGGGAAGTTGTTGTAAACGATAGTGTTAGAATATCTAAACCTGCTTTCTAGTCTTCCACAAACATATTTTATCCAGGCTGTATGCATTGTAGAAGTCAAAATGCCGAAATGATAGTTTGTTGCGTTTGGTAAAGCAGTGCAACTGTCATTTACGATAAAATCTTTCGTGTAAAAACCCAAAGGTAGATAACATCTGTTTTCTGATGATGTTCTTGGAATTAAAAGAAAATCATTTCCTGGTTGTCTCGGTTCCGCAAAAAGCGTTGGTGTTTTTGCTGCCTCTCTTGTTTGTGTTTTTGTGCTTGCTAAGCGATATTTTGCAACTTTTTCAATTCGTTGCCTTATCAAAGGTAAATTTCTCAGTTCACTTGGTTCAATATCTTTCAGATATAAAATCCAACGATTTTTACCATTTATAAACTCATCGCCTGAAAGAATATGTCGGAAAAATTTTTCTGCTTTTGGTTCTTGTTCGATGAAGTGTGCTTTTTCTTCATCGTTAAACAAAAAGTTCCCGCCATCAACAATTTTGTTTCCATAAAGCATTTCGGGAACTTTCGAAATTGGTTTTGTTCTTGCCGACAATCCAAAATCTTTTCCCTCAACTAAGTACGGATTAATGTTTTTTACTTCTATTTCTTGGGCTTCACCTTTTATATTCTCATATTCAAAAATTAGTTTTCTATTTGTGTCATAATTTGCATAACCAACAATTACAACATGAACAGCCGCATTTCCTTTCGCCTCGTTACTCCACGAAAATGTTCGATGTGCAAAATGAATTTTGATTTTAAATTGAGCAAAAAGTAAATTCCATAAAGCCCCAACTTGTTCGCCTTGCACTATTGAATTTGTTGAAACGAAAGCAACTTTTGTTTTTGTACCTTGAATAAATTGCGCTGCTTTGAAATACCAGGCCGAAACATAATCAAGAATATTTATCCCTTTACGATTTGCGAACACGAGATTCATGTCTTCTTTTTGTACTTCGTTTTGTAGGTGCTTTCCAATAAAAGGTGGATTACCTATAATGTACGAAAAATTTTTCCATCCCTGCGAGGTGTCGGAATCTTCTTCCTGTTTGATAAGGCTGGCCCAGTCGGTACGCAATGCATTACCATGCACTATGGTAGCAGCTTTCTTTAGCGGCAGCCTGGCAAAATATTGCCCAAACTCGTTGCTTATCAGCATGTTCATCTGGTGGTCCATAAGCCACATGGCTACCTCGGCTATACGCGCGGGGAACTCCTCATACTCTATGCCATACATCATGTCTACATCCAGCCAAATAATATCGGCCACGTTTAAAAAGCCCTGGCCCGTTTTGTTCATGGCACGCAGTAGGTCCATTTCCAGCAGGCGCAGCTCCCTGTATGTAATCACCAGGAAATTGCCGCAGCCACACGCCGGGTCAAGGAATTTCAGTTCGCTTAGCTTTTTATGAAATTCCTGTAGTTTATTTTTATTGCTTTTTATGGTTTCAAATTCCTGCCAAAGCCCGTCAAGAAACAGGGGCTTAATAACTTTAAGGATGTTTTTTTCGCTGGTATAGTGCGCGCCCAGGTTGCGCCGCTCTTTAGGGTTCATTACACTCTGGAACATCGAGCCAAAAATGGCCGGCGATATTTTGCTCCAGTCAAGGTAGCAGCAATCCAGCAGGGCCTGCCGCATTTTACTGTCAAAACTCGCTATGCGCAGGGGCTCTTCAAACAGCTTTCCGTTAACATACGGAAAATCGTTAAGCTGCTCGTCAAGGTTTTTAAAGCGCTTTTCTTTAGGCGTATTCAGCACTTCAAACAGTTCCTGTATCTTGGCGGCAAGGTCGCTGCCGTCTTCGCTGGTGCGCTGGTCTATATAATCCTGAAATTGCTGGCGGTTAAAAATGGTGGTATCTTCGGCAAAAAGGCAAAACAAAATGCGCACCAGGTATACCTCAAGGTTGTGCCCGTCGTAGCCTATGGCCTCCAGCCGGTCGTGCAGCCTGCCCATTAGCTCGGCCGCCTTTATATTTACAGGATCCTGTTCTTTATATACCTGTTTCTGGTAGCCCGCTATAAAGCCAAAGTGTTGTATGTTTTTTACAAGGTCTGTAAGCTTAAACTCGGTTATGGTATCTTCTTCAAGGTCATACAGCCTGAAGCGGGCAAAATCAGATACCAGTATGTACCTGGGCAGTTCGGCATCCTTAAGCCCGGGGAAATATCCTTTTGCCTGGCTGTGCGCCTTATCAAGGTTTTTGCCTCTTGATTTAAATTCAATTAATATAACACCCTTCCAGAGCAGGTCTATAAACCCCTGTTTTCCACCGTCTTTTTTAACGTTAATTTCAAAAGACGCCACACGCCTGCGGGGCACTCCAAATACATTAAAGAAATCGTCCATAAACGATTTTGCCTCAGCTTCTTCGTTAAAGTCGTTTTCCCACTCTTTAGAGAATTTTACAGCCCTCTCCTTAATTTCGTTCCAGCTTATTGTCATCGGTTAGGTTTAATGTTATAAAAGTAACAATTAATTTGGTATATGGTGTATTTGGATGGAGTTGCAGGCGTTTTGATTTTCAGTTCCGAGTGAAGCTATTCCCCTCTTGAGGTATGTCCGCCGCGGCGGATGGGGTGGTTTTTCTTAAAGACGAAAACAATATTTTAATCCACCCCGTTGCGCCGCGGCGAACACCCCTCCGAAGGAGGGGAATGAGCTTCACTCGTGCCGGCGCATTTCAAAATCTTAACCGCTGAACTATGGTATACATTTTGATTTCAATTAAATCAACTTAACCAATTTAATGAATGAAAAAAATAATTACCGTTTTACTACTTTCATTTTTTTACCAGTTATCCGTTGCCCAGCGCAATGACACACAGGCGGGCTTATACAATATAGGGTTGGGTTCGCTAACGGGCGGCATTGGGGCGGTGATTAATAAAAAACCTGACGAAAAGCTGGGTAAAGTATTTGTTAAGGGGTTGTGGCAGGGTGCCCTTGGCGGATATGCTGTTTTTGAGAGCAAGCGCATGGTACGGCTTATTGTACGGAATAGCGAACCCGGCTTTGCATGGCCATCAAAAATTTTAAACGCAGCAGGGACTTCAATGGTCGAAAATGCCGCTGCAAATATCAATTTTTGGGAACGATGGCACGTTAATTATGGCTTCAGCAGGATAGAGTTAAACGTTAAGGACAGGTTTAGTGTGCGCTATAAAGTTATGCCCGTAGCTTTAGTATATACCGTAGGAATAGCGCTGCAAACTAAATTTGAATTGGGCCAGACCTTGCAAACGGGGCATTTTATTTTTTCTTCAAATACTAAACGATGGGCAGATACTAACAGTATTGGCATAGCATATCCGGGTAATATAGTATATAAGCCGGGCGAGCCGGGGTTTAATAATTTACTATCGCATGAAATTATACATTTATATCAATTTAACGATGTTAACGGGTTTAACGCCTATCTGGATAAGCCATATTCATACGTAAGTAAAAATTCCCGGTTCTTTACCACTATAAATAAATGGGTGTACCTTGACCTGAATAACGTTGTACAACAATACCTGTATTTGCTGGCTAATAAAAACAGGATATATTACTATGATAACTTTTATGAACATGAGGCGGGATATTATTCTGACACGTTAGAAGAATTTGCCCCCTACACGCCGTAACCTAAACCCACTGCAAAATTACAACCCAAAACCACAGCCTGTACTGAAGGCAGTTGTTCAGTACTACAGGCTGAAAAAATGCGTATGGGCACGGCGGCTAAAACGGCTGTGGAAAATAGTGGAAGACACTGTGGAAGATGATTTTTTGTGAAATAAGGTGTTAAGTGTTTTATATACAGCGGGTAACGTGTTTTTTTACCTAAATCTATATTTAACCGGTTTGTTCCGCAAAGTGGAATAAAACAGGCCTGTTGTGAAGTATAAAGTGGCACATAAAGTTGCGTCAAGGACAAATTTGAAGGGATGGCTTTTACCCCTCGAATTTTACGGTTGTAATTTTTTGAAAAACGAAACATAATTACGGTTTTTCCTCATTTAACACAGTTATCCTGCGTTTTATGCCTGCATAATACTACAAATTATGTTAAGAAACTATACATTTGGCATATCGTTTCTTAACAGGCCACACTACCTTACCAAAAAAACACAATTATGCTTTGCAAAAATCCATGCTTTTAGAGCGGCACGGTTAACACAATGCATTGATTTATAATTGATTACCAATTCTGATTTTCCCTGTTGCGGGTTTTTGTTGTTTGGTAAAACCCGCGCCATCCCTCCCGGATTTGCAGCCTCACCGCTGTACCCCGGGTTACGGTGGCGGTAAAAAAAAGCCGCTTTTTTTTATCCGGAATGCTACACAAGTATCTCAAGCACAGTGCCTTGCCCCGGCTCTGAACTTACCGTAAACGACCCGCCCAGGGCCTTAATGCGGTCGGCAATGTTTTTAAGGCCTATGCCCTGCTTTTCGGCTTTCGCCTCAAAGCCCTTACCATCATCCCAAATGCGTAGTTTTATGGTCTCGCCCTGCGCCATAAGCGCTATGTTACAGGTAGTTGCGTGGGCGTGTTTCCGGGCATTGGTACTGGCCTCCTGTATGATCCGGAAGATGGCCACACGGGTTTCGGGCGTTACGCCCCCCCAGCTGATGAACTTATCAATATAGAGGTCAAAAACTGGGCCGTTTGGCTGCTGCTGCTTTTCCACCAGGTCTTTTAACGCTGTTGTAAAGCTTTCATTTTCAGCTAAAAAGCTCTCCTTAAGGTCGTGCGAAAGTTTGCGTATTTCTTCGTGTGTATCCTGTAGTTCCTGCACGAGGCGGTTCTTTTTTTCTTCATCCTGCACCCCTAACTGACTGAGGTTAAAGCGGGTAGTAAAAATACGGTTCAGTATGCCGTCGTGCAGTTCCATAGCCAGGCGGTTGCGTTCGTTAATTTTCGCGGCTTCAGCTTCGGCTTCCTGCTGCATGAGCAGGGTATATATCTTCTCGTTGGCCATTTGCTGCTCGCCGGCGTGGCGTAGTTCGCGGTTTTTAGCCCTCAGCCGGATAATAATAACAAGCCCGGTAGTAAAAATGAGCAGTATGGCACAGGCGGCCACTACTATGTTAAAACGCTTGCTCAGGAGCTTATTTTGCTGCTCAATACGCTCAGTTTCATAGGCTATACGGGCAAATTTATTGCGTGTGGCGCGCTCTGCCTGCTGCAGGCTATCGGTAATTTTAAAGTATTCTTTAGAATATTGCCTGTTGTTTTTACGGTCGCACAGCGCAAGCAGCGAAAGGGCGCTTGTAACATCGGTTTCGCTTTTTATGGCTTTTGCAATGGCAAGCGCTTCTTTTATATAACGCAGCCCGGTAAGGGTGTCGTGCTTCATTAGGTAGTATTTGCCTATGTGCATCTGGCTGGATATTACCCCTACTTTAAGGTGCAGGCTGTCGCGAATGGCCTTAGCCTCAAACAGTTTCGCTTTTACAGGTGCGCTCAGGTCGTTTGTTAATACTTTTGCATAAGCCTTGTTGCTTACCAGCATGGCATATATGTGGGGGTATGTTCTGCGTACTTTAGTAAGGGCCAGGCCTTTATTGTAAAAGGATATGGCGGTTGCATACTCCTTTTTATATTCATACATAACGCCCATGTTGTTATATGAGGTTGCCCTTAAATTGCTTACAAGGTTAACATTATATGCTTTGTCTTTCTCCATCTCTTCAATCTGGTCCAGCGAAAGGTGAAAATATTCAAGCGCTTTGTCATAGTTTTTCATGTCGCTCAGCGCCAGCCCCAGCGCCATATAACTGTCGTATATAAGCTCATGGTCGTTCGCCTTCATAAAGAGTTTCAGGGCTTTAACGGCCTGTACTTCGGTTTCTGCATAGCTGCCGTTGTAGTACAGTATGGTGGCAGTGCTTTGTATTGACCGTCCTGCGCTTAGTGTATCATGGGCGGCCATATACTTCTTTTCGGCTTGCAGGAAATGGTACAGGCTGCTATCAGGTTTATTTTCCAGGTCGTAAAAATCGCCCAAAAAATAGTGCGCGTGCGCCATTATTAACGTATCGTTGTATTCCTCAGCCATGCTGTATACGTGCCTTGCAATACGCCCCAGTTTCTTATTATTGCCCGTATTGTAATATCGGGCACCTATTTTACAGATCAATAAACGGTTGATGCTGTCGTTACTGAGGTTTTTAATGTTGGAATACAGGCTGTCCAGCAGCGCCACCCGTTGTTTTGGCTCAAGGCTGTCTGAAGCTTCCAGTTGTTTAATAATGCTTTGGGCTTCCTGTATTTCATGTTTTTTCCGGCACCCAAAAACAAGGCACAAGCAGCACAAAAGGAGCAGGTATTTATAGAAAGTCGCGGGCATTTAAAATTGTTTTTTCAAATGTATGGTTTTTATAAAAATGTGCATACGTTAAAATACTGGTATAGCGTTATTATGGAAAGATATGTACTACATTAAGTAAAAATTTAAGATAAATTATACAGAAATTTACGCGCTCTTTAGTACCTTCGGTAGTATATAAGCCTATTTGACCATTATAATGAACATCCTCCTTGTAGACGACCACCCCTTTACTACAGATGGCTACAAAACGGTAATGCTGAAAAGTTTTGCTGAAAACGTAACTAACATTGCCATTGCCGCTTCGTGCAAAGCTGCTTACGATGCGGTTGCAGCCGCGCGGGATTCTTTCACCCTGGCGGTTATAGACCAGAACCTGCCGGCTTATGACGAAAAAAAACTGCGCAACGGTACCGATATTGCACTACTGCTGCGCAAAACCATGCCTTCATGCAAAATAATAATGATTACCGCGCATACCGAAATACTGGTGCTGTATGACATATTTAAACGGGTAAACCCTGAAGGCTTTGTTACCAAAAGCGAACTTACGCCCGAAAACCTGGGCAACGCAGCCAAAGCAATTACCGGGGGCGATACCTACATTAGCACCACAGTGAGCAACAGTATTACGGAAGTATGGAAAAAGGAACTGATGGTAGATGACACTAACCGGCAGATATTATTTTTTATGGCAAAAGGCTATAAGGCAATGGAACTGGCTAACCTGGTATTCCTATCTGACAGCAGTATACAAAAACGCATTGCCAGCATGAAAAAGGCATTTGGTGTAATAGACAACAGTTCGCTGGTTAAGGAGGCCATACAACAGGGGTTTTTGTAAATTTTAAAAGTTTGATTATTAAATGGCGATTTAGCAGTTAAATATTTAATAATTAAAACTATTTCTGTTTTTATTTCGTTTATATTAGCACAATACTTCAACAGGCAGTAGCGGGCTGACCGAAAATTCCGGATTTCTACCGGCATTGTACCCTGCTGTACATCTATCTCATAACAGAATAGTACTTAAGGTTGTAGCTATTTAGTTATAGATGAATAAACTCAGATTTAAAAACAATCCAAAATCACAATTTTTTGCAACGGTGCGCCAGCGTGTAGATGCTCATTTTGATGAAGGAAACACTACAAGAAACGCCAACCTGCAAATGTGGGTTAAAACCGCGTTTTTCCTTACAGGCTTCTTTTTGCTGTACAGCCTTATTATCTCAAACCAGTTCGGTGTATGGGCCATGCTTTGTATGGCGATGCTACTGGGCATGTTTAGCGCCTTTGTAGGGTTTAATGTATGCCACGATGCCATACACGGGTCGTTTTCATCTAATAAATTTGTAAACAGTGTACTTAGCTCGATATTTAACCTGCTTGGCGCCAGCGCCTATGTGTGGAACATAACCCACAACGCCGTGCACCATACGTTTACTAACATACCCGGGCACGACGAAGATATTGAGATAGCACCTTACCTTATACGCATATCGCCCGATGAGCCGGTGCATAAAATACAGCGTTACCAGCACTGGTATGCATTCCCGCTATACAGCCTTGCGTCAATTTCATGGGCGTTTCGTAAAGATTACAAAAAATTTTACCAGGCTAAGGTGGGCAATACCGTACTAAAGCATTCTTTAACCGATACTATTAAACTGTATTTGTCTAAAGCGGCCTACTACTTTTTGTTTATAGTGCTTCCGTTACTGGTGCTTAACGTTACCTGGTGGCAGTTTATTATAGGTTTCCTTGCCATGCATTTTGCGCAGGGTTTTACCATGGGGCTGGTGTTTCAGCTGGCGCATGTGGTAGAGGGTACTGATTTTCCGGCACCGGGCGAAGACGGCAATATTGAAGAAGCCTGGGCGGTACACCAGATGCGTACCACGGCAAACTTTGCTTCAGACTGCCGCTTTGCCGCCTTCTTTTTAGGGGGGTTAAACAGGCAGGTAGAGCACCATTTGTTCCCCAAAGTATGCCACATACATTACGCCAAAATAGGGCGTATTGTAAAGCAAACCGCCTTAGAATTTAATGTGCCCTATATAGAGAGCCCCACGTTTGCAGCGGCGCTAAAATCGCATTACAGGATTTTGAAAAAGTTTGCTTTGCAGGCGGGGTAGTTTTAGCCTGCGCCTGATAGTTTTTTAAAGGAAAATAACTTGTACGGTTTATAGAACCCCGGAGGGGTGGCAAATTTATGGCAACTATTTGATGAATAGAAGTCAGAGTCCGGAGGGACGGCATATTTACAACATTTATATTCCATCCCTGCGGGACTTTTGAGCCTATCCGGAAATTATTCCCTATAAATATGTCGCTCCTCCGGAGCTGGACACGATCGTAAATTAATATTAAATGCTTTATGAACAGTTATGTTTTAAAAATCTGTCAGGTTTGTTTTTAATATCTAAAGCGTCTCCGCCACTTTATCTATCGCCGCCAGCGTAAAATCTAAATCTTCATACGATAAGGCATCTGTAATAAACCAGGTTTCGTAAGCCGATGGCGCTATGTATACGCCGTTCTCCAGCAATCCGTGGAAGAATTTCTTAAACGTATCGTTATTTCCGTAGCCTGCCGTGGCAAAATCAGTTACCGGCCTTTCGTCAAAATGCACCGATATCATAGAGCCCTTGCGGTTTATGGTATGGGCAATGTTCTTGTTTTCTAATATGTTGCGGATGCCGGTTTCAAGGTAAGCGGTTTTGGCATCAAGCCTGGTAAAAATATCCGCATCAGCATTAAGCGCCTTCAGCATTTCGAGTCCCGCAGCCATAGCCAGTGGGTTTCCGCTTAGCGTACCGGCCTGGTATACGGGGCCTACGGGCGCAAGATAACCCATTATTTCATTACGCGCGGCAAAAGCCCCTACGGGCAATCCACCGCCTATTACTTTGCCAAAGGCCACAATATCGGCTTTAACGTTGTACAACTCCTGGGCGCCGCCCTTTGCGAGGCGGAAACCCGTCATTACTTCGTCAAAAATTAACAGCGTACCGTTGTCATCGCACAATTGGCGCAGGCCCTCTAAAAATCCATCAGCAGGGGGAATGCACCCCATATTACCCGCTACAGGCTCTATTATTATGGCGGCAATTTCGTTAGTATTTGCCGCTAAAATTCCGGCTACATTATCAAGGTCGTTGTAGGTAGCCAGCAGCGTGTCTTTAGCGGTGCCTTGGGTAACGCCGGGGCTGTTAGGGCTGCCAAACGTTACCGCACCACTGCCCGCCTGTATCAAAAACGAGTCGGAATGGCCGTGGTAGCACCCCGCGAATTTTATTATCTTTTCACGGTTGGTATAGCCGCGTGCCAGCCGAATGGCGCTCATACAGGCCTCGGTACCGCTGTTTACAAAACGTATTTTATCAACATTAGGCACCATGCTTATGGCCAGTTCGGCAATCTCGGTTTCCAGTGCGGTAGGCGTACCAAATGAGGTGCCTTTTTTAGCGCGCTCTATAACTGCATCTACCACGGGAGGGTAGGCGTGGCCCAGTATCATAGGCCCCCAGCTGTTAATATAGTCGATATAGCGGTTGCCGTCTTCGTCAAAAAGGTAGGGCCCCTTAGCTTCTTTTATAAAAATGGGTGTACCGCCCACGGCCTTAAAGGCGCGCACGGGCGAATTAACACCGCCGGGTATTACCGCGCTTGCTGCGGCAAAAAGGCGGCTGCTTCTTTCGTATAACATGGTTTTTATCTTACTTTAAGTACTTGCCCTATGCTTATGGCATTGCCCTCAAGGCTGTTAAGGCGTATAAGTTCGTCTACAGTAGTGTTGTGCTTTTTTGATATGGAGTACAGCGTATCGCCCTGGGCCACGGTATAGCTCTGGGCAACTATAGTATCGGGCGGTTGCGGCGAACCGGCCTGCTGTATTGTAGCGGCCGGGGTTATTGTAGCCGGGGCCTTTTCGGCAGGTGTTGTTACGGTAACGGTTGTGCCCGGGGCAACAACCTTAGGTGTTTTTACCTGCGCCGGAAGTTTTTCGGCTTCCACCAGGGCAGGCTGGTCTTTTACAATTACCGGTTTTGGTTTTACTTTTCCGCCCAGTACTTCCTGGTCGTATTGTGCCAGCTCAAAACGCTCTATCAGGCCGATTAGTTTTTCCGGGTATTTTGGGTCAGTGGCGTAGCCTGCTGCCCTCAGGCCTTTTGCCCAGCTTTCATAGTCGTCTTTATCAAGCTTAAAAAGTTCGGCATAGCGGCTGCGCCCGGTAAGGAACACCGCGTGGTCTTCAAAAGAGCCTGCCGCGGTAGGGTATTTACGGAAACATTCCTGCGCTGTATCGTCGTCGTGGTACACCTTATCGCCTGTCCAGTCGTTATGGCATTTGATGCCAAAATGGTTGTTAGCGTTCACGGCAAGGTCGCCATAGCCCGCGCCGCTTTCCAGTATGCCCTGCGCCAGTATGATAGAGGCAGGTATACCGTGCTTTTTCATATTGGTTTGCGCAATACCTTTATAATTATCTACATATTGCTTAACCTGCTCGCTGTATACGGTGGTTTTAGAGGTAGCTACCAGTGTTACCGACTCTTTTTCCTTTGTTGTTTTAGCCTTGGTAGTGGTTTTAGGTTTCCGCGAATGGGCCGCGTATGCCTTTTCGCGTTGGGCCTTTTTACGGTCGTTGTCTGCTTTGGTGGTTTGTATGTGCGGCTTGCTTGTTCCGCAGGCCGCGAGGCTAATTAAAACTATAAAAGCTGCGATCTTTTTAATCATTCGTCAGTGTTTTTATCGTAGGTAAATTCTTTTTTATGAGTTGTGCATTCATGCCCGCTATCCCTTGCAATCCCCCGGTATGTATGAGCAATATCGAAGAATCGGGCGCAAAAAATCCGTTCTCAATTAAATCTATAACGCCAAAAACCATCTTCGCCGTATACACCGGATCAAGCGGAATAGCGGTTTTTTCAGCAAAATCGTTCATAAACTGTATTAGCTCCGTCGTTACTTTTCCGTACCCGCCAAAATGGTACTCTTCAATCAGCCGCCAGTTACCGCTTTTTGCAAAGGTAAGGATATCATCCTGTAAATGGGCATTTTTTAACGCCGGGAAGCCCAGTACCTGCTGGCCCTCTGCCGCCGAATTTATAAGCCCCGAAATTGTTCCGCCCGTACCTACTGCGCAGCACACATGTGTAAAACAGGCATCTTCTTCCGTTAAAATCTCCTCACAGCCTTTAACGGCCAGGGTATTAGTACCGCCTTCGGGCACTATATAGCAGTCGCCAAATTCTGCCTCCAATGCTGCCAGAAACGCTGCCCCGGTTTTATTGCGGTAGGCTTCGCGTGTTACAAATTTAAACGTCATGCCGCAAACTGCTGCAAACGAAAGCGTTGGGTTATCACCAATTTTATCAACCAGCTCATCACCCCTAATGATGCCGATGGTTTTAAAGCCATACTCCTTTCCGGCCGCGGCTGTAGCCGCTATGTGGTTACTGTAGGCCCCGCCAAAGGTAAGCAGCGCGGTTTTGCGCAGGCGCTGCGCTTCCTGTATATTGTACTTAAGCTTTCGGAACTTATTGCCCGAAATATGTGGGTGCAGCAGGTCTTCCCGTTTTATGGTAACGGTAATGTTGTGGGGGAAGAGTAGGGGTAGGGGGTGGTTCATTTAGTTAATGGGCAGAGGTTGTTATGAGCGGTAAAACGGTTCCTGGCTTAGGAAATAATTATCAATACCTTCTCCTGATGATGATAATTTTACGATGTCAATAAATTCCTCAGGTTTTAGTGATTGTTTTGCTATGAAACCAGTTTCGCTAAAAACTTCGCTTTTATCACCGGAAATGTCCAGTGCAAAAATATAGTGGGGCGGCTCATTACTTTCCGGGTAGTGTATCCATGCGATGTAGGCAGCTTTAACCGTAGGCCTTTCTTTGTAAAGGCGGCAAAGATTATTAACAATATCATGCGGGTACACCGCAGGCTGGCCAATCCGAACCTGGGTATCCTTTTCCATTACCATTTGCTTATGGCTTCCTAATATAGTACCATCCAGTATCCGTTTTACTTCTGCGGGCAGCAGTTCTTTGCCAAAGTCAGAATAAGGGTTTAGCAAAATGGTTGCACCGCCAATAATTTTCAGGAGGTCGGTAGCGTTCATCTCCATAAAACGTACCCGTTCTTTTATAATATTTTTGTCCATTATACGCCCCGGGCTGGTAAAAACAGGAATACGCCCGTCTGCATAGGAGTATATTCCTACTATCGTAGCTTCCCTCAGCACCTTTTCACCTTCCTGGTATGGCTCGTCTCCGGACGTAATAACCGTCAGTTTATTTGCGATTAGTTCTTTATAAAATGCGGCTCTATAAGCTACATCACCCGAAGCTTTTTTCATGATTTCCTCAAATGGCGTAAGGGGATGTTCTTGCGGAGGGTTTTTCTTTTTAAAAAAATCAAATAGTCCCATGAAGTCTAATTATTACAACCAAATAACGGTAATAATAGTTAAATCTGCAACCGAATTATAAAGATTGCTGCAATAGAATCCCGCGCAACGCAACTTTTTCGTAATTAGTATAACCGATTATATTTTTTAGTAATTTTGTAGGATTAATTAAGAATGAAGATGGAAGATGCGCAACTCATAAAAGGGCCCTTTATAGCCCGTATAGCGTTCCACAAGGTTTTAGAAAAACTGGAAGAGATTGCCGAAAATGATGTAGATTACCGTGCTGATTATGCAAGGGCCCTGCTTAAACACGCCGCTGCTTCACCCGAACTCAGGGATGGTATTGATGACATAACCCAGATAGAAAAACACGCCCCGCTGATACGCAACCTCCTGGCCGACCTGTTTCCTACGGCGCTTACCAACAACGAGATTAAAGCGGCTACCATACCCTTTTTTAACCTTACCTTTAACCATACCGCGCGTTTCCAGAACATACTGAGCGCCGCAGGCACCGATTTTGACATAAACATCCGTAATATGGATGAGCACCAGTTTTATGTATTTTGCTGCTGCCTGGTGCTTAATTCGTATTACGGCTACCATTTCGATTTTAATAAGCCCTTATTTTACGATATCCCCGATGCCGGAGGTATTATGCACCACTACCGCATTTTGTATAACGGCGACTTTATGGAAATAATCCCTACCGACAAGGCTAAGGAAATCACCCCGGAAGAGGTAGAGGTACTTATGGACAACTTTGACGACCTGGCACTCTGGAAAGAAAAATTCCCCGAAGAGAGCTGGCTTGTAAAAGGTTTTGGCATGGTAACGTTATATGATGCCACTACAGAGAGCGCCATATCTAACCTTAAGAGCAACCTGCTCATCAGCGAGGAATTTGACGAACTTACCAAGGATAATGTAGAAGGCATATTCCGATCCATATATAAGATTGCCGACCTGCGCATAGGCTTTACCGAAGTAAACACGGAGGATAACCAGTTCCGCATGGCACCGTTTGCCGATATTAAAAGCCACATCCTGAAGGACGTTAACGAGATGGACTGCGGTGCCATGTTTTGCAGTGATTCGCTCGACGAAATATTGCACGATAAAAAGTACCTTATAGTAAGCGATGTAGAAAAATTTCTTGAAGAAAACCCCGAAGATGCCGAGCTGGCACACCACCTGCTTGCCCAGGATATAAAAAGCTGTATACTGGCCCCAATAATAAAAAACGAGCGTTTTTATGGGTTTATAGAACTGGTATCGTCCCGGCCAAAAGAGCTTAACAGTATTAATGCCAATAAGCTGGACTACATACTGCCATTTCTTACCGATACGGTAGAGCGTTACTACGGCGAGCTGCAAAACGAGATAGATGCCATAATACAAAACGAATATACCGCTATTCACCACAGTGTGTATTGGAAATTCAGGGAAGAAGCCATGGCGCACCTGCGGCAGCAGAAAAATTCGCAAAACTTTAAAGAGATTGTGTTTAAAGAGGTGTATCCGCTGTACGGGCAGATAGACGTAAAAGGCAGCAGTACCGCCCGTAACCAGAGCACCGAAAAAGATTTGGTGTTACAGATACAAAAGCTGCTAAGGCTTTTCCGCTTTATATTTGACGAAGAGCAGCTGCCGCTGATAGAGCAGCACATTTATGAGCTTGAAAGCGTAGAGGATAAGCTGCGCGACGCGCTTAAGGCCGACACCGAATCTAACATCCAAAACTACATTATTACCGAAGTGCACCCGGTACTACAGCATTTTGATACTGCTAACAACGCCATACATACCCGTATTAAAGAGTACTTTAATTCGCTGGATACAAAGGTAAAAATGGTATACGACAGCCGTAAGGATTTTGACGATACCCTTTCGGCCATCAACAAGCAAATGGCTGCCCTGCTGGATGAAAAGCAGAAGGATGCACAAAAGTTTTTCCCGCACTATTATGAGCGCTTTAAAACCGATGGCGTAGAGCATAACCTGTATATAGGCGCCAGCATATCGCCTAAGCACCAGTACAATCCGCTGTACCTTAATAACCTTAGGCTGTGGCAGTTGCAGGTAATGTGCGAAATGGAAAACGAGTATTACCGCATTAAGCCCACACTGCCGTATGAGCTTGATGTAACCTCTATGATACTGGTATTCAGTTCGCCCATATCCATCCGTTTCCGTATGGATGAGAAGCGTTTTGATGTAGACGGTACCTATAATGCGCGATATGAGGTGGTTAAAAAGCGTATAGACAAAAGCAATATAAAAGGCACAAACGAGCGCATTACCCAAAAAGGGAAGATAACCATAGTATACAGCCAGAAAAAAGAAGAGCAGGAGTACAGGCGCTACATACAGTTCCTGCAACACAAGCACCTGCTGGGCAACGTAATAGAAACCTTTGATGTAGAAGACCTTCAGGGCGTTACCGGCCTTAAGGCACTGCGGGTGGCTATAAACTACAAAACCAGCCAGAAGAAAGAGGGCGCCTATACCTATGAAGATTTACTGCACGAACTGCAACAGCAGAAGTAAAATGGCCTCACCCCCGGCCCCTCTCCGAAGGAGAGGGGAGTCTGGAACGGGTACAGTTTCTGTCATCGCAATGACAGAAACTGCTATTCAGGCCCGAGTGAAGCTGCTCCCTCTCCTTCGGAGAGGGCTGGGGTGAGGCCTATATGCTCCAAAATGCGATAACAAACGCCAGTACCGATACAATTATCTCGATCATAAAAATGGTATAGGTAATGCGCAGCAGCTTATACTTACGGTTGAGTACCAGCCCCAGATAATACAGGTCTTTTACCAGCGAGCCATACACATAATCGCGGTCTTTCATCATCTCGCCTATGGCGGCTTCATACTGGGGTAGCGACATCTTGTAAAAGTTGCCAAAGAACAGCAGGTTTATCTTGCGTTCGTCAATATCTTTTTGGGTAAAATTGCCCGTATTAACTTTCGGCCTTGTAGATAAAATTGCAAATACGATAGATAATGTACTGAATGCCATTAATATAAATGTAGGCAATATAAGGTGGGCATTACCGGGTGTATCAAGCTTGGGAATGAGGGTGCTCAGCGATATCGATATGATAATAGCGTTAACCGATAGCAGTATGTTTGCCTTACTGTCGGCAATGTCGCTCAGGCGGGTGTGGTTGCTTAGCGTTACGCGAAACATGGTGTCTATACCGCGGTCGGGCTTTTCGGCCTTGGCTTCCTTCTCCTTTTTCTTTTTGTCTTTCTTTTTCTTAGAGCTGTCCACCAAGTTTATTGTGTCCTGTATCAAGGCTATGTTATGGTTTTTTTTAGGCTGCAATATTGTCTTGCCGTAATTAGTATAATAGCGGTGCTTGTGCAGCAGCATCAGGCGGTTTATCACGCACCACTCAAGGTCGCTAAAGTCCTTTCCTTCGGTAATTTTCCATTCTTCGCGCAGCAATTCTGCCAGTTGCAGGTAATTTGGGTCGGCAAAGTGTGCGTTATCGGCATCTTTAATAGCATATTCCAGTATATCGGCGGGCTCCTGGTGCATCTGGGTGGCCAGTATCAGGCGCGAAACTTTAGCCGCTTTTCCGGCAGGATAATGGTGTTCTTTCAGGAAGTTCAGCGCATAGGCGCTGCTGCGGGTTTCATGCCCCCCGGCACCCTCAGTATAGCCGGTGTCATGAAACCAGGCCGCAAGGGTAAGTATTTCAGTATCTTCCGGGCTTAGGTTTTCGCCCTGTGCTATATCTTTAGCGGCGTTAACTACACGTAAAGTATGGTTAAAATTGTGGTAAATATAATCAGGAGATAACCTATCTTTGAATAGGTGGAACACGTTGTTTTCTGATTTTTCAAGGATATCCATCAGGCATGATAATTAATACTACCAAATTATGAAATTCTTTTGGCATGGCGGCACACCGGTACAAATTAAGTTACTGGCCCTGGCCGCTGTTATCATAAGCGCTACATCGTGCGCTACAAACCACCCTCAATATGGCAGTAAGGCACAGCTGCCTGGCCGCGATACCATAGTGCGCCACGATACCCTGGCACACCGTTTTTACCTGGTAGGCGATGCAGGCTATGCCAGCCAGCCAAACGGCGCGCGCCTGCTACAGGCCGTAACGGAACGAATTTCGGGCGACGATAAAAACACCACGCTCATTTATATGGGCGATAATATTTACCCCTTGGGCATGCCCAAAGAAGGAAAGAAAGGCAGGGCAGAAGCCGAGGCGTCGCTTAACGCGCAGCTGGATGTGGCCAAAAAGTTTAAGGGCGCTACCTATTTTATACCCGGTAACCACGACTGGTACCACGGGCTTGACGGCCTTAAAGAAGAGGAAAAACTGGTAGAAAAGGCACTGGGCAAAAAAACCTTTTTACCCGGTAAAGGCTGCGGTATCGACGCTACCGAAATAACCGATAACATTACCCTGATTACGGTAGATAGCGAGTGGTTTATAGAAAACTGGGACGATTACCCCACCATGAACGACGATTGCGACATAAAAACACGCGAAGGCTTTTTCCTGGAGATAGAAAGCCTGCTCAATAAAAATCAGGATAAAACCGTGCTCTTTGCTATACACCATCCCATGCTTACAAACGGCGCGCACGGCGGGCAGCTTTCGCTGCGCAAAGAGCTGTACCCCTTAAAATATAAATTTCCCATGCCCATTGCAGGCTCGTTTATGAACTTTGTACGGCGTACCTCCGGCGGCAGCCCGCAGGATATACAAAGCAAAATATACCGCAACATGTCTGCACGCATACGCACGCTTTTAGAGCCGCATGATAACGTAGTGGTTATTTCGGGTCACGACCATAACCTGCAATATGTAGAGAAAGACAACATCCGCCAGGTAATCTCAGGGGCGGGAAGTAAAGAAGAAGCCGCCCGCGCGGTTAACGAGCACGACTTCTCATACGGGGGCCGCGGCTATGCCACCCTCGATGTGTTTACCAGCGGCATTATTGGCGTAAAATATTATAAAGTAACCGATACCTCCGAAGAAAAAGTATTTGAGGTGCGCCTGCTCGATAATGTAAAGCCGCAGCCAAAAGAATACCCGGCAAGCTTCCCTAAAGATACACTGGCTACCATTTATACAAAAGAAGAAACCACGCACAGCAACTTTTATAACTTTCTGTTTGGGCACCATTACCGCAAGTATTACAGCACGCCGGTTAGGGCCAGGGTAGCGGTGCTCGATACGCTCTATGGCGGACTTACCGTAGGCCGTGCGGGCGGCGGGCACCAGAGTAATTCGTTAAGGATAACCGACAAAAAAGGCCGTGAGTTTGTAATGCGCGCGCAGCGTAAAAGCGCCACAAGGTTTTTACAGGCGCAGGCGTTTAAAACCCGTTATGTGGGCGATGCCTTTGAGGATACCTTTGCCGAAAGTTTCCTGCTCGATTTTTATACGTCTTCGCACCCGTATACGCCGTTTATTATAACCGATCTTGAAGAAGCGGTAGGCATATACCATACCAATCCTGAGCTGTATTATATCCCTAAGCAAAACGCGCTGGGCACGCAGAACGAAAAATTTGGCGATGAGTTATATATGGTTGAGGAGCGCCCTACCGATGAGTTCAAAAAGCTGGAAAGCTTTGGTAAACCCGATGGGATAGATGGTGTGGATGATGTATATGCGGCACTTCGGGAAAGCAAAAAGACGGTTATAGATGAGAAAGCCTATATACGCGTGCGGCTTTTTGACCTTATGGTGGGCGACTGGGACAGGCACAGCGACCAGTGGCGCTGGGCAAAGTTTAAAGAGGCCGACAGTACCTACTACCGTCCCATACCGCGCGACCGCGACCAGGCGTTCCCTAAATATGGAGGGGCATTGCTATCGCTGCTTATGAAGGTGCCCCCGCTGCGCTACATGCGCCACTATGAAGATGATGTGCCCAATGTTAAATGGCAAATGAAGCAGGGCTACACCCAGGATGTGGCCTTTATAACCAAAAGTACAGAGCAGGACTGGATAAACGAAGCCCTCTACCTTCAGCAAAACTTAACTGACAAGGTAATTGATGACGCTTTTGCAAAGCTGCCGCCGGAAGTAATAGACGGTGATACCGAAACCATAAAGCGCAACCTGAGGGCACGCCGCGACAAGCTGCTAAAGTACATTCCCCAATACAGGAAGGCGCTGCTAAAAACCGTGCTGCTTACCGGTACCGATAAAAAGGAGAAGTTTGTGGTAAGCCGTGAGCCGAAAGGCATTACTAAAGTGGAAATATACAGCCGCAGGAAGGCCGGCGATTCACTGGTGTTTTCGCATTCGTATGACAGGAAAATCACGAAAGAACTGTGGCTGTACGGCCTCGACGACAACGATGTGTTTGAGGTAAAAGGCAATCCATCTAAATCCATACTGCTGCGCCTGATAGGCGGGCAGAACCATGATGAATACATTGCTGATAATGCCCGCCGCGTAAAGATATACGACTTTAAAAGCAAGGACAACACCTATGCCGCAAAGGGGGCAGCCCTTAAGCTGACGGATGATTATGAAACCAATCTTTACAATCCTAAAAAGCCCGACTATAATATTTTTACGGCATATCCTTCAATAGGTTTTAACCCTGACGACGGCGTAAAACTGGGTGCGTCTGCGGGTTATGTGGTAAACGGCTTTAACCGCAGGCCGTATTCGCAAAAGCATAAGCTTACCGCAAATTACTTTTTTGCAACCAATGGCTTTGAACTTATTTACCTCGGTATGTTTATGAACGTGGCAAGCAAATGGAACTTCGCGCTCGATGCCCGATATACCAGCCCTAACTTTAGCATCAACTACTTTGGCAGCGGTAATGAAACGGTTAATAATGATGATAGCCTGGGGATGGACTATAACCGTGTAAAGCTACAGGTGTTCCGGGTGTCGCCATCGTTTTTCAGGGAGGGGCGCAACGGCAGTTTTATGGAGCTCAAGGCCGATTTTGAAACCATAGAAGTAGACGGATCTAACAACCGGCTGGTAAATGTGCCGGGCGTAATATCTGATTATTTGTTTGAGCACCGCCAGTTTGCCGGTATAAAGGCCACCTATGGGTTTGAAAATTTTGACAATGCATCACTGCCTGTAATGGGTACCCGCTTTAATGCCACGCTGGGCTACAAGGCCAGCCTCGACCTTTTTGAACGCAACTTTACCCATGCTGAAACGGGGGTTACGTTTTACCATAAGGTAACGCGCAACGAACGCCTTGTTTTTGGCACAACCTTTAACGGTAAGTTTATTTTTAATAACAATTATGAGTTTTACCAGGGCAGCATGCTGGGCGGCGAGGCCGGGCTACGCAGTTTCCGCCGCGAAAGGTTTAACGGGCGTTCGGCGTTCTTTAACAGCAACGACCTGCGCTATAAACTGGGCACATTTAAGAGTGTTGCGCCCATTACCTACGGCCTTACCGGTGGGTATGACTATGGCCGCGTATGGCTGCCGGGAGATAACTCGGATAAATGGCACCAGAGCGTGGGGGGCGGGCTTTGGCTTAATGCCGCAGATGCTGCTTCGGCCTTTATAAGCTGTTTTTACGGCAGCGACGGCGCGCGTATAGCGTTCCGCTTAGCGGTTGGCTTTTAGGTCGGCAAGGTTAAGCGTGTAGAGTTTTCCGCCGGTACGCTTGTCTCGTTCATCGGCTATGTAAAGCGTAGTATTGTCCTTAAAGCAAATGCCTTCTTTTTGGGTAAGCGCTCCTAAATCGTAAGATGTAACTGTGCCATTGGCAAAATCATCGCCTTTAAAATTGGTTATCAGCCAAAGTTTGCTTCCGCTTACCAGGGCCACCGTTTTACCGTCAGGGCTTATATCGGCACCGGCTATGGCACATTTCCTAAAGCTTTCGCAGGTTTTAAAGCTTCCCGAAGGTGTGGCGCTTTGGTAGCCTTTTTGGTTTTTTAGCTTGTGTACCAGTACTGTGCCGTCGCTCTCAAAATTGCGGTTTTTGCTGAACAGGTAAAAGTAGCCGTTATATTCAAAAAAGGCTTCGCAGTCAAAATTACGCTCCCTCCTCCCGGGCGGGAACTCCTTTTGGCCGGGGTAATAAAAGTTTATGGTATACTGTACATCCCCCGGCGCATTGGGGTCAATTTTATAAATGGCAAGGTTTTGCCTGTCGTTATCGTTATTGCCAAAGTCGCCTATATACAGGCTGCCGTCTTTATCAGATGTAATATCTTCCCAGTCGTTATTCTTTATACCCTTCACTTTAAATCCCTCATCTATTCCCGTGGCAGGGTCCAGCTTGTATATTTTATCCTTGTTGCCGCTGTCTTCATGGGTCCACAATATGCCATTTGCATATTCCAGGCCCGAAGCTTCGTTAAGTGCCAGGGTTGCGGTTTCCTGTAATATAGGGTTATCCTGTTTTGTTTTGCTGTCGGCACAGCTGCTTAAAAACAGGCAAAGGGCAAAGGGGAATAACATTCGCATAATGATAATATATACCCTAAAGGTAAGTATAAGTACGTTAATAAAAATAAAAAACCACCGGGATGCATTCCGGTGGCCTTTAAAATATATAAACTACTTACTATATTAAGGTGTTTAGCCTACGGGTGCGTCATACCATTGGGTAACCTGCCAGCATACAACATTTGAGTATTGTTTGCCATTTACACCGTAAATCCTCAGCCTCCACCTGTAGCAGGGCAGTAATTCAGACGGCATGGCTTCTACGTAGGGCAGTACCGTGTTAGGGTTTGTAAACAATCCGCCGTATTTAGAAAAAATTGTGCCTGTACCCGTAGTAAAGCTTTCGCAGTCTGTTGCCTGGTATTCCAGGTATACTTTAAAGCCCATACCTGTGGCAACCGGCGTAGGTACATCGGCAACAAAATGCCATATAGGGTTAAGCCCGCCAAAGTTTTCAATATGTGCAGGCAGTGTAGTGTAACATGCGCCTACTATAGGTGCAGGAAGTTCAGGATCGGGCTTGCTTGTCGAAGCGCTACTGCTGTCAACAGCCATATTGTCCTGGTTTGTAATTATTTCATCGGCATCTGTAGAACAGGCTACTGCTAAAAGCAACATTAGGGGGAGTAATAATATTTTTTTCATTGTAAGGTTGTTTTGATGTGTCAAACATATAACCTCTGCGATACATAAAAAACACAAAGACTGAAAAAACGTTGAACGGCTTTTTTTTGGCGACAAATAGCTGCGTTGTACTGATAAGCCGGCTGTTAAGCATGCGTTAATTGGTTTGCTATTACAATAGTACAGGGGTAACTTTATACTTTGATGATAAACAAGATTCTATGGCAAACGATATAAGCATACCGGCGCAGCACCAAAACCACCAGCCCGGTGATGAGCATAAAATGACAGCGGAGCCGGAGTCTATTCGCAAGAACTATAAAGGCAGTGGCAAGCTGGCTGGCAAAACCGCGCTTATAACCGGTGGCGACAGTGGGATAGGCCGCAGTGTTGCAATACATTTTGCGCGCGAAGGTGCAGCTGTTGCCATAGTATACTTTGATGAGCATGAGGATGCCCAAAAAACAAAGGAACTTGTTGAAGCCGAAGGCCAAAAGTGCCTGTTGTTGCCGGGCGACCTTAAGAATGAAAAATTTTGCCGCGAGGCTGTAGCGCAATCCGTTGCCGGATTAGGCGGTCTGAATATTGTGGTGAACAACGCCGCGGTGCAGTTTCCTAAAAAAGATATACAGGCCATTAACCCGGCCCAGGTGCGGGAAACTTTTGAAACCAATATTTACCCGTTCTTTTATATTACGCAGGAGGCACTCGGGTATATGAACGCAGGCGACTGCATTATAAACACCACGTCGGTAACGGCATACAGGGGCAGCGAGCACCTGCTGGACTACAGCAGCACTAAGGGGGCAATAGTGTCTTTTACCCGATCAGCGGCAGGCATGCTTGCAAAAAAAGGCATCAGGGTAAATGCCGTTGCTCCGGGCCCTATCTGGACTCCGCTGATACCATCTACCTTTACGGCAGATGAAGTGGCTAAATTTGGCAAAGATGTACCTATGGAACGCCCCGGCCAGCCCAGCGAGGTAGGGCCCGCTTATGTGTTCCTGGCCAGTAGCGATGCTTCTTATATTACCGGGCAGGTGCTGCATGTAAACGGGGGTGAGGTTGTAGGGGGATAGAATTAAATATGAAAAGACAGTAACAGATTATAAAAACCGTAAAAATTATACAATTATGGAAACAAGCAAAACAGGCAGGGTATATACAAAAGACCCTGTAACAGGAAACGAAAGCACAGAGACTAAAAAAGTTATGCCCGATACTACATTGCCGTATGAAGACCCGGCAATAATAAACCCGCAGGAACTGGCTACATTTCCCAAACCGGCACCCATAGTAGATGCGGCTGACGTAGAAGAGGAAAACAGGACCCATACTCTACATGAAAAACGTTCACCATTGCGCGAAGGCCGCAATATAGTGCGTACCGATACTAACAGCAATACTACCGATGGTTTTATGTAAGCAGTAGCTTAACTTAATTAAAACATCGCATAAAACAAAAATCCCGGAAAAATTACTTTCCGGGATTTTTTTGTATCAATTACTAATCTCTTAGTGTGTAATCTGTTTAAGCACTTCCGGCTTCGCCTCAAGCTTTGCCATTTTTTCAGGTGTAAGGGTAGCCCTTACCTTAGCCTCAATAGTTTGTGCAATTATCGCTTTGCGATCTTCGCTTTTTGACACCTGCTCAAGCTCGCGGTATTTGTATTCAAACAAACCCTGGAAACTTTGTTTCTCCTGGGCAGAAAGCGCCACAACTTTATCAAGTGCAGCAACATCTTTTTTAGCAGACTCTGCAAATGAAGACTGTGTGGCTACAGCGGCTTTAGCGGGCCTGGCGGTAGTTTGGGCACTGGCGGTAACGCCAAATCCAAGCATCATAACAACAAGGGCAACTATTTTTTTCATAACAAATGGTTTTTTGTTTAGTGTTAATATCCCCAAATCTACTTAATTTACAAAACAACACAAAACTTTAACACATAAAATTTATTTTCTACCCACATTTTTAGAATGTTCCCCTCTTTTAGGGCCTTCCTGCCTGGCAGCTTTCATTTTCTCAAATTTTGTAAACTGCTCCGGTGTAAGTATCTTTTTCATTTCGCGCTGCATGGCTATCTGGCCATCAAGCATTTTACTTTTTGCGGCAAAGCGCTCGTCTGCTGTCAGTTGTTTTCCGTCCTCTTTATTCGCTTTATGCTGGGCAATTAACTGCTGCCTGCTGTTTTCACGCTCCAGTATAAGTTTTTTCACCTCTTTTTGCTGTTTGTCGTCAAGCCCAAGCGCCAGGGTAAGCTGTTTCGCTTTAAGTTCGGTACGCTGCTCCGGTGTTAGTTTTTCATGGCGTTCTTTGGCCTGCGCCATACGGTCCATTTTCCTTTCACCATGCTGGGCGTTCATTGCTACACCCGTAATCATCATCATTGCTAAAATCCACGTTTTCATAAGGTATAATTTTTAATGTTATATATATAAGACCGCACATGTAAAAAAAGGTTTAATTAAATCATGTTAAAGTTTCAATTTGTGGGTTTTGCCCGTTACCTTTGTCCCCGTGAAATACCTGGCTTTAATAGTGGTGTTGCTGTTTCTGGCGCGGCCTGTAGTGCCTGTGGCCGAGTATATAATTAATTATGATTATATAGCCAATGTGCTTTGTGTAAATAAGGCAAAGCCACAGATGCACTGTAACGGTAAGTGCCACCTTATGAAAGAACTTGCCAAAACATCCGGGCAGGAGAACCCCGTTTCTTCCGGAAAAAAAGCGGGCCACGCCACCCCCGAAGTGCTTTTTTTCCAGCCGCTTCAGTCATTAGCACTTACCGCTCCCGTAAAAGTAGTATCGCCAAAACAACTCCCTGTATATAACTGTTTGTATTCCCGGCTTTGCACCGGCACAGTGTTTCATCCGCCTGCGGTTATTTCTTAAAGATATAATGTAATTTTTTCTGCTGCACTGTAGCCGAAATTTCTCTTGGTGCCTTTTTGGGCACTAAGCCATAGCACTTATAATTTAATAAATAAAAAATGAAACTAAAATATATCCTTACCACTTTTATAGTGGCCGCTACCCTTATATCTTGTACTAATAGTGATGATACCGCTACTAACGTTTCGGGGATGGGAACCCTTAATGTGGAGTTTGACAATGCCTTTGCAGGAGACGACCTGCTCCTTAACAGCCAGGCCTATACCACATCGCAAAATGAAGTGCTTACTATAAGCACCGTAAAATACATTGTAAGCAATATTGTACTTACTAAACAGGATGGTACAACGGTTACCTACCCAAAGGGCGAAAGTTATTTTATTGTAAACGAGTCTGATGAAAGCACCCATGTGCTTGAATTGAGCAATATCCCTGCGGGCAACTATACCAAAATAAAATTTGGCATTGGCGTAGACCAGGGCCAGTTTAACGCCGGTGCTGGTGGTCAGGGCGATTTCCTTGCCCTTGCCCAGGCCCAAGGCATGCTGTGGAGCTGGAGTGCTGGTTATAAATTTGTAGCTTTTGAGGGCACGTTTACATCAGCTACCGTTGCCGATGCTACACCGTTTATGGTACATACCGGGCAGATAGGCACTGCTTATAACTATACCGAGATAACCCTGAACCTGCCTACACAGGCACTGGTGCGCCAGGACATTACCCCGCAGGTACACATAGTAACCGATGTTTCTAAATTTATTGACGGCACTAATAAGATAAACCTGACCGCTAACAACAGCATGGGTATGGGCGCGATGATTATGGGTGGCGGGGCGCTGCCACTTATTACTGATAACTTAAGCGGCGCGTTTACGGTAAACCACGTACACAACGACTAGTACGTTTATCTTATGAAAGTTATTTATTTAACGGTGTTGTTACTGCCTTTGCTCTTTAGTTGCGATGGCAGTGACGACTCCTATCACGATGTGCCGCTGGCCGTTGTTCAGCCTTCTAATTTTCCTGCGCTTACGTATGATGTTTCGCAAAACCCACCTACGCAAAGCGGTTTTGAACTGGGCAGGAAGTTGTTTTATGATGGCCGCCTTAGCAGCGATGGCCTGGTAAGCTGCGCGTTTTGCCACATACAGGAAAACGCGTTTACCCACCACGGGCATACGGTAAGCCACGGGGTAGACAACCGCGTGGGTACGCGTAATTCGCCGGCCATACAAAACATGGGCTTTTCAACCACCTATATGTGGGACGGCGTTACCAGCCACCTCGACCTACAGCCGCTTATACCCCTTACCAGCGAAATAGAAATGAACGGTAACCTTAGCGGTATACTTGCCATGATGAAGGGCGATGCGCGCTATAAAAAACTGTTTGCACAGGCATTTCCGGGACAAGAAATAAATACGGAAAATATGCTTAAGGCACTCTCGCAGTTTATGGTAATGATGGTAAGCAGCAACAGTAAGTTTGACAAGTACCGCCGGGGTGAAGAAGGCGCTACCCTTACTCCGGATGAGCAGGAGGGCTACACACTCTTTAACCAAAAATGTGCCGCCTGCCACGCTACCGACCTGATGACGGATAATTCGTTCCGCAATAATGGCCTTGCGGTAAACCCGCAGGTTAACGATGTGGGCCGTTATAAGGTTAGCGAGGCTGCTGCCGACTATTATAAGTTCCGCGTACCCAGCCTGCGTAATGTGGCGCTTACCGCGCCTTATATGCACGATGGAAGGTTTGGTTCGCTACAGTCGGTGTTGAACCATTACAGCTCCGGCATTGTTAACAGCCCTACGCTCGACCCGTTGCTTAACAACAACGGCACATTGGGCATACCGCTATCACTACACGAAAAAGAGGTAATAATAGCGTTTTTAAATACCCTTACCGATACCGATTTTATTACAAATACATCATTTAGTTACCACGATTAATGAAAAAAAACATAATGTACTGCATGCTAACTCTTTTTTGCCTTACGCGAATGATTGCTACAGAAACACCGCCGCCCGATTTTAAAAAATACTTATATGAGTTTGACTGCGATGCCTGTGGCTGCTCGGCAAGCGGGGGCGGGATGGGATTTAGCTCTATGATAGATGCTAACTTTATAGGCGTGCGGTATTTTTACCAGAGCTACACCAGCCGCGACGGCATTTTTAATAACTCGCCCTGGGTAGAAGAAAATTTTAATACCGTACAATTATGGGCGCGTATACCTGTTTTTAAAAACTTCCAGTTTTCTGCACAGTTGCCTTACCATACTTTTAACCGCAACCGGAGTACCGGCCATGAGCAGATAGACGGCCTGGGCGATACCACGATTATGGGCCTGTATACGCTGTGGCAAAAAACCGCCGACAGCACCACAGTGGCCACACATACGCTACAGGCGGGCGGTGGTGTTAAGGCCCCTACCGGAAAATATGACAGCGCTAACAACGGCAGCGTTAACCCCAGCTTTCAGTTAGGTACTGGCAGCTGGGATTATCTCATAGCGGCCGAATATGTTGTAGCCTATAAGAAAACAGGGATTAATGCCATGGCTAATTATGTGCTTAAGACCGAAAACAATAAGGAATACCAGTTTGGCAACCAGCTTAACTATGCGGCGACCGCTTTCTACATGATAGAGAAATCAAGGTATACGCTCGTACCCCAGGCAGGTATAGCGGGCGAGGTATATGCCACAAACTGGCAGCACAACCTGGAAGTGCCGCAAACAAAAGGAGGTATAGTGCTGGCAAAGGCAGGGCTTGAGGCCGGGACAGGCAAATTTTCCATAGGGATAAACGCAATGTTGCCGGTAAGCCAAAACCTTACCGGGGGCAGGGTACAGGCTAATTACCGCTGGTCTTTAAATTTTAATTACAGTTTGTAGTTATTACAGCAGGGCCTATAATAAAGATGGCACCCTTACAGGTGCCATTCTCCACTTTCAACGGTTTTCTCCTTGCCGATGCAGCTATAACTACTTAACAGTTGCAGTTATGATATAAGCTCGTTAGTACTCCAGTATGCTAAAAGTTTTTTAGTACTAACTACATAGTCTTCATGTTTCAGGGGTTTAACCACATACCCGGCTATACCCATATCGTAGCAGTCTTTAATATCAGTATGGTTGTTAGACGTAGTGAGTACAATGGTGGGTATGTACTTTCTAACAGCGTCTTTTTTAATAATCTTTAAAAATTCTAATCCGCTTACCTTCGGCATATTAAGGTCTAAAATAATAATATCCGGGTTAAGAGACCTGTCTTTAAGCAGGTTTAAGGCATCTTCACCGTTATGGGCTTCGGTAATTTTGTGTTTTGTTTCAAGGTTTTTAATCACACGGTTAAACTTCATTATCTCAATCGCGTCGTCTTCTACTAAAAGTATGTTTAAAGGCCTTGACATGTTCTTTATATTTAAGTCACAAAGATACAAAGTAACTATTGCCTGCGGGGTGCTATTAGCCTAACGGTACACCACTATCGGTGAATGGTATGTTTGAAGCGTTGAGTTGAATTTTAAATATTTAAATTCAAATTTTAATTAATAATGGTCGTTTTTACTATAACATATTAAGCCTTTTCATCAGCTCAGGGCGGTTAGCGCGGCTTACCGGTACCACATCCTTACCTATCAGCACGCTGTTGTCTTCTATATCTACAATTTTCTTTGTGTTTATAATATAGGTGCGGTGCACTTTAAGGAACAGGTGAGCAGGCAGTTTTTCCTCAATCTTTTTAAGGGTGCTGTGCACTATATAGTTTTTGCCTTCGGTTTTTATGTGGATGTAATCGCCTTTAGCCTCTACGAGGTTAACCGATTGTATGTCTATCTTTATTAGCCTTCGGTCTATGTTTACATAAAACTCTGTAGCCGTATCGGCAGGCTGCACGACAGGGACTTCTTTTGTATCTGGTGCCGTGTTACTGCCCGAAGCAGGGGTAGCGGTAGCAGGCGCTTCTGCAGCAGCACCCCTTATTGATTTTGCCTTGCGTACTGCCCTTAAAAAGCGCTCTTCGGTAATGGGCTTTACCATATAATCTACAATACAATCATACTCAAACGCCTCTGTGGCAAAATTTTTGTCAGATGTTACCAGTACTATACAGGGTGGGTTTTTTATGGTTTGTATAAAATCAAACCCTGTAAAATCGGGCATATGTATATCAAGAAAAATCAGGTCGGTCGCGTCGCCCTCCTGGTTAAGGTGCTTCATTGCCTGCATGGCGTTGCTGTATTCGCCGCTAAGGGTAAGTTCAGGGTCACGGCCTATCATACCGGCAATAATAGTGCGGGCCATCCCTTCATCATCTACAATTATGCAGTTCATGGTTTAGCTTGTAATTATAAAGTGGCTACAAAACTTTGCATGTTTTGCAATAAAACTGCAAATGCTCCGGCCTCTTCAGTTGTGTTGTTTTTTAGGTGTTCTTCGTATTGTTCGGCAAGGTAATAACTTTTTTCCAAACCTAAAATGCTAATCTTGTGTTTCAGTTTGTGCACATGCGCGGCTGCCGCCTTGTGGTCGTTACTATTCAGGGCCTCAAAATACACGGCAATCTCTGCGGGCAGTTCATTTTGTATAGTGCTTACCAGCTTTTCCCTAAAGGCATCGTCATCGCCTGCCAGGCTGTTTATATAATCAAGGTTGGGTTGTTCCATATTTTTGGTAGCGTAAAATAAAACGTTGTGCCCTGGTGCTCGATGCTTTCCAGCCAAATGCTCCCGTTGTAGTAAGCCACAATCTTTTTTACAATAGATAGCCCTATACCCGATGACTGGCTGTTATTATCAAGTTTAGTAAATATATTAAATATTTTATTAAAATATGCTTCGGGGATACCCTTTCCGTTGTCTTTTATAAAAAATCGGTATTCTGTATCATTTTCAGTGCAGCCCACTTCTATCAGCCCCTGCTCCTTGTCGTTATATTTAATGGCGTTGTCTATTATGTTTTGAAAAAGCTGCCTAAAGCGGTAATAGTTGCCTTCTATTCTTGGCAGGCTGCCTACAATGTGCAGTGAAATATTTTCCGGAAGCATTATCGTGCGCCGTATCTCATCCAGCAACACATTAAAATCAATAACCCGGTTTTCAGAATCCAGTTTGTCAATAGATGAATAGTTAAGGATGCCCCTGATAAGCAGGTCCATTTTTTCTACATTAAACAAAATAAGGTTTAATGATTTAACAGAATCTGCATCGAGGATGTCTTTATTATCGGCTATTACCCAGGTTATAAGGGTATTTATATTGCGCAGTGGCGCCTTAAGGTCGTGGCTTACCATGTGCGCATACTCGTTAAGCTCCTGGTTTTGCTTCTCCAGGCTTTTAAGCAGCCCTTCGCGCTGGCTGCTTATTTTTACAATTTCCTCGGTTTGCTTTTTAATATATTCGGCGGGGTTAAAGTGCTCTCCCCCGGTGGTTTCTACCGAAAGGTTCATAGAAAAAAGTATCGATTGCAGGTCGTTGTTTATCGCCTTTAGGCTTTGTGCTTCTTCCCGCAGGCGGGCATTTGCTTCAAACAGCTCGTCAGAACTTAGTTTCATAGACGTTTGAAGCATGTTTATCTGTTCTACATAGTTAGCATACGAATGTTCTACCGCTTTCAAAAAAGCCTCCATCCCCGTGGTATCTACGCCCACAAGGAACTTATCCATTTGCCTGCTAAGTAACGATTTTATCATTCGCTAATAAGTGTAAGTGTCATGGTCTGGTTGTGCAGTTCGCAGCTTTTAGAGTTAAAAAACGGTGCCATTTCGCCATAGCTGTAAAAGCCTGCCAGGGCAGTGGTGGTGCCCACAACCTCCTGCACCTGTTCTATCTCTTCCTCAACCTGCTGGTCCATGAGCGACTTGCGGCCCACGCAGCTTATAAGCAGGGCGGCCTCCGGCCTTTTAGTGCGGCCCATCATGGCATGTTCGGCCGCCTCGCGTGCACCGTCTACAATGCCGTGTACCGAGGCCATAAGGAGCTGCGATTTGCTGCCTTCGGGGCAGTTGCCTGCCAGTATGATAGAGTTGTTATCGGTCTCTATGTTAAGTATGGTACGGGTTATGGAGTAGTCTTTTCCCGGGGGCGTAATGCTAAGGGGGTAGGAGAGCAGCGAAATAAGTTCCTGGCTTGCCTTTTCGCCCAGGTATTTTTTATATAAATCCAGTGCTGGCTTGCCGTCTATTTCATACAGTATATTGCCTTCAGATTTTGTTACTATGCGTTCCGGCCCAAAGGGCTGCCACCCGCCAAAGCTGGCGTATGTTATCTCCAGGTCTTTGCCATAAAGGCCTACAAGCACCGCCTCACCCTCTTTAGGCGCTTCGTTATAGGATGCTACAGAGCATTCAAAGCGTGCATCGTCGCCGCAGAGGCCGCCGGTAATGGCAACGCCGTTTTTTATAGCGCTTTCAAGGCCCGCTATAAGCGCGCTGCCATTAATGTAGTTGCCGCCAGAGAGCGAAAAAACATGGGTAAGCCCATCCTGCGGCAGTTTATTATATAAGGTACTGCCTAAAAGTGCGGCATCGGTATTATGGTTGTAAATATTATCTGTTGCTACTACAAAGGTGCTCTTTTCAAAATCAAGGGCTATAACAGAAAAAGATTCTTCCAGTACGCGGGTACCGGCAATTTCGCCGCCGGTAGAGCCGTATACAAAATGGCTGTAAGGAAACTCGGCTTTTATACCGGCAAATGCCGCTTCATCCTGCAATAAAAGCCTGTTGCCAAAAACAAGTACAAGCGGGTTGCTAAGCATTACTTTGTCTGTTAGGTACTTCCACCCGCCTGCTGTAGTATAATATGCCTGTACTAATTTCATGGTATTTTATTTTTTAGGTAATTGTATAAAAAAAGTGGTGCCGTTTTTAAGTTCGCTTTCCAGCCATACCCTGCCTTTATAGTTATCCGCAATTTTCTTTACGATAGACAGCCCCAGGCCGGTAGATCTTTCATTTTTAATAAGGGACTGAAAAATCTTAAAAATTTTTTGGTGGTTTTCAGGGGCTATGCCCGGGCCATTGTCTTTTACATAAAAGGTATAATGTGCGCCTGTTTCGGTGTAGCCTATGTTTACCAGCCCATGCGGCTTATCTATATAGTTAACGGCGTTGCCTATAAGGTTTTGAAAGAGTTGGTGCATGCGGTAGCGGTCTGCCAGTATTGTGGGCAGTGTGCCATCTACCTGCACGGTTATATTATCAGGTATGTGTATAATGCTTATAATATTACGTACTATTTCATGAAGGTTTATACGCTCTTTATTTACATCGGCCTTGTCTATACGCGAATAGGTAAGCACACCCTGTATAAGGCTGTCCATTTTTTCGAGCTTGTTTTCAATCATGCTTAAATAAAGCGCGGTCTGGTCGCTTAGCCCGCCTTCATTCTCTTCTTTTATCCAGGCAATTAGCGAGTTAATGCTTCGCAGCGGCGACTTAAGGTCGTGCGATACAATCTGGGCATAATCCTCCAGTTCTTTATTGCTTTTTTCAAGGCTTGTTACAAGCTCTTCTTTTTGCCGTTCCAGCTTTTTTCGCTCGGTAATATCTTCTTCTATGGCAAAGTAGCGCGCTATTTCGCCACGCTCATTATACAGTGCCTGGCCCTGTATCTGCGCCCAGTATTTAATTCCGTTTTTTTTGTAGTTTAATATTTCGCACTTAAAGGGCTCGCCTGCCCTTATTTGTTGTGCAAGGTATGCCGCTGTTTCAGGGTTAGTTTCCTTCCCTTGCAGCAGTTTACCCGGTTTTTTGCCTATCAGCTCTGTAATGCTGTACCCGGTTGTTTGTTCAAAGCTTTTGTTTGCCCATTCTATATGCCCATTTTTATCGCACACCACTATAGAGTTAGTATTCTTTTCGGTAATTACCGAGAGGAGTTTTAGCTCTTCTTCCTTTTCCCTCATTTCAGACATGTCTTCAACCATGGCAAAAAACTGTAGCACTTTACCATCATCGTTATATACGGGCTGTCCCTGTATGCGTGTCCAGAAGTATGAACCATCTTTACGGCCGTGCGTTATTTCTACATCAAAAGGTTCGCCTTTATAAAAGCGGTCTATCATGGTATGCAGCTCAACTTTATCTATTGCCGGGTTATTGCCTATCTGTACAGGTGTTTTGCCTATTACTTCTTCACGGCTAAAACCGGTTTGCCTCATATAAGCGTCGTTACACCAAAATATTTTAGCGTCGGGCGTGGTAAAAACAATTCCGTTATTATTAGCGCTGGCCACCATGGCGATGCGGTTTAGCTCTTCGCGGTCTTTTCGCAGCTCCTCACGCTGGTTATTATTTATTTTTAAGAGGTTGCGCAGCTCAAGGGTAGTTATTTCCTGTGTTTTTATAAGTTGCAGCAGGTCCAGCAGCGGGTCATAGTTTGCAAAATCTAAAATGCTAAGGTTTTGCTGCTTTATTTCTTCTAAAGATACAAACCACGGGGAACCAATAAATAAAAAGCAATCGTCCATTTGTTCAAACTGCCCGCGCAGCTGCACATCAGAGCCGGTGCGCGATTCGAGTATTACAAGCTGGGTAAGGTTAGTAAGCAGGCCGGCCGGCGTTATGGTGTCTAAAAAAGGCCGTTTAATGCGGAACAGCGCTTTAAAGCTTTCACCTTCTTTAAGATTGGGGTATAGTTTTGCAATACTTTTGCCAATGGATGTTATATTGAGGTCGCCATCAAGCAGTAAGTGAAAAGGAAAGAGGTTATTAAAACCTTCTTTATTAAAAGTAAATTTTTGCATTACTACCAGGTTATTTTATACACTTCCTCGGTATCGCTAGTGGCCGATACAGCTGTTATGGTTACGTTTTCTTTATAAACTTCCGCCAGGCCGGTCAGGTATCCCCTAAAATATTCGGTCATCCCTTCCCTTTTTTTGCGGTAGTGAAACATCAGGCTGATGTCGTTTATATCAGACAGCCTGAACTCCGGCGGCATAAGTTCCGGGTAAATAAAGCTTATCCGGTTATGGAAGTTAGGTAAATTAAGTAAATAATCACGCAGGGATTCGCCCCTGCCGCTCATTATGGGCTTAAAGCTTGCATTTGTTGTGCGGATTACCTGAAGCCCAAAGTTATACAAAATATTTTGCAGTAGCATGCCGGTACAATCAGCGGTTGCTTTTGCTAATTTATAAGAAATATCGTCGTTATATGGTTGTTCGGTAAGGGTAAAATCAACAGTAACACCACTTTTTTCTACAATAGACTGCCATTTAACCGGGCCAAACGCGGTTTCTGCATACTCTTTTATTGCAATATAAATTACTCCGTACATAAATGCGTTTTATTGCGAAGTAAGTTCGTTTGCGCTCCAGTATTCCAGTAATTTTTTTATACGGTCGGTATAATCTTCATACCGAAGCGGCTTTATAAGGTAGCCGGCTATGCCTATACTGTAGCACTCCATAACATCGCGGTGGTTGTTGCTGGTGCTTAATATTATCGCGGGTATGTACTTAAGCACCTCATCCGATTTTAATATGCCTAAAAATTCAATACCATTTATTTTAGGCATATTAAGGTCAAGCAATATAATGTCAGGTATTATGTTTTTTTCTTTTAATATGGTAAGGGCTTCTTCGCCATTTCCGGCTTCAATAACTTTGTGGCTGAGGCCCAGCGATTTCAGTACCCTATTGAATTTCATTACTTCAATAGCGTCGTCTTCTATCAATAAGATGTTTAGTATTCCTGACATGTGGCAAGTGTGGTAAATAAGGTGTGTATTGTAAAACATCAAAAATACCGTGCATGGTTTTAATAAAATACAACCAACGCTGTTTTGCGGCTTTGTGTCGTTGGGAAGCAATAAAGTTTCGATGAATGGTAATGGTATTGTCAGGTAAATATATTAATTAACAATTTATTAATATATAATAGGGGTTATACGACAGTTCGTCGACACATTAGCTGTTATGGGCTACACAAATAACACGGTAACCGAACTAGGGCCGGTCAAATTGTGTCTCAGCCCTATATTTGTCATGTAAATAAGGAACACAGGATCGTACCTGATATAATAAGACACTACAATAAAAAAATATACTTCAAAAAGCCCCATTATTTTTGAAGACTACTAATGCTACCATGCTAAAAAACCTGCAGCGCCCCAAAGCTGCAGGTTTGTTTTTTTTGTACTATAATGTTATTTAAAATAACCTCTATTTCTCTATATAAACAAGGTGCGATTCAGGGGCATCGTTTACTTTTATGGTTAAAATATAATATCCTTTAGGAAGTGCTGCTACATCTATAACCGCCTCATTATTTGCAACAGGGATATTACTCCTTACAGGGTTGCCCGTAAAATCGTGCAGCGTGGCCGAAATAGCGCTACCTGACGCGGGAAGCACATTTGCATCGCGAATCTTAATGTTTATATAGTCTGTAGCAGGGTTAGGGTATGCCTTGTAATAAAACTCACTTGATGAAGGACAGTCGACTATCGTAAATAAAAACATCACCGGGTTTGCCGCCCCGCAGGGGCTTTCTGCCTGTAGCGTAAAGGCAATAGTGCCGGTTTGATACGTATAGATATAAATATTGCTGCCTGCAATCACGTAATTAAAGTTTTGCGTTTGAGCGTTCAGTTCTAGTGAGGTATAGCCTTTTGCGGTAAATGGAACCACAATAGGGTCTTCATTTTGGCAGAACACATAATTTTCAGCTTCTTCGGGGGTTATAAGGGCATCCATTGTTGAGCTAAGCAACGGTGTACCTACCCAAATATCTTTATTGAGTGTAACGCCGCCACATAACGCCGATGTAATGACAGCCCGTATTTTGACGGCACCCCTATACCCCGGTGTAGATAAAATACTAACATTTGGTGTATTTTGGCCACTGCTTATTGTTCCTGCGCTTGATGGAATTACAGACCATGTTATACCATCTGCCCCTGCGGGAACTGAGAAGGTTTGTAAGCCACAAGCAATAGCCGGGCCGGTTATTTCGATATCACACTTGTATTCACAATCAAAAAAACTACTATTACCGGGATCCGTATCTAGTTCCAAAGCAAGCCAGTTGCCATTCCGGGTATTAAAGCTTATATGAGATTCGTTAAGATTACTGTCAGGAGTATATGATGTAGTAAAGTTTGAAAATGGTGAATCTTTTGGTGATAAAGGCGGATTATCCGATGTGTACTTTTGAAAATAATCGGAATTATTTAAAGTCGTTGTGCCTTTTCCGATGTCTAAAGCGCTTGGTACGGGTATAAAATTAAAATGGTCTACCGATTCGGCTGAAATTCCATAAGTGAAAAACTTATTCTTTACGATTGTATCATCAAAAGAAAATGGTACAGGATAAAAGCCACCGGGATAATAGTCATAGGATAAAATCCCATTAGGATTATTAAAGCCCCTGTTTGTAAGGTTAACAGAAAGATTAATTAAACCCAGAACTTTTTTGGTAAATGTAATTTTACCCCGGTAGATTTCTATATTGTCCCCTACATCCGGCAGTGCTTTAGCTTTAAAATCAAAATTAAATTTACTGTTGCCGGGTAATATCCCTAATAACAATCCTGGCTCATTAAATAAATAGGCCAGGCTGGCATATCCTAAAGTTACAGGATATAAAGCAGTGGCAGAAAAAACGGAGGAAATTAATACTACTAACCACGAGGTTTTACCCTTTCCGTTTAAGGAAAATAACGTGGTTTCCGGTTCAAAATCCTGTGGGTTGGCACAATGGTTACCATTGCTTATGGCTACATTTTTTGTTTGTAAAGGGTAGCCGATGGTGTGCAATTCGTTTTGCCATGCTATGGCTGCACTGTTATCTATTGCAAACGACCCATTAACATTGTTTATAAGCAGTTGCCTGGTGCCGGGTGAATCAATCAGGGTTTTGAGATCCTCAATGGTAATAGGTGAGCCATCACTGGGGTTTATATTCATATCTCCTAGCGGGGTGCCTACAAACTGGTCTGCCAAGTGGCGGGCAAAGTACAATATGCTCAGCGGTATATTGGCACCCTGGTGTGGCCCGTCATGGCTTATATACAGGCTTGTTTTATGGTTCCAGGTGGCCAGGCCGGTGGCAGCCTGTTGTTGCTCCATATCACGCAGGGCATAGCGGCCTATAACGGCACCCATGCTCTGCCCCATAACCACATTGGGCGTAGTGCCCTGTTTTACCGAGTTTACCCATTTTATAATATCCTCAAGCAGGTAGGCATTGCGGTGCAGGTCGTCTTTACCCTTTACCCAGTTTACATAAATGATATCGTATGTGTTAAGTTGATTGAGTAAATTAATTCCTGCTAAAGAAGTATTAAAACGGAATCCTGTATAATCACTTTCACCCAACGGATTTTCTATCCCGAGCAGGCCGCTATCAAAGCCTTCGGCCACTATTAGCGGCTTGCGTATTATACAGTCGTTCAGCGCGTAGTCTATCTCCAGTATGGCCCTGTTTGCCACGCCGGCATAGGCACGCGTACCGGTAAAATCTACCGTGTCTATAGCCGTGCCGCTCACGCAGGGCTGGCTTATGGTGCGCCCCGTGCGGGGCAGTATGGGGGCGCTGCCCGTTACATTAAGTTGTGTGTGGCTGTACAGTACCCTGCCGCCGGTAAGCGTAAGCCGGTATTTCCATTCATACAAGCCTGGCTGGCTGTAGGTTATGGTTTTTACCTGGTTAAGGCTTATGGCCTGGTAGCCGCGGCCATCGGCAAAGTCTATAGCTATGCTTTGCACGGCGGTGCCCTGGTTAGTATACCACAATGCTGCCGGAAGCTGTACCTGCATGCGCAGGTAATTATAGGCCGCTATGGGCGCTGCAATGGCAAATACCTCTTTTTCTTCATAAGGGTTTTGCCATACGCCGTTTATATACTTATCATATATTTTATCATTGTTAACGGTAAGGTAGCCCGGCACGGCATTACTTTTAAAGCGGCTGTATTTATAAAACAGCCCGCTAAGCACTATTTTGCCGGGCTGGCGCAGGGCTTCCCAGTTTGCGTTAAATAGTTTTGGGTCGGCAAGCCCCGTTACGGAGGCATTTACCCGCGCCATAAGCAGGGTGTTATAAATTTCGGTATAAGTACCGCGGTGCAGCATGTTTTCGGCCGAAAGCGTTCCATTATAGGCTGAGAGCTCGGCAAATTCCATGGCATAATCTAACAGCAGCTTATTGGGCACCCTTGTTTTATCAAGGTTGGCAAAAACGGTATTTACCTGCCTTGCATAGTCAGTATCTACGGTTTGCGCCCGCAATGGGGCAATAGCGAGCAACCAGGGCAGTAGTACCCTGAAAAATAATTGGACTGGTTTCATATTAGTAAGGTTTAATTATGTAGTAAAATGCATATCGAACCTTCCCTCGCGTATTTGATGTACAACGCCATTTTCATCCATTACATCAAACCAAAAAGTTCCTGAAACGATATGGTTGGTAAAATCTAATTTAGTGATGGTAAGTTCTCCCGTATATGTACTAGAGGTGAAATTGTTAGTTAAATTGTATGTGTAACTGCCAACAGCATTTCCCTCAGTATATTCAAATAGATTATAGGTTTCCCCTTCGAAGATTTGTTTTCTTTCAGTTCTTAATGTTATACCTTTTAGGTTGGTATGATAATTTGAGGCACCAACTACAAAATAATAGTCTCCATCTACAAATTGATAAAAACAATTTGTAGCATTGGGGCGGTTATCAGGCTTAAACGCCATACCATCTAACAAACATCCAAAGGTATCTTCTCCGGTTTGTGTGGCGGGTGGCAGCTGGCTAACAGGGTCGGCCGGCTTATTGTCGTCATCGTTGTTGCAGCCGGTAAGCGCTAAAAGCGGCAGCACGGTAAGTAAGAGTAATAAGTGTTTTTTCATAGCTAATAATCAATTGGTTGGTGTTGATAAAGCTAATATTTTTGGTAAAATAGTAATATTAATTAACAAAATTTTAACACCCTATTTATGTAGTAAAATGCATATCGAACCTGCCCTCGCGTATTTGATGTACAACGCCATTTTCATCCATTACATCAAACCAAAAAGTTCCTGAAACGATATGGTTAGTAAAATCAAGTTTTGTAATCTTCAATTTACCAGTACTAGTTATAGATGTTGTATTGTCATTTAAATTATAGAAATAACTTCCATAAGCATTCCCATCAACTTGTTCTTTTAAATCAAATTCTTCCCCCTCAAAAATTTCAAGCTTTTGTGTGCAACAACCTATTAAGATATAATTATGACTGCTATCTCTCTTGTTTCCTTGTAAGGCAAAATAATATCCCCCATCCACATACTGGTACACACAATCTAAAGTATTTAAACCGGGTCCGGGCAAAAACGCCTTACCATCTAACAAACATCCAAAGGTATCTTCGCCAGTTTGTGTGGCGGGTGGCAGCTGGCTAATAGGGTCGGCCGGCTTATTGTCGTCATCGTTGTTACAGCCGCTAAGCGCTAAAAGCGGCAGCACGGTAAGGAGGAGTAATAAGTGTTTTTTCATGGCTAAAAATAAGTTAGTTGGTGTTGATAAAGCTAATGTTTTGGTGAAAAATTAATATTAATTAACAAATTTCTAACAAATTGCTCACGAGCCGTAATGAGTATCAAAGCTGCCTTCGCGTATTTCTACACGCCCGCCGTTCCCCGGATGTTTTATATCAAACCAAAAGGTGCCGGAAACAATGTAGTTAACCGTATCAAACCGGGTTATGGTAAGCTCGCCGGTATAAGTTTCACCATCGGTGCGTGCAGATTCACCATAACCCACGTAAAAAAACCCCCCTCCCGATGCATTTCCGTCAGTACTGGTTTTTAAAGGGAGTACTTCGCCTTCAGAGAGTGTCTTATTTGTAGTAAATAGATTAATACTTTTTGGGTCCCTGTTTTCATCCTGGCCTCTCATCCCAAAATAATACCCGCCATCTACATACTGGTAGTAGCAGTTATAATGGCCGCTGTTGTCTACAAAGTTTTTACCGTTTACAGTACAGCCAAAGGTGCCTGCACCGGTTTGTGTGGCCGGGGGTAGCGGGCCGCTGTCGTCATCGGTACAGCCTGCCAGTGCAAAAAATAAGGTGAGCAAAATAAAGAGGTGTTTTTTCATGGCTAAAAATCAGTTAGTTGGTGTTGATAAAGCTAATATTTTTGGTAAAAAATTAATACTAATTAACAAAATTTTAACACCGTATTTATGTAGTAAAATGCATATCGAACCTGCCTTCGCGTATTTGATGTACAACGCCATTTTCATCCATTACATCAAACCAAAAAGTTCCTGAAACGATATGGTTGGTATAATCAAGTTTAGTTATTGACAATTGTCCACTATGTATTGTTGTGGTGTAATTAAATATATAATTAAAATAGCGTAACCCATATGCATTACCTACTTCGTTATCTGTTAAGTTATAATTATTACCTTCTATTAACTCTAAATTATTAGTATTAATGCCTATTGCAATGAAATTTTGTAAATTTTTACTTCCTTGTAAGGCAAAATAATACCCCCCATCCACATACTGGTACACACAATCTAATGGATTAGCTCCGGGTCCGGGCAAAAACGCCTTACCATCTAATAAACATCCAAAGGTATTTTCGCCGGTTTGTGTGGCGGGTGGCAGCTGGCTAACAGGGTCGGCAGGCTTATTGTCGTCATCGTTGTTACAGCCTGCCAGTGCAAAAAATAAGGTGAGCAAAATAAAGAGGTGTTTTTTCATGGCTAAAAATCAGTTAGTTGGTTTTATTAAACCTAATATTTTTGGTAAAACATAAATATGATTAACAAAAATTTTAACACCCTATTTATGTAGTAAAATGCATATCGAACCTGCCCTCGTGTATTTGGTGTAAATTGCCATGTTCATCCATTACATCAAACCAAAAAGTTCCTGAAACGATATGGTTGGTATAATCTAATTTGGTGATGGTAAGTTCTCCCGTATATATGTGTGAAGTGTAACTTTCTATTGAATTATTAGTATAGTTACCTACAGCATTTCCCTCACTATATTCATATAAATTATATGTTTCACCTTCAAAGATTTGTTTTTTTTCAGTTATGAGTCTCACTACTTTTAAATCAAGATTTGAAGTAGAAGCTTTTACCAAAAGGTAATAGTCTCCATCTACAAATTGATAAAAACAATTTGTAGCATTGGGGCGGTTATCAGGCTTAAACGCCTTACCATCTAATAAACATCCAAAGGTATCTTCGCCGGTTTGTGTGGCGGGTGGCAGCTGGCTAATAGGGTCGGCAGGCTTATTGCCGTCATCGTTGTTGCAGCCGGTAAGCGCTAAAAGCGGCAGCACGGTAAGTAAGAGTAATAAGTGTTTTTTCATGGCTAATAATCAATTGGTTGGTGTTGATAAAGCTAATATTTTTGGTAAGCTGTTAATGGTTATTAACAAAATTTTAACGAATTAGCACATGCCAAAAAGTATCAAAGCGCCCTTCGCGTATTTCGATATGGTTGCCGTTTACCGGATGTTTTATATCAAACCAAAAGGTGCCGGAAACAAGCTGTGTTGTCGGATTCATACGGTGCTTTTTTGTTAAAGTTGAGCAATTGAATGATTTAATTAAAATAGCCCAAGACTTTTCCGGCCGGAAAAAGTCTTGGGCTATAGTTCTTTGATATGTTGCGTGCCCTTACAGCTCCTTCGTTACAATCTGCATGGTTTCACGGCTTACCTGCCGTACCAGCACATCGCGGCCTTTGGTAACCGTTTCGGCAGAGGTATCGTTAAAGTGGCGGATGGTGTATAGCGACACCTCGTCATTATAGGTAACCTTGAATTTTTTAGACAACACGGCCTTCAGTTCGGCAAAATTGCCAAATTTATCATCCACGCATACTGAGAAACTGATGGCCGAGTTTTGTATAAGCGATACCTTCATGCGGTATTTGTGCAGCAGGGCAAATATCTCGCTGATGTTTTCTTCCATAATAAATGAAAAATCGAGCGATGACAGCGATATAAGCAACTGGTTCTTTTTAACGATAAAGCAGTTGGTTTGAGGGATCAAATCAGCACCCTTACTCACGCTCGTACCCGGCAACAGCGGGTTTACAAACGATTTTACAAACAGCGGAATCTCCTTGCGCTGCAGTGGCTGCAATGTTTTCGGGTGAATTACCGTGGCACCGTAAAACGCCAGCTCTATAGCCTCGCGGTAGCTTATCTGGTTGAGCAATATGGCGTTTTCAAAATAGCGGGGGTCGGCATTAAGCACGCCCGGTACATCCTTCCATATGGTTACACTTTCGGCATTAAGGCAGTAGGCTACTATGGCGGCTGTATAGTCGCTGCCCTCGCGGCCCAGCGTGGTGGTAAAGTTATTGTCGTCGCTGCCCAAAAAGCCCTGTGTAATATAAAGGTTCTTTTTCTTTACAGCCTTGGGTATCAGTTTTTGGGTAGCCTCCCAGTTTACAATGGCATCGCGGTAGGTGTTGTCGGTTTTTATAAGTTCGCGTATATCCAGCCAGGTGTTTTTAAGCCCTACATGGTTAAAGTAGTGGCTTACTATAGTGGTAGAAAGCACCTCGCCCAGGCTCACCACCTGGTCGTACACAAAGTTATAGTTGGGCGACTTGGTGTTCTTAAAAAACAACTCCAGGTCGGTAAATATTTTAGCCACTGCCTCAAACGCTACATGCTTTTCATCTTCAAAAAGCTCCAGAAGTATCTGGTTGTGGTATTTTTTTATTTCCTGTATGCTGGCCTGCAATTCGCCCGATTTATCAAAGAAATTTTTAATTACCACCTCAAAGGCATTGGTGGTTTTGCCCATCGCGCTTATTACCAGCAGCACATCTTCATGGCCTACCTGTTGCAGCACGCTGTACACGTTTTTTATCCCATCGGCATCCTTAACCGATGCACCTCCAAATTTAAATACTTTCATTTATGTGTTTGGTGTTTTTTATTGTTGTAGTGTAAGCGTAAAGTTTACCAGCCCCTGCTCATCCATTTGCACGGTGCGCCAGGTTTCAAGTATCTTCGCCCCGCTTTTTTCATAAAAATTTATGGCCGGTGTGTTCCAGTCCAGTACGGCCCACTCTACGCGGCGCAGGCCCTCTTGTTTTGCAAACTGCAATACCTCGCGGTATAATGCGCTTCCTGCCCCGGTACCCCTGTAGCTTTCTTTAACTATCAGGTCTTCCAGGTGTATGGTTTTGCCCTTCCACGTGCTGTAGCGGTAATAAAATAGTGCCATGCCTATAATGTAGCCACCAACTTCGGCTACAAAGGTCTGGAACAAGGGGCTTTCGCCAAAACCGTCGCGCTCCAGGTCGGCCACGGTTATTACCACGGCATCGGGTTCTTTTTCAAAAACGGCCAGTTCTTTTATCAGTTCCAGCACAGCCGGCATATCGGCTATCGTTCCCCTGCGGATGTTCATTATTCAAAATTTCGTCAAAAATACATCTTTAACAAACTGCTAAATAATAAATTATTTTAATATCACAAAAATACGAGTATTTGTGGGAATGTGGGGTTGAAAGAAGCGAAGTTGCAGAGTTGCAAAGTCGAAAGGTGGTAGGATGGAACGCGGATTACGCGGCTGTGCAATCGCGCGTTTACACGGGTTTTTAAACTGGGTTTAAGGTTTTGAGTGAAGCTGCTCCCCTCTCTTTCGGAGAGGGGCTGGGGGTGAGGCCAAAAAAAGCCCCCTGTTTCCAGAGGGCTTTACTATTACTTATTCATGTGCTGCATTTCGTATACAAACGTATCGGCATCTACATTTAGCACCAGTAGCGATAACGCCTTATCTACAATGTAGTGTACGTTACCCGGGGTAAAGCCCAGCGCGGTGGCAAAACGGGTAAGTATTTCTTTTTGCTTTGGCCCCAGCACATGGTCTGCATATACCATGCGGCTCAGGTCATACAGCCTTTCAAGGCGCTGTACATACAGGTGCGGTGGGTTAACCGGGTACTTAAAAGGGTTAGCCAGTATCTCGGCATATTCCTGCTCGCTAATTTCAAGCCTGTTGGCAAGCTTGTCTAAAAATTTCTTTTCTTCCGGGCTTACGTGGCCGTTTTCAAGGGCAACCCTTACTATAGAGGCAAAGTGGCCCTGGTTGCGCCCTTTAAACCCGCTGTCAAATAAATCTGAGATCGACATCCTGATATGTGTTTATCGTATTTTGGGCAAATATAAATGTAATATTTTGGTTGGAAATAAAATTATGAAAAGATTTTAACAATCAATGGCAAACATGGTATATCAGTTCAAAAAAATGTAAGTTTACGTTATATATATATTATCGCTTACACGAATGACCGATTTTCAGCTTTATTTTCTCTCCGGCCTTTGGCATGTAATCAGCCTTGACGGGCTTGACCACATCCTTTTCCTGGCCATGTTGGCATTGCCTTATACGTTTAAAGAATGGCGGCAGGTACTGCTGCTTGCTACATTATTCACCATAGGCCACACCATGACGCTGGTACTTGCGGTTTATGTATTTGGCCATATTAATTCAGAGCCGGTGGAGTTTTTTATATCCTTAACCATATTTATAACCGCGCTTTTAAATATAGCAAAGCCAGGCAAGGGCCCGGCAAATAATATTAATTTTATAGCTGTACTGGCGTTGCTTTTCGGCATTGTACACGGGCTGGGCTTTGGTAAAGACTTCCGTATGCTCGTGGCCGGAAATACAGGTAATAGCTTTTCAACCCTCGCTGCTTTTACCCTCGGGCTCGAGGCGGCACAACTTATTGTGGTATTGTGCGTTTTACTTAGCGGGCTTATTGTTACAAATGTGCTTAAGGTAAACCGCCGCGACTGGCTGCTGGTGGTTTCGTCCTTTGTTGCGGGTATATCGGTAACCCATATAATCAGGCACCGTTTTTGGTAAATATTGCTTAAATTTATTGTCCCTAAATAAAGGGGCAGATTGTAATGAAACAGGAAAAACTAAGTAAATACGACAGGGCATACCTGCGTATAGCCCGTGAGTGGGGCCAACTCTCTTACTGTAAACGTAAAAAGGTTGGCGCAATTATTGTAAAAGACAGGATGATCATATCAGACGGGTATAACGGTACGCCGTCCGGATTTGAAAACTGCTGCGAAGATGATGATAATGTAACAAAGTGGTATGTGCTGCACGCTGAGGCCAATGCTATACTTAAGGTGGCACGCTCTACACAAAGCTGCGAAGGCGCTACCCTGTATATAACCATGTCCCCTTGCAAAGACTGCAGCAAGCTCATACACCAGGCCGGTATTAAGCGGGTGGTGTTCCAGAACGCGTATAAGGATAATTCGGGTATCGAATTTTTAGAAAAAGCAGGTGTGGAAGTAGTATGTATAACCGAGCCGGATTTTATTTAAATGACAATTAAAAAAATATACCTCCCCATAGTGCTGTCGGTTACGCTGGCGGCGGGGCTTATCATGGGCAGCCTGCTCAACTTTCCGGCCCAGAACAGCGGTTTCATAGGCAGCAATACATCCGGTAAGGGCAAGCTGAACAAACTGGTTGATTTTATTGAAAGCGATTATGTAGACGATGTAAATACCGACAGCATTGTAGACCTTACCGTAAACAGCATCCTCGAAAAGCTCGACCCACACAGCGTGTACATCAATAAGGGTGAAATGGAGGCGGTAGAGCAGAGCATGCGCGGCGACTTTGTAGGCATAGGCGTAAACTTTTATATGTATAAAGACTCCGTTGCAGTAATAAAGCCCATACCAGGAGGCCCAAGCGACAGGGCAGGCATTAAGGCCGGCGACCGTATTTTGTATGCCGATAATACCAAACTTTTTGGGAGGAAATTGCCAAACGACAGCCTTTTTAGTACGCTGAAAGGGAAGGAGGGAAGCAAACTTACACTTACGGTGTTCCGCAAAAGTGAAAAGAAAAAATTTAAGGTGAGCCTTACGCGCGATGTGGTTCCTATTAAAAGCGTGGATGTATCGGTAATGGCAAACAGCACCACCGGCTACATCAAGATTAACCGTTTTGCCGAAACTACCTATGACGAATTCCTCGCCGGGCTGGAAAGCCTGAAGAAGAAAGGCGCGACAACACTGATTGTAGACCTTCGGGATAACGGCGGTGGCTACCTTGAAATGGCAGTGCAGATAGCCGACGAGTTTTTAAAGGACGGCGCCATCATCGTTAAAACTAAAAATAAAAAGGGGCGTATAGATGAAACCGATGCTACAAAACGCGGTATTTTTGAAACCGGTAAGCTATATGTGCTTATAAACGAAAACAGTGCCTCGGCCAGTGAGATACTCGCCGGCGCCATACAGGATAACGACCGTGGTACCATAGTAGGCAGGCGCTCTTTTGGCAAAGGCCTTGTGCAGCGCGAAATGCCCTTGGGCGATGGCAGTGCCGTGCGCCTTACCGTAGCACGCTATTATACACCGAGTGGCAGGAGCATACAGCGCAGCTATGCCAATGGCGACGAAGAATATTTTAATGATTTCCAGAAGCGTTATGAAAACGGCGAACTCTATGCCGCAGACAGCATTAAGATAGCCGATACGCTAAAGTACCATACCGTAAAGGGCGCGTAGTATATGGCGGCGGGGGTATTATCCCCGATACGTTTATTGCGCTTGAAGGTAAGCATGGCGACGAATCTATCAACATGGTAATGCAAAGTGGCATAGTGAGCTACTTTGTGTTTGAACAACTTGATAAAAACCGTAAGGATTTTAGCGGGCTGGCTGAAAACCTGCTGATTGATAAAATTACCAAAAGCGATAGTTACTTTAACGCCTTTAATAACTACCTGGCAAGCAACGGCCTTGTATTTAAGCTGGAAAAACACAAGGATATCGTAAAGCGCTATCTTGCCGCCGAGTTTGTGCGCCAGCTGATTAGCGAAACCGCCTATTATGAACTGATACTGAAGCAGGATACTATGGTGAAAGCTGTTCTTTCTAAGTAGGCAGTGTTCAGTGTTCAGTCGCAGTTCACAGTGTTCAGTAGCTTCACTCAAACCTATCCCATTCATTACCAGGAACGAAGTAATATCAGAAATTAGCATAAAATTTCCGCAACAATTAGATTATTTCGTTGTTTAAAGACGTGTCGGAGTGGTGCGTCTGAGTGAAGCTACTGCCTACTGAGACTGAACACTGACCACTGCCCAACTATTTCGCCCCGGTAACCGTGTTATACAGCAACACCGCATTGCCATCGGTAAGGGTAGATACAAAATGGCTTATGTGCAGCAGGCGTTCATACAGGCTCATTTTCTCTGTTACAAATTTCTCCGGCAGCAGCTTTAAGATGAGCTTGTCATAATTGCCTTCGTTACCGTCAAATTTATTATTAAATGCCGTGCAAAAGGTATCCAGCAGGGTATTGATAATGCGGTAACCCATTACTTCTTTCTCCACCACCTCGCGGCTTTGGTAAATGTTTTTTATACTGATGTTTATTATATCCCTCATCTGTGCGGTATAATTGCCTTTATCAGTAAGCGCGTACGGAAATTTGCCCGCCAGTATTGCTTCTTCATTCTCTGTAAAAACAGTTACGGCATCATTAATGAGTGTGCCAATGGCAAGCGCACGAAGGTAGCTTATACGGTCTTCCTTAGTCGTAAGCGTCTTGTATTTTTCTACCTGAACATTATCTTTTACCAGTTTGATGAGGTACTCCAGTGCATAATCTTCAGAAATCAGGCCCAGGTTAATGCCGTCTTCAAAATCAATAATGGTATAGCAAATATCATCAGCAGCCTCTACCAGATAGGCAAGGGGGTGGCGCTCAAAGCCTATGTCATCGCCGCTTTTGTTTGGAATTAATCCCATGTCCTTCGCTACATCCTGAAAAGAGCCTTTATCACACTGAAAGAAACCGTACTTTTTATCGGCTATATTTTGCGTAGGCTTTTTAGGCAGCGATTCTTTTGGGTACTTCATAAAAGCGCCCAGCGTGGCATAGCTTAACCGCAGGCCGCCCTCTATGCCGGGCCGCGATGCGGTGAGCAGGTTAAACCCGTTTGCGTTACCTTCAAAATCTATAAGGTCCTGCCACTCCTTGTCGGTAAGTTGGGCTTTATACTGCTGGCCTTTGCCTATCTTAAAATATTCGCCTATGGCTTTTTCGCCGCTGTGGCCAAAGGGTGGGTTACCTATATCGTGCGCCAATGCGGCCGCGGCTACTATGGCGCCAAAATCGTTCATATGGTAGCCGTGGACTTCGGCAAGGTAGGGGTGCTTTTCGATAATCTTTTTGCCCACAAGCCTGCCCAGCGAGCGGCCCACCACGCTTACCTCAAGGCTGTGGGTAAGGCGTGTGTGCACAAAATCGGTTTTGCTAAGGGGTATAACCTGCGTTTTATCCTGCAGGCTCCTAAAAGCTGATGAGAATATTATACGGTCATAGTCCACCTCAAAACCCAGGCGGGTATCGTCCTGCTCGCGGCGGAGCCTCTTGCTTGTGTCGCCCTGCCTTTTTAAAGATAGGAGCTGTTCCCAGTGCATCATTTAGATTTCAGATTTAGAGGCCTCACCCCCAGCCCCTCTCCGAAGGAGAGGGGAGCAGCTTCACTCCTGCCCGCAGCGTCATTGCGAGCGGAGGAACGGAGCGCGGCAATCTCACTATGTTTTTATTGATTTACTCTTTAGGTTTTGCGGGAATGAACTTCTTATCCGCTTTACTAAAGTCTTTCGACTTTTGCGGGTACTGCCCAAGGCTCTTGTCGCTTGGGTTGTCAATAACGGTATTTACCACAATCTTGTCGCCTTCCTTATACATTGCCGCTACACGCTGGTAATCGAGCAGGTATGGGCCGCAAAAGTAGTTGCCGTTTTCATCTTTTTCTATAATACCGGTATGCAGGCCTTTTTTATCTTTACTCATAGGAGTGTTCTTTTTTAAAGTTCGTTAGTCGATTTAGGTGCCGCGTCGTTTTTTTGCTTTGCCCTTTCAAAAGCATAATTATCTACCACCAGTGTTTTGCTTAGCATATCGTGGAAACCCATAGGCGGCATAAAAAGGAACGAAAAAGCTTCGAGCGGTATCTGGCGGCACAGGGTGCGTATAAGTATTACGTTATTTCCCGGCTTAGAACCATCGGCCATTACCACGCGCGTATCGGTTATAAACTTGCCCGGTGTGCGCGATAAAAGCGTTTCAAACAGCCCGTAGTAGGCTATGGTAATGGCCGCTCCCGCAAGGGTATATTTTATATTACCAAACGCCGGCGGGCCTATAACAAGGGCATCGAAATTACAGGCTTTAGAAAGGTAGTCGCCCAGGAAGCTTAAGCCCAGGGTGAGCATACTGCACAAAACAACCGTATCGATAAAAAAATTTAAAAACCGCTTGCTTAAAGGCGCCAGTGCTGCCGGGGGTATATGTACAGGTTTGCTCATCTATTTCAGGATACTATTGTACAAAAGTACCTATTTATACATAAAGATTTTTTAGTAATTAAACATAACCCAAATAAATTAACCAGGCTTAATATTTGTAAGGTTAAATTTTTTAACTTGTAATCAAAAAAAACTAATTGCCATGAAAAAAATTGCCTTATGCCTTCTGGTGTTATTTACCACCACCTCACTTACTGCACAAACGTTGTATGCTATAATGGGAGGAAACAAAATATACCGTATTAATGCCGACAACAGCATTACCTACCTCTCTACACCAACTGTCCCGGAAGGGTTGTTTGGTGATATTGCAATTGCACCATCAGGTGAAATGTATGGAGTGACTTCAAGTGTATTATACCATATAAATCCTTTAACAGGTGTGGTAACCTATATAGCCCAGTTACCATCTTATGGCTATAACGCCCTGGTATGCAGTAATGATTATGAACTGTACACAATAGGTATACCTGATGAAAATCTTTATAAATATAACCTGCTTACCAATACGCTGACTACGGTGGCATATATGGGCTATGACCCCTCGGGCGACCTTGCATTTTATAAAGGCAACCTGATTTGCCAAACCTTACATGAAAATGGCCAGGTATATACTATTAAAGCCTATAACCCTGAAACCGGAACGTTAAAAGATTTGTTTTGCGACGTTAACCCGCTTAACTTTTTTGGTATGGTATCAGTATTTAACGATTGTGGTGATGAGACTGTTTACGCCTCAAACGATATGGGTAATTTTTTTATTGTAGATTTTGATAACCAAACCTATAACCAGCAACCCATACAATTTCCCGACGATGAAATTCCGTACGGGCTTGCATCTACTAACGAATACCTTGGCTCTGATTGCACCCCACAGGATTTAGAAGACCTGGAGTGCGCGCTCGCTGTAAATAGTAATAAAATTAGTGACGTTATTGTATACCCTAACCCGGCGGCCGGAGTGTTGCATTTTAAAAACTATCAACAAGTAAAAAGTGTAACTGTTTATGATGTTACAGGCAAGCAGGTTAAGGCCATAAACAAATCAGTTGTTTCGGGTATTGATATAAACGACCTGGCGGCGGGGCTGTATGTGCTAAAAATTGGAGACGGAGAAAATTATTCCATTAGGAAAATTGTTAAGGAATAGGCCAAAACATAATTATGCACCCCATTGGTTTGTGTTATCATCTACAGGGGAGCCTATTTCATTAAAGGCTTTCCTGTAGTTGACTTCCTGCTCATATTTGCTTATTTCCACCACCACCGTATCAGAAAGGCTATCATGCCACCCTCTTGGGTTTTCTGCGATAAATGAAAAAGGGTTAAACGGAATAAGCCTGCACAACGAACGTTTTGCAAACCTCCCCACAGAGGGCTTTTCTCCATACCAGGTTAGCACTTTTGTGCCGGTTATGTACTTGCCCAGTGTGCGCCCGCCTGTAAGCGATTCAAATGTAAAATAATAAACAAAGCTGATAACAAAGCCCAGGAGGTACTCTTCAATCTTATTCATGGCTTCTATATATTCTAAAGGGCCAAAAATATCTATATAGGTAAGTAGTGCCGCGGCTAATCCTATCAGGTAGCCCAGCCCATACTGTACTGCAAGGTCTATTAAATAATTAGCCAGCCTGCGCCATGCGTTTGCCCTGAGTTCGTGTGTAATTTCAAATTCCATAAGGTTTTTGTTATTGGTTATGGTACAAAAATAGAAAAAGGAGCGACATGGCTCCTTTTCTATCAAATATATTGTTTGGTAAATTACGTTTCGCACGCGATGCCGGCATTTTTATTTTTTTATAAAATAGAATTTTAAAAAAACTATCTTAGAGTTAAATTACAAAACCAATCATAATGACAAAAATTTTGCTTTCCCTGCTTGCCTTAATGGCGGCACTTCACATCAGTGCACAATCACTATATTTTGTTTCTGGTGCAAATAAAATTTATAGTATAAATAACGATTATACAACATCGTATATTTGTACCGCCAACCCTCCTGATGGTGTCTTTCTAAATGACATTGCGATTTCTCCTACAGGAAATTTTTATGGCAACACCAACGAGTCAATCTATGAAATTGATATTCTTTCAGGCACATGCACATTTTTAGTTGACTTTCCGGTGGGAGGCAATTCGGCACTGGCTTGTAGTTATGATAGCCTGTATGCAATAAGCGCGTACCACCATTTAATACGATATAATTTATTGACATCAGAAATTTCTATAGTTGCTGATCTTGGCTTTCCTGCAACCGGAGATATTAGTTTCTATAAAGGCAATCTCATTTTTACATCGTATGAAGATAATTTTGCCAACTCAATGATTAAGGCATACAACCCCGAAACAGGTGTATTAAAAGATATTTTTTGCGACAGCGCGTTTTTCAATTTTTGGGGGCTATCTACCCAGCATGGTACGTGCGATAATGAAACAGTTATAATATCTTCAAGTAATAATCAACTGTTTAGTGTTGACTTTCAATCGCAATTATATAATATGCTACCGGTACAGCTACCTGCACAATTTTCTGAATTTGACTCCATTAACGGCCTTGCCAGCACTACAGAATACCTTGGTTCAATGTGTGAGCCCCAGGATTTGGCTAATTTAAGCTGTAGTAGCCTATCAGCAGATAAAAATCTTAAAGAAAAACCGCTAATATATCCTAACCCCACCTCTGGCGTGTTGCATCTAAAAAATAGTGACAAGGTTAAAAAAGTTACCATTTATGATGTAACAGGCAAAATAGTAAGGGCTGTAAGCGAAGGTAACATGTCAGTAATCGACATCAGCAACCTTGAAAAGGGTATGTATTTAATGGCAATTGAAGGAGAAAATACATATTCTATGCATAAGGTTATTAAGAAATAAGTGCATATAGGAAAACAACTTGATACGAAATCCTGTAATAAGACAAGTCCCTGTGTAGCGAATAGTATAAATACAAAAAGGAGCCCATTACAGGCTCCTTCTTCATTTTATATTTTACAGCATATTATGACCCGCACATTTCGCAGTCGTCCGGCTCTGCTGCGCGCGAACGCTCTATCATGGCCTGAAACTCGGTAAGCTCTATTGCCGATACCTCTACCGCTTCGGCTACCGCAACCGGTTTTGGTTTTGCAACACCGGCTGTGGCAGGCTCGGCCACCGGCTCTGCTTTTTTGTCGTTATTAAGGGTAAATTTAATGGCATCAACCGCGCTTTTGGTACGCAGGTAGTACATACCCGTTTTAAGGCCGCTTTGCCATGCATAAAAGTGCATAGACGTAAGCTTAGAGTAGCTGGCGTTTTCCATAAACAGGTTAAGCGACTGGCTCTGGTCGATGAAGTAACCACGCTGGCGGCTCATGTCTATAATATCCTTCATACTCATTTCCCACACGGTTTTGTACAGGTCTTTTATATCCTGAGGAATAATGTCGATGTTTTGCACCGATCCGTTGGCCCTCATTATTTCCTGTTTCAGGTTCTCGTTCCAAAGCCCCAGTGCTACAAGGTCGTGCAGCAGGTGCTTGTTTACCACGATAAACTCGCCCGAAAGCACGCGGCGGGTATAAATGTTTGAGGTATAAGGCTCAAAGGCTTCATTGTTACCTAATATCTGCGATGTAGAAGCCGTAGGCATAGGCGCCATAAGCAGCGAGTTGCGCACGCCGTGCTCCATAACTTCGGTACGCAGCGAAGCCCAGTCCCAACGGCCGCTAAGGTCGCTGTCTTTAAGGCCCCACAGGTTGTACTGGAACTCGCCCTGAGAAATAGGCGAACCTGCGAATGATGAGTACGGCCCTTCTTCCTTAGCCATTTCCATAGAGGCGGTAACGGCGGCAAAGTAGATAGTTTCAAATATCTCCTGGTTCAGTTTTTTGGCTTCATCGCTGGTAAACGGAAGGCGCATCAGTATAAAGGCATCGGCAAGGCCCTGCACGCCAAGCCCCACGGGGCGGTGGCGCATGTTGCTATTCTGTGCTTCTTTAACCGGATAGTAGTTACGGTCTATAACCTTATTAAGGTTGCGCGTTATGCGCTTGGTAACAGTATACAGGTACTCGTGGTTAAAGGTTCCGTCCTCCACAAACATGGGTAATGATATCGATGCAAGGTTACATACCGCAACCTCATCTTCGCTGGTGTACTCCATGATTTCGGTACACAGGTTAGACGAGCGTATGGTGCCCAGGTTCTTTTGGTTCGATTTACGGTTAGCCGCGTCTTTGTACAGCATATAAGGAAGGCCGGTTTCTATCTGGCTTTCCAGTATTTTTTCCCAAAGCTCACGGGCTTTTATTGTTTTACGGCCACGGCCTTCGGCTTCATACTTAAGGTATAGCGCGTCAAACTCGTCGCTGTGCACGTTATAGAGGTTAGGGCACTCGTTAGGGCACATTAGTGTCCAGGTGCTGTCTTCCTGCACGCGTTTCATAAACAGGTCAGGAATCCACATGGCCAGGAACAAGTCGCGCGCGCGCATTTCCTCTTTACCTGTGTTTTTTCTAAGGTCAAGGAAATCGAAAATATCGGCGTGCCATGGCTCTATATATACCGCGAAGCTGCCTTTGCGCTTACCGCCGCCCTGGTCTACATAGCGGGCAGTGTCGTTAAATACCCTAAGCATGGGCACAATACCGTTGCTGGTGCCGTTAGTACCGCGGATGTAAGAGCCTGTAGCCCTTACGTTATGTATAGAAAGGCCTATACCACCGGCCGACTGCGATATCTTAGCCGTGCTCCTTAGCGTATCATAAATACCGTCTATGCTGTCGTCTTTCATAGAAAGCAGGAAGCAGCTCGACATTTGCGGCTTAGGCGTACCGGCGTTAAACAGCGTAGGCGTAGCGTGGGTAAAAAACTTTTTACTCATCAGCTCATACGTTTCTATAGCCGATTCAATATCGTTAAGGTGGATGCCTACCGCCACGCGCATCAGCATATGCTGCGGGCGCTCTGCAATGTTGCCGTTAATTTTAAGCAGGTACGAACGCTCAAGGGTTTTAAACCCAAAGTAATCGTAGTTAAAATCGCGGTTGTATATAATTTTTGAGTCAAGTTCAGCAGCATTGGCCATTATTACCTCATATACCTCATCGCTTAACAGTGGCGACTCCTGGTTGGTACGCGGGTTAACATAATGGTACATATCGCTCATCGTTTCAGAGAACGACTTCTTTGTATTTTTGTGCAGGTTGCTAACCGCTATACGGGCGGCAAGCTGTGCATAATCAGGGTGCGAAATGGTCATGGATGCAGCTGTTTCTGCCGCAAGGTTATCCAGCTCGCTTGTTGTTACGCCATCATATAAACCCTCTATAACACGCATGGCTACCTTAACAGGGTCTACCCTTTCGTTAAGCCCGTAGCATAATATCCTTATCCTGTCGGTAATTTTATCAAACATTACCGGCTCTCTTCTCCCGTCTCTTTTTAGTACAAACATAAGGTAAAAATTTTAGGTTAGTAATCCCGGGGGAACCCGCTTTCACAGCATCCCCATCATTATATATAAGTTGGAAATATCTTATTTAAAAGTCAGCGTCGAAACTGATTTTTTGCGCGTCTTCGCCATTATTGATAACACCTGCCTTTTGGTATTCAGACACCCTTTTCTCAAAAAAGTTGGTCTTGCCCTGCAGCGATATCATGTCCATAAAGTCAAACGGGTTACCACTGTTATACTGCCTTTCGCAGCCCAGCTCTACCAGCAGCCTGTCGGTTACAAACTCCAGGTACTGGGTCATCAGCGTAGCGTTCATACCTATAAGGCTTACCGGTAGCGACTCTGTAATAAACTCACGCTCTATATCAAGCGCGTCTATAATAATTTCTTTTATCCTGTCTTTTGGCACCTTGTTTACCAGGTGGTGGTTGTGCAGGTGTACCGCAAAATCGCAGTGTACGCCTTCGTCCCGGCTTATCAGCTCGTTAGAGAATGTAAGACCCGGCATCAGCCCGCGCTTTTTAAGCCAGTATATAGAGCAGAATGCCCCCGAGAAGAATATACCCTCTACGGCTGCAAACGCGATAAGCCTTTCGGCAAATGAGTCGCTTTCTATCCACTTAAGGGCCCAGTCGGCTTTTTTCCTTATGGCAGGAAAAATCTCCAACGCATTAAACAGCTCTGTTTTTTCAGCCTCATCCTTTACATAGGTATCAATAAGCAGCGAATAGGTTTCGCTATGGATGTTTTCCATCATAATCTGGAAACCGTAAAAGAACTTAGCCTCGGCATACTGCACTTCGTTAACAAAGTTCTCGGCCAGGTTTTCGTTTACAATACCGTCTGAAGCGGCAAAAAAAGCCAGTATGTGCTTTATAAAATACTTTTCGTCTTCGCTAAGCTTGTTGTTCCAGTCGTTAAGGTCCTGGTGCAGGTCTATCTCTTCGGCCGTCCAGAAACTGGCTTCCATTTTTTTATACCAGTCCCATATATCATGGTGTTTTATGGGAAAAATAACAAAACGGTTTTTATTTTCTTGTAATATCGGCTCTACTCCGGACATAGTATTTTGACTTTAACGGTATTATAAATTTTAGCTTTTTGCAAAAGCATCTTTACAAAGGTTGTCATTTACAATAGAAATTCAAACACATAGTTATCCACAATCGCAGATAGTTTTTAACAACGTGTAAACGTAATGTTAAAGCAATGTTAAAACACAGATAATTGATTTACAAATACTTATAAAACAGGGTTTTGTCTGCATTAACGGTGTCAAGGCTTGTAAATACAGGGATTTAAGCGGCTTTCAGGCGACGTTCTTTTTAGTGTTCGTGCCAGATTTACGGCACGTTTTATTTAGTTGTAGTTGCCTTAAAAGGTTGTTTAATAAATTATCTCCGCCTCCTGGGGGTAGTATCATTTTTATGCTCTTCGGCTACCTTTTCAAGTTCGGTATACCAGTCGATACCAAATTTGCGGATGAGGGCTTCCTTCACAAATTTGTATACCGGCACTTCAAGCTCTTTGCCCAGCGAGCAGGCGGGGCTGCAGATATCCCAACGGTCATAGTTTACGGCAGAAAATTCAGAGAAATCTTTTACGCGGATGGGGTAGAGGTGGCAGCTCACGGGCTTTTTCCAGCTCACAACGCCCTGGTTGTAGGCTTGCTCTATGCCGCAAAGCGCGGTTTTGCCATCAAATATTACGTAGGCGCAGTCTTTATTATCAATAAGCGGGGTTTCAAGGTCGCCGTCGGTACCGGTTACCCAGGTACCCTGCGCTTCAATTGCGGCAATGCCTTCTTTGCGGAGGAACGGTTTTACAAGCGGGTAGATATCTTCAAGTATCTTGGTTTCATCGGCGCTTAGCGGCGCGCCGGCATCGCCGTCTACACAGCAGGCGCCATGGCAGGCCGAAAGGTTGCACACAAATTCTTTTTCGAGGATGTCTTCAGACACTATTGTTTTACCCAGTTGAAACATGCCGCAAAGATAGGCATTCTTTCGATTTATGGATGATCGGGTTGTTCGATTATTTAACTGTCAGGATTATAATTATAAACTTTACACTTTACCTCTGCTGCTTCCCCTTCCAAAAACTTTATGACTTTAAGACACTAAAACTTCCGACTTATTACCGTACTTTTGCGCCCTAAAAATAAAGTAACACTATGGTAGTCAACTGGAAAGAGGTATTTACAATAAGCATGGTGCTTTTTGCCGTAATAGATATTGTGGGCAGCATACCCATTATAGTAGGGCTGCGCAACAAGCTGGGCCACGTGCAGAGCGAAAAAGCCAGTATAGTAGCGCTGGTTATAATGATAGCGTTTTTATTTGTGGGCGAAGAAATACTAAAGCTAATAGGCATAGACGCAAGCTCATTTGCGGTGGCGGGTTCGTTTGTGCTGTTTTTCCTGGCACTGGAAATGATACTGGGCATACACCTTTATAAAGACGACAACCCCAGCACAGCCAGTATAGTGCCCATAGCATTTCCGCTTATTGCAGGTGCGGGTACCATGACCACGCTGCTTTCGCTCCGCTCGCAATATGATAAGATAAATATTATTATTGCCATAATTATTAATGTGGTGGTGGTATATGCGGTACTTAAGTCGTCAGCCAGGATAGAAAAGATATTGGGCAATAACGGCCTCGGGGTCATCAGGAAGGTGTTTGGCGTTATTCTTTTGGCTATTGCCGTTAAATTATTTGCCGCCAATGTTAAACAGCTTTTTGTTTAATCAATATTTTAACTAATTTTACAGTCCTTACCAGTACTATCACCGCTATAAGGAATTACACGATGAAAAAATTTATTTATATTCTGATTGCACTCACATTCGGAATTACCGTTTTTAATGTTACACAGGTTGATTTCAGTAACCCCCTTGAGGGCAACAGCATGGTAGCGCTTATTTGCACCGCCGCAACCTTATGCGCGCTTTTTATACTACTTATTTTTAACTCGGCTAAAGCCATTGACGACAAAACACGCAGAAGATAATGTTTGACGTATTGATTATAGGCGGGGGCGCTTCGGGCGTTTCCTGCGCGCTTATTATTGGCTCAGCCTTAAAAAGGCCGTATGCCGAAGGAAAAACAGCCGGGATATTTACACACCAGAAAGCGGCATCGCTTCAAAACGGGTTGTATAACAACGCTTATGGCATAGCGCCTGGCACTACCGGGCAGGAACTTTTAGAAAGCAGCCTGGCCAACCTTAGCAAAGCGTATCCGGAGGTAACGCAAATTGCTGACGAAAAAGTAATGAAGATAGAAGGCACTGCCGGAAACTTTACCATTACTACCAATAAAGACGTTACCTACCAGGCTAAGATTGTGGTTGTAGCCATAGGCTCGGCACCCATTTTAGGCATTGAAGGGCTGGAGCAATACATAGAGCCTAACCAAAGGGCGATACCTGAAAAAAACCGCATACAACTGCGCAACCATGACCACCTTGTGGCTGAAGGCCTGTATGTAGCGGGTACCCTGGCCGGATGGCGCAGCCAGCTTGCCATAGCGGCAGGCAGCGGCGCATCGGTAGCTACGGATATCCTTACGCTGTGGAATGATGGCAAGCCCACACAGAGCCATGACAGTGTGCCGAAAGTTTAGTGTTCAGCAGGCAGTCACAGTAGGCAGTAGCTTCACTCACGCCATACGGTCATTGAGAAGGAGAACGACTGAAGAAATCTATAATAAAATGAGAAATATAACGAAAGCCCGTAAGGTTCTAAACTTTACGGGCTTTCGTTATATTTGATAAGCAAACTATCAGCAGGTATGAGTGAAGTTCATTTTTAAATATAAAATCTACCTTGTAATTCTGAAATCTTTTTAAAACGTATAGCTAAGCCCTACGCCCAGCATTTGCTTAAGCTGCATTTTAGGGCCTACGGTAACCACTTCGTCGCCACGCTCTTCGGTAGCTTTAATATCGTGGTCGTAAATTATATTAGCGCCTATATTTGCCTTTACATATTCGTTTACCGTCATGTCAAAAGCAAACTGCCAGTTAATATCGATGTTGCCAAAGTTGTTAAGGTAATCGGTATACAGGGTAAGGCGCTGATCCATCATTATATTTTTAAACACCTGCCTTTTTAGCTGGCTGGTAAAGAGCATACCCAGTTCGGTACGCGATTTTTTACCTTGTTTAATAATGTTGCCTTCTTCGTCTTTAACCGCTTTTTCCACACCAAAGGCGCCCTGGTCTGCAAGGTACTGGTCGAGTACCAGTGTAGTTTTATCTGTTAACGGAGATATGTATGCATTAAATCCCCACTCTTTTCTTACATATTCCGCACCCACACCCAGGAATATATATGCGGGCGCAAATGGGCCGGATATGGCATGGTCTTTATTTGGATAACTGTATCCGTTTGCAAACTGGCTGTTAAAGTTAAATTTTGCGCTGTAGTACCAGTTGCTAATAGTGTCGCGGCGGTAACCGTAGGTAGAGTTTACCTGCACCTGGTCGTCGGTTTTGCGTGGCTCCTGTCCTTCCTGGCTGTTATGGCCGTAACGCATGATAAGCTCATTAACCCACGACACGTTTTTACGGGTATACTTGCGGATAAAATTCCCTTTGCCCAGCAGGGTTACCGAGTTATTACCGCCCACGCTCCAGTTTACAAAGGCTATCTCGTTAATGTCAAGCCCCACTTTGTTGGTTTTTTCCCAATGGCTTATGCTGTCGGGCAGGGTGGTGGTAATAAGCACCTGCGAAAAACTTGTTTGAGAAAATGTAATGATAAAAAGGGCAATAATTAGTGCTTTAACCTTCATCCCGAATGCTGTTTTAGTGGAAAATTGTTGCAAAAATCGTTATTTTCTGTAAGCAGAAAAAATATCTTTTAAAGAAATAACGTCAATGCCGCAATAATGTTGCAATTCTGCAATACTGCCGTGTTCAATAAATGCGTCGGGCACGCCCAGTGTTTTTATTTCCTGCCGGTAGCCTTCGCGTTGGGCAAATGTGGTAACCATCTGGCCAAAGCCGCCGCTAATTACTCCGTCTTCTATTGTAATTACTGCCTGGTGTGACTCAAAAATATGGCCCAGCGCGTTTTCGTCCAGCGGCTTTACAAACCCGAAGTGCCAGTGCGAAAAAGCATCTGCATTAGGCAGGCCGTCCAGTGCCTTAGTAATGTTATTGCCAATGGTGCCGGTGCTTATTATGGCGATACCGGTACCCCGTTTCAGTTGTTTTGCTTTGCCAAACTCAACAGCCTCAAAAGGCCGCTGCCAGTCCGTCCCTTCCCCGCGCCCGCGCGGGTAGCGTATGGCTATGGGGTGTGGCAGGCCCAGTTGCGCGGTATAGAGTATATTGCGCAGTTCAGTCTCGTTAAGCGGTGCGAATATGATAAGGTTAGGTATACAGCTAAGGTAGGCAATATCAAACACGCCGTGGTGGGTGGCGCCGTCTTCGCCTACCAGCCCCGCGCGGTCAAGGCAAAAAATAACCGGCAGGTTTTGCAGTGCCACGTCGTGTATTACCTGGTCGTAAGCGCGCTGTAAAAATGTGCTGTATATGTTGCAGTACACCACCATGCCCTGGGTGGCCATACCGGCGGCCAGGGTAACGGCGTGCTGCTCTGCAATGCCCACATCAATAGCCCTTTCCGGGAAGGCATCCATCATAAACTTCATAGAGCTGCCCGATGGCATGGCGGGGGTAATGCCCACTATTTTATCGTTTTGGGCGGCAAGTTCGGTAAGGGTAAGCCCAAAAACATCCTGGTACTTTGGCGGGAGCGAGTCTTCGGCTATGGCCAAAACCTCGCCGGTTAGCTTGTCAAACTTGCCGGGGGCGTGGTATTTTACCTGGTCTTCTTCGGCCTGTTTCAGCCCCTTGCCTTTAGTGGTTATTACATGCAAAAATTTAGGGCCTTTTTTACGCTTCAGCTTTTCCAGCTCTTTAATCAATGCCGTAAAATCATGCCCGTCTATGGGGCCGGTATAATCAAAGTTAAGCGATTTTATCATGTTGTTCTGCCGCGGGTTTTTGCCTTCCTTTACCTGGGTAAGGTAGTGCTTAAGCGCGCCCACGCTTGGGTCTATGCCTATGGCGTTGTCGTTTAGCACAACCAGTAAGTTAGCACTGTTAACGCCGGCGTGGTTAAGCCCTTCAAACGCCATACCCGATGCTATGCTGGCATCGCCTATTACGGCTATGTGGTTTTTATCGGCTTCGCCTTTTATCTGCGAAGCAATTGCCATACCCAGCGCCGCCGATATCGACGTACTGCTGTGCCCGGTGCCAAAGGCATCATATTCGCTCTCTGCCCGCTTAGGGAAGCCGCTTATGCCGCCCTGCTGCCTGTTGGTTGCAAACACCTCGCGGCGGCCCGTGAGTATCTTGTGGCCGTAGGCCTGGTGGCCAACATCCCACACGAGTGGATCGGCGGGGGTATCAAAAACATAGTGCAGCGCTATGGTAAGCTCTATAACGCCCAGGCTCGCGCCCAGGTGACCGCCCTTAACCGACACCACATCAATAATAAACGCGCGCAGCTCGGCGGCCAGTTGCGGCAGCTGATTTGGCGACAGTTTACGGAGGTCGGCAGGGGTGTGTATGGAGTTGAGTAAACTTTGCATTACTGCAAAGTTACGATATTTTGATGTAGGACTTAAATTAGAATGGAACGTGGATGACACGGATTTGTGGGTCCTTGTTCTTTTTATTGCCTAATTACTCGGGTCGGTTATAAGTTTTTCGACAGGCAGTGATGCTGTGCTGTCGCCAGGTAATGCCCTGGGTATATAATTATGTGCATCTAAAGTGTCATATTCAACATCTACAGCGCCCAGGTACATAGTAGGCCTGTTCTTTTGCGCTTTTTGGTTAATGGGATCCGGTACTGTAGCCTCAGGCTCTTCTTTATTACAACTAAATAGCGAAGTTCCCATTACAGCCATTAGTGTTACAGCAAACATCTGCCTGAAGTTTAGGGTTGTTGCAGCAATCTTATTCAGTAATGCAGTTGGTATAACCGGCTCGACTTTGTTTTCGAGCTGATTGCCTTTAAACCGCCCGCATACTTTTTTACTGCTATTGGTTGAAAAGTAGTCAGTTATTTCAAGCGCTTTCATGCCGGTAAAGTCCACCACGGTTTTGGCGCAGGCATCACAAAAACGGCCTTTGCCTTCCGGGGTCATGGCATCCCAGCTTTCGTGGCAGGGCGTGGGGATGGAGATTTTTAACGGGTTCATATCATGGTGTTTGGTTACATAAACATAACGGAAAAGATTGTAGGAAAAGTATATGTTTGCACAACAAATTAACCACCATTTTATGTTATCTGTTTATGAAGAAAATTATACTTATCATTTTGGTACTTATCAGCTCGCTCTTGTTTGCGCAGGAAAAAATAACAGTGCAAAGCGGATATATTACCTTTAACAGCAATGCCATGTTCGATTTTAAGGATATGGTAATTGAAAGGATGAAGTAAGTTATTTTAACAGCGTTACACAAAGCCGGATGCACTTTAAGCTGAATGCCGTAAAACAAATAGTAGACAACACCGGCACCACTGTATATGTTGCTGCAAATACAAGTGTAAATAAGTAAACGGCAGAGCTCGATGGCGCTACAGCACATAAGCCTGAACCGGTACAGAAAGAAACGCTGGTATACAGGTCATACAGCAATATTTATGCAGGGGACAAAAAGTTAGGGGCAGATGAAGTGGAGGCGCTTTTTAATACAAACAGCACTATGTATGATAAATATACAACAGGTGTAAACCAGGCCAGGTGGGGCGATGGGCTTATAGGCGGAGGCATCGGGTTTGCTGTGGGATGGACGTTTGGCAGGCTTTTAGCAACCGGGAATGCCTACGGCACGGGCCCCGGCATAGTGGTGGGGCTTGTGGCTACACTTATTGGCATCCCCTTAAAATCGGGTGGTACAAAAAAAGTAAGGCAGGCTGTTGATGACTATAATAATACTCCCGTAAACCAGGTATCTTATTTTGATAATGCTGAATTTAAGTTTACCGCCGGTGCGGGTGGTGTAGGTTTGCAGGTACGTTTTTAGATATAGTGCACTGCCGTGAATGTTTCTACATAAAAATCTCTATACGCCCAAAAACAATTATTGCTATATTTGCACCATCAAAAACAAAAACCCTATGAAATATAAGAGAATCCTGTTAAAGCTAAGCGGTGAAGCGCTTATGGGCGAAAGGCAGTATGGTATAGACCCGGCAAGGCTTGCCGAATATGCCGCCGAGATAAAACAAATTCACGACCAGGGCGTACAAATTGCCATAGTTATTGGCGGAGGCAACATCTTTAGGGGTGTGGCCGGTGCCAGCAATGGTATGGACAGGGTTCAGGGCGATTATATGGGCATGCTGGCCACCGTTATTAACGGTATGGCACTACAGGGCGCCCTTGAGGATGCCGGTATGCAAACCCGCCTGCAAACCGCGCTTGAAATTAAAGCCATTGCAGAGCCGTATATAAAAAGGAGGGCAGTACGCCACCTTGAAAAAGGGCGTATTGTAATATTTGGTGCAGGTACCGGTAACCCGTACTTTACTACAGATACTGCCGCGGTGCTTCGCGGTGTGGAGGTTGATGCCGATGTGATACTTAAAGGCACCCGTGTAGACGGCATTTATACCGCCGACCCGGAAAAAGACCCTACTGCAACAAAATATGATACCCTTACGTTTGAAGATGTATTGGCAAAAGGCCTTAATGTAATGGATACTACCGCGTTTACCCTTAGCCAGGAAAACGCGCTGCCTATAATTGTTTTTGATATGAATAAGCCGGGCAACCTGCACAAGGTATGCACAGGCGAAGTGGTAGGCACCACCGTAAACGTTTAATTTTTAACCAAAACTAAGAATTAAAGTAAAACCTATGGAAGAGATAGATTTTATATTAGACAGCACTAAAGAAAGCATGGAGGGCTCGCTGGCCCACCTTGAAAAAGAGTTTCTTAACATACGCGCCGGTAAGGCAAGCCCTGCTATGCTGGGCGGGGTTAAGGTAGATTATTACGGAGCCGCTACTCCGCTTTCACAGGTGGCAAATATAAATACGCCCGACGCGCGTACCATTACGGTAACGCCATGGGAAAAAAATATGCTGCACCCTATAGAAAAGGCGATAATGATAGCTAACCTTGGGTTTAACCCCATGAACAACGGCGATAACATTATTATTAACGTGCCTGCCCTTACAGAGGAAAGAAGGCGCGACCTGGCAAAACAGGCAAAAGCCGAATCTGAAGATGCTAAGGTGGGTGTGCGCAATGCCCGTAAGGATGCCAATACCGAAATCAAGAAACTTGAAAAAGACGGTATGAGCGAAGACGTATGTAAAGGCGCCGAAGAAGAGGTTCAGGAACTTACTAATGCCTACATCAAAAAGATTGAGGAACTGCTTGCGCTGAAGGAAGCCGAAATTATGAAGGTATAATAACAGCATAGTTACAGGAAAGTCCGCTCATCAAAAAGCGGACTTTTTTCTTTATCATAATTCTGCATAAAAGTCGTTATCTTTATATCGCTAAAAATTATTACCATGGATGCTGCCAAAAAACTTGAAGTGCTTGACTGGGTACTGCACCTTACCGATGAAGCGGTGTTTAAAAAATTACTCGCCATTAAAGAAGACCCCTATACAGCCAGTGAAATAGTGGGCTATACTGTATTGGGCGAGCCTTTAAATATTGAAGAGTATAAAGCACATGCTGAAGAAGGCCTCAACGACATCAGGGAAGGAAGGGTTACGTCGCATGAGGATTTTTTAGACGAGATAAAGTCTTGGGAATAAAATGAGCAAACCGGCTATAGAATGGTCATTACGGGCCAAAAAAGACGTGGAAAAAATTTATTTTCACCTGCGTGAAAAAAATTCAGTTTTAACTTCGCAAAAAATCATTGCAGAAATAAGTTCTGCGCCTGAAGCGATTATCTTTCCTGAACAGTACCAATTTGATGATTATATAACTGATTGCAGAAGGATAATCATCAGACACTATAAAATATTATATCATGTGCAAAATGAGACCATTTCTATAGTTAGTGTATTTGACAGCCGCAACAACCCGTTAAAAATGTCATCTTAAACCGCAGAGACTTTAGATGAAAATCCTTTCACTTTTGCTTTTCTTTTTTACGCTCTCTGTAAGGGCACAAACGGCTATAACCGTAACTGTCAAAGAAGAAGCAACTAATGCCCCGCTGCCTTTTTCTACCGTTAGCACAAATGGTATAAACTATGTAACCGATATAGATGGCAGGGTAACGCTGCAAGACCCCGGGACTATTTTTACAACCAGTTATACCGGCTACACACCAAAAAAAACGTATGTAAAAGACGGTGTGCGCTTTTATACCGTGTTGCTTTCTACACAAATAGGCCAGCTAAACGAACTTGTTATAAACAGCCAGAATGAAGCAGGGAACATTATAGGCAAAGCCATAAAGCGCAAATCTGTAAACGACCCACAGCGCAGGCTGGAAAGTTTTAAGTATAAAACCTACGACCGCCTGCTGGTTACCGCAAACCCAGATTCTATATCCGGAAAAATCGACTCTGTTTACGTTTATGAAAAGGCCGGGCGCCGCCTCGAGAAAATTGATTCCGCAAGCTTTAAATTCAAAAAAATCATTGACCGCCAGCACCTGTACCAGGCCGAAAAAGTGTCTGAATATAAGTTCAATAAAGTTCAGGGCCTTAAGCAAAATGTAATAGCCACACGCATGGCGGGTTTTAAAAAGCCGCTATACGAACTCATAGGCCTTAAGCTGCAGTCGTACTCGGTTTATGCAGACGATATCGACTTGCTTGAAGCAAAATATGCCGGCCCGTTAGCTAACAACGCTGTCAGCGAATATAATTTTAAGATACTTGATACGGTAAGCATCAACGGCAGCAGTGCCTACATGATTTACTTTGATGCAAAAAAACACCTTAAAAGAAAAATGCGCGGTGTGCTGTATATAGACCGCAACAACTACGGTGTGGCAAGGGCCATACTGCGGGTGCGTAATATTATTGATGTAACATCCATACACTATTTTGAATATGAAGAAGGCGTGCAGCTATGGTTTCCGGAACGTAAAACCCTTACCATAACTAAGGGTAACAATAAGGAAGACCTGAAAATACTGGGCGAAACCATAAAGTTTGACGCTACGGCTACTACTGAGAGTAACCGGAAAAAGGAGCCCAGCGATTATGTATACCTGTATTCTGAAGAAAATAATTTCGATAAGGAATTTAACACTCCGGTTACCATATACCGTAATGCGGTAGCGATTGAAGTAAAAGACGACGCAGTAGGCCGCCCGCCGGAATACTGGGCCCAGTTTCAGCCTGATACCATTGATGCCCGCAGCCCTACTACCTATATGGCGCTGGACAGCCTTGTGGCAAAAGACAACTGGGAGCAGCGCATTATACTGGGCAAACGCATTATAAACGGCTACCTGCCGGTAGGCTTTTTTGATGTCGACCTGAGGCAGATAGCCAAATATAATAACTACGAAGGCTTTCGCCTGGGTTTAGGCGGCATTACAAACGCCCGCCTTGCCGAAACCTTCCGCCTGGGGGGTTATGGCGCTTACGGCACTAAAGACGGGGAGTTTAAATACAGCCTGGGCGGCGCCATACGGTTAGGGAAATTCTCAAACTCGTGGGTAGGCGGCTCGTTCTCAGATGATATTAAGGAGATAGGCAGTACATCATTTGCTACCGATAAGCGGGTATTTAAAATATATGACCCCCGACCCATAAACATCTCTACGTTTTATAATTACCAAACGTGGCAGGCCTACATAGAAACCAAGATAATCCCGAAAACCGAGAGCATGTGGCAGCTTACCCGCAGCCGCGTAGACCCTAAGTTTAACTACCTGTACCTACAGGACGCGCGCGCCCCGCACAGGATGTTTAACCTTACCACGGCATCGGTAGCGATTCAATGGAACCCGTTTAGCGACTTTATGCAAACGCCCGACGGCCGTATTGAAATAGAAAAGCGTTACCCAAAATTCGCGTTTCAGTACACCCAGGCTGTTGATGGTATATGGGGCAGCGACTTTAATTTTGGCAAGCTCGACGTCAGGGCGGAGTTTGAAAAGAAATACCTTAACGGGCAAATAGGCACCGCGCTTATACAAACCGGTGTGGCGGTAGGCGATGTTCCGCTAACGCACCTGTACAGCACCTCGCCAAACAACCTCGACAGGGATGGTATACTGCGCCGTGTAACCCTGGCCGGCAAAAACAGTTTTGAAACCATGTATTTTAATGAGTTCTTTAGCAGCAGGTATGTTACCGCGCAGCTAAAGCACGGCTTTACACGGTTTACCATTTATAACAGCATTAAGCTCTCGCCTATGCTGGTTACGCGCTTTGCCTGGGGCAACCTCGACCATAAACAAAACCACTTGGGACTTGACTATAAAACCCTCGAAAAAGGCTACTATGAAAGCGGCCTTGAGTTTAACGAGATTTTTAAAGGGCTTGGATTTAGCGCCTTTTACCGCTATGGCCCCTACCACCTGCCGCAGTTTGACCGTAATATCTCCGTTAAGCTGTCGTTTGTACTGAATTTGTTTTAGATTGAAGATTTTTTTGTAGGTTTTATTGGAATTAACCAATGTATAAACTAATGCTTCACGAACTCCAATCTGGCAGAACAATAAGTAATGATTATATTTATCTTCCCGCTAATTGCTAATAACCGCATTGTAAATTAAATTTTTCGTTCTTACCCCGTTTCCGCACATGCATATCAGCTGTCAACATCAGCTATCGATTTTCAAAAACCTATCCCCGCAACCCATTAATCCGCGCCACATACTTGCCTATCACGTCAAATTCCAGGTTTACAATACTGCCGGGCTGTAGCGCGTTAAAGTTGGTGTGCTCATAGGTATACGGTATTATTGCCACGCTAAACGAGTTGGCCTGGGAGTTCACCACGGTTAGGCTTACACCGTTTACGGTTATAGAGCCTTTCTCGATGGTAATGTTATTAGCGGCGGGGTCGTACTCAAAAGTATAGTACCAGCTGCCGCCGGCGTCCTCTACGCTCAGGCAGGTTCCGGTCTGGTCTACGTGGCCCTGCACTATGTGGCCGTCAAGCCGGTCGCCCAGCCTCATGGCCCGCTCCAGGTTTACCGTGCCGCCTTCGGCCCAGGCTTTAAGGTTGGTTTTTTCAAGGGTTTCTTTTATCGCGGTAACGGTATAAGAGTCGGCATCAATAGCTACTACGGTAAGGCATACGCCGTCGTGGGCCAGGCTTTGGTCTATCTTCAGCTCGTGGGTAATAGGGGAGGTAAAGGTATAATGTATGTTTTCGTTGGCTTTTTCGATACGTTTTATGGTAGCGGAAGCTTCTATAATTCCTGTGAACATGCTGCGTTTATTTTTACTAAATTTGTAACTCCAAAATTAAGCAATAGTACTATCATGGCAAAAAAGGCAGAGAATGTAATTGTAGGTATTTCCATAGGCGACCTCAATGGTATAGGAGCAGAAGTGTTCCTTAAAACTTTTGACGATGCACGCATGCTGGAATTTTGTACCCCCGTAGTTTTTGCCAATGTAAAAGTACTGTCTTTTATAAAGAAAACACTCAATCTTAATGTAAACCTTCATGGCATAGACAGCCTTGACCAGTTACTTATAGGTAAGGTAAACGTGCTTAATATATGGCGCGACACCGTTAATATAGAATATGGGGTTAACAATGCCGAAGTAGGGGGGTATGCCATAAAGTCGTTTACGGCGGCTGTAGCAGCGCTTAAGGCAAAGCAGATAGAGGTGCTGGTAACGGCGCCCATTAACAAATATAATATACAAAGCGAGGAGTTTAAATTCCCGGGGCATACGGATTACCTTGACCAGCAGCTTGAAGGCGACGCCCTTATGCTTATGGTGCAGGATAACCTGCGCATAGGGCTGCTAACCGACCATATACCGGTAAACGAGGTTTCGGCGCATTTAACCGAGGCGCTTATCCGTAAAAAGGTACTTACCATAAACAAGTCGCTTAAGCAGGACTTTAAAATAAACGGACCCAAAATTGCGGTACTTGGCGTAAACCCCCACAGCGGCGACAACGGCGTTATAGGCCGGGAGGATGACGATGTGGTAAAGCCCGCGCTAAAAAAACTATTTGAAGAAGGTGTAAAAGTTTTTGGGCCGTTTAGTGCCGACAGTTTCTTTGGCAGCGGCCAGTACGAAAAATATGATGCCATAGTAGCTGCTTACCACGACCAGGGATTGATACCGTTTAAAACCCTTTCTTTTGGCAGCGGGGTTAACTATACCGCAGGCTTAGATGGCATACGCACATCGCCGGACCATGGCACGGCTTACGAAATTGCGGGTAAAGGGCTGGCCGACAATAATTCGTTTAAAGAAGCCGTTTACCTGGCCCTTGATATATACCATAACCGGGAAGAATACCAGGTGCTGACCGGAAACCCTTTGAGGATAAGGGAGAAACAAGAGGAAAAAAAATATTCATAACGGTTTTGTGTTTGCAATAATTTTATATCTTTGCACGCTCAAAACTGTTAGAACGTAAGATGTTGCGGTAATTTGAAGCCGTTAAATAAGTAATAACAGTTAATAGCTGGACATAATGAAAGCGAATAAGGATTTTTTAATCCCGTTTGTGGGGTTAAAGCAGGGGAAACACCAGTTTGAGTTTGATATAGATAAAACGTTCTTTGATGCCTTTAATTTTGACGAGTATAACGGCGTTAATGTTAAAGTAGCACTTGTGTTAGATAAGCAAAGCACCATGATGGAGCTTAACTTTAAGCACAAAGGCACCGTAAATGTGCCTTGCGACCTTACTAATGAAGATTTTGACCTGCCCGTTAAAGGCACGTTGAGGCTTATAGTAAAATTTGGCGACGAGTATAATGACGATAATGATGAGCTGCTGGTGCTGCCGCATGGCGAATACCAGGTAGATGTATCGCAGTATATATATGAAATGATTGTGCTCTCTGTGCCTTTAAAGCGCATACACCCGGGTATAAAAGACGGTACGGTAGGCGCGGGGATAATAGACAGGCTGCACAGCCTTGCCCCAAAGAAGCAGGTGGTTGAGGAGAAAAAAGAAGAAACGACCGACCCAAGGTGGGACGGATTAAAAAAACTATTAACGGATAATAAATAATATAGTAAAATGGCACATCCTAAGAGAAAAACCTCGAAAACGAGAAGAGATAAGAGAAGGACGCATTATAAGGCATCTGTACCTCAAATTGCTACCTGCCCGGTAACCGGCGAAGCGCATTTGTACCACAGGGCTTACTGGCATGAAGGCAAAATGTACTACAGGGGCCAGGTTGTTATAGACAAACAGGAAGCTGAAGCTTAATTGCTATAAAGTATAGGGTAAAACTCTCACTAAGTGGGAGTTTTTTTGTTAAATAGCCGTTTTTTAGCAAGGCGGCTTTTTTTAGCGCCCGTTTGTAAAAATTTTTGTAATTTCCACCTCTTTTAGGGTGCGGTTGCATTTATCCCTAAGAGATACATATACTTACTATATAATTATGAGTAAAATAACAGCCGCCATAACCGCTGTGGGCAAATATGTTCCTGAATTTGTTTTAACAAACGAACTGCTGGAAACCATGGTAGATACTAATGATGAGTGGATAACTTCACGCACGGGTATCAAGGAAAGGCGAATCCTTAAAGATGCAGATAAGGGTACCTCTTATCTTGCTATAAAAGCTGCTGAAGATTTAATTAAAAGTGCGGGCATAAATCCTGAAGAAATAGATGTGGTGCTGTTAGCCACCGCCACACCAGACCAGCCCGTAGCGGCAACTGCCGTATATGTAGCCACACAAATAGGCGCCGTTAATGCTTTTGCTTACGACCTTCAGGCCGCCTGTTCAAGTTTTTTATACGGTATGAGCACAGCTGCCGCTTACGTAGAAAGTGGCCGCTATAAAAAAGTATTGCTTATAGGGGCAGATAAGATGTCGTCTATAATAGATTATAAAGACAGGGCTACCTGCATTATCTTTGGCGATGGTGCCGGGGCGGTGCTGTTTGAACCCAATACCGAAGGCCTGGGTTTTCAGGATGAATTGCTAAGGAGCGATGGCATTGGCCGCGACTTTTTGCGCATAGAAGCAGGAGGCTCGCTAATGCCGGCTACGATAGAAACGGTAGAACAGGGCAAGCACTTTGTATACCAGGACGGTAAAACGGTATTTAAATATGCCGTAAGCAATATGGCCGATGTAAGCGCACGCATTATGGAGAAGAACAACCTTAGCCATGATGATGTAAACTGGCTTGTGGCCCACCAGGCTAACCGCCGTATTATAGATGCTACCGCTAACCGCATGGGTGTAGATGAAAGTAAAGTACTTATAAACATAGAGCGCTACGGTAACACTACCAGTGCTACGCTGCCGTTGGTGCTTGCTGATTTTGAGCACCTGTTTAAAAAAGGCGATAACATTATTTTTGCCGCTTTTGGCGGAGGCTTTACCTGGGGTTCCATTTATTTAAAATGGGCGTACAACAAGAACTAAACAAACTACAATAAATTAAAACGGAACGTATGGATATCAGAGAAATTCAAAACCTAATTAAGTTTGTGGCTAAGTCCGGAGCTACAGAAGTTAAGTTAGAGATGGATGATTTTAAGATCACCATAAAAACTACTAATGAGCCCAGCGCTACAGAGCCTGTTGCATACATACAGCAGTTTCCCGCAGGCCAGCCCGCTGCCCCTGCCGCCGCGCCACAAGCTGCCCCTGCTGCCGCCCTTCCGGCCGCTCCGTCTGCCCCTGTTGCGGCAGACGACGCTTCTAAATATATAACTATTAAATCGCCCATTATAGGCACGTTATACAGGAAGCCATCTCCGGATAAGCCGTTTTTTGTTGAAGTAGGCAGTGTAATAAACAAAGGCGATGTGGTATGTGTTATCGAGGCCATGAAACTGTTTAACGAAATAGAATCTGAAATATCAGGTAAAGTGGTTAAAGTATTGGTAGATGATGCCTCACCGGTAGAGTTTGACCAGCCATTATTCCTGGTAGACCCATCATAATTATTTTAAATTTTGAATTTTAAATGTCGAATGAGATTCGGCATCTAAACAATTTAAAATTTATAATTCAACATTTAAAATAACTATTACGATGTTTAAAAAAGTACTGATAGCTAACAGGGGCGAAATTGCACTGCGTGTAATACGTACCTGCAGGGAGATGGGCATAAAAACCGTAGCCGTATATTCTACTGCCGATGCAGAGAGCCTTCACGTAAGGTTTGCAGACGAGGCCGTATGTATAGGCCCGCCGCCCAGCAACCTTTCGTACCTTAAGATAGCAAATATTATTGCCGCTGCCGAAATTACCAATGCCGATGCCATACACCCCGGCTACGGTTTCCTTTCGGAAAATGCGCGTTTTTCTAAAATATGCAAGGAGCACGGCATCAAGTTTATTGGCGCCTCTCCTGAAATGATTGATAAAATGGGGGATAAGGCTACGGCCAAAGCCACCATGAAGGCTGCCGGTGTACCGTGTGTGCCGGGTTCTGACGGGCTCCTTGAATCATACGAGCAAACTGAAAAGCTTGCTGCCGAATTTGGTTATCCCGTAATGCTTAAAGCTACTGCCGGTGGTGGTGGTAAAGGTATGCGTGCCGTATGGAAAGAAGAAGACCTTCGCAAAGCGTGGGACAGCGCCAGGCAGGAAGCCGCCGCGTCATTTGGCAACGACGGTATGTATATGGAAAAGCTTATTGAAGAGCCCCGCCATATCGAAATACAGATTGTGGGCGACTCATTTGGCAAGGCGTGCCACCTTAGCGAGCGCGATTGCTCGGTACAGCGCCGCCACCAAAAACTTACCGAAGAAACACCTTCGCCGTTCATGACCGATGAACTTCGCACTAAAATGGGCGAAGCCGCTGTTAAAGCTGCCGAGTACATTAGCTATGAAGGCGCCGGTACAGTAGAGTTCCTGGTAGACAAGCACAGGAATTTCTACTTTATGGAAATGAATACCCGTATACAGGTAGAACACCCTATTACCGAGCAGGTTATAGATTATGACCTGATACGCGAACAAATACTTGTGGCAGCAGGGGTGCCTATTTCGGGCAAGAACTATCTACCTCAGATGCACTCTATAGAATGCCGTATCAACGCCGAAGACCCGTATAATGATTTCCGTCCGTCGCCGGGCAAAATCACGACCCTGCACATGCCGGGCGGCCACGGTGTAAGGCTTGATACCCACGTATACAGCGGCTATACCATACCGCCTAACTACGACTCTATGATTGCCAAGCTTATAACCACCGCCCAAACCAGGGAGGAGGCCATAAGCAAAATGAAGCGCGCACTTGATGAGTTTATAATAGAGGGTATTAAAACCACGATACCTTTCCACCGCCAGCTTATGGATGAGCCGGATTATGTAGCCGGCAACTACACCACTAAGTTTATGGAAAGCTTTAAAATGAAGCCACGAGAAGAAGAATAAATGTTAAGCCCCGGCAATTATTGTGCGGGGCTTTTTTTATGCCGGTATTGCAGTACTACAGAAAAAATTGTATCTATGCGGAAGTAATTAAACCAATAAATTATATGAAATTTACTACCCTGAAAAAGATGTTGCTTGCGGCCGCTATGCTGCTGTGTATTAGCCTTGCCTCCGCGCAGGATAAGAGTATTGATGGCGCAAAGGCCGTTACGTCATACATGAAAGAGAAACTTTCACTAAACGACAGCCAGTATACTAAGGTTTATAACGTTAACCTTACCTTTTTGCAAAAAGTAGAAGAGAATGCCCAAAAGAATAAAGGGGCAGATAAAATTAAAAAGCTAAGGGCGCTGGAAGATGAACGCGACACCAAACTGAAATCAGTATTAAGCGAAGACCAGTATAAAAACTATGTAGGCAACAAGGCGGCAAACCGCAAAAAAATTGCTGAATATTACCAATAGGTTAAGGGCTCGTTATCACGAGCCTTTTTCTTGTTAATTTATGGTTATTTAAGTAATGAATACTCTTAATTATTTTATGATTACTTAAAATATCTTATCGACGTAATATAATATAGGTGGTGTTTATTTGCAGGAATTTAGGTTTACCCTATAACCCCAAATAAACTTAACAGCTATATTATGAAAAAAAGACTACATCTCTTTTTAGCGTTTTTCCGGGATATTGTTGCGGGCGTAATCACTCCTCGACAGTTCCGTGAAAGGCAGGCCTTAAAAACTACTTTATTCGGTATGGTTTTTACGGCATTGTTCCTCTTGTCTACCGGAGCTTTTGCCCAGTTTACAGATGGTCACCTTGCGGCTATTGTTACACCAAACGATGTTTCAAACACAACCGCTACCATTATTGGGGTTAATCCGGCATTAGTAAGCCAAACCACACCTTCATTATCTATTGCAATTCCGGGTACCGGAGCAAATGCCATGAGGTTATCGGGTAGCGCGGGTACTACAGGCTATCTTTCTAATAGTGATGATGGCAGCCAGCTATTATTTACAGGAGTAAATACTACAAATACATCAAGCAATGTTAATAGCTTAAACCCGAGGGCGGTTGGTGTACTAAAACATGCGGGAAGTACCAGTTTTGCAATCGGCACTGTTTATACAGGAAGTACATCAGGCAATCCTCAAACGCGGTGTGCTACAACTGTTGACAATGTAAACTATTATATTGCAGATCAAATTGGCTTATATACAAACGGAAGCAGCACAGTAGCCTCTACAGCTTCGTATACCGGCAACTTAAGAAGCGTTAAATCATTTGGCGGTACAGTGTACGGATTTGGGGCTAGTTTACTTGGAACATTCAGTTCTCCTACTGCAACAGCCCTCAACGCGCTTCCGGGCGTAACTATATCGTCCGCATCAGATTTTTATCTGATTTCGTCAGGTAATAATAACATATATGACATATTGTATGTATTGCTTGCTAATGGTAACATTAATAAATATTCATTGGTTTCAGGAAGCTGGATTGCGAATGGGTCGTATGCATTCGGTTCGACCACGTTCGCTTTATGCGCAGCAAAATCGGGGTCATCTGTATACCTATACTTTACTACAGGCGCGGGCACAAATAGCGCCAATACAATCCGCAGGGTTACAGATACTGCCGGATATAATGCAACTATAAACGTTACTGCCGCAGATAACAAGCTGCTTTACACAACAGCCTCTGGCACCACCATCAAAGGTATTGCTTTTGCTCCCCTTGCTACACCACCGGCGATTACCGGCGCGTTAACGGCTACAGCCACCATAGGTCAGCCTTTTACCTATCAAATTACAGCAAATGCTGCGGTTACATCATATAATGCTACGGGCCTAAGTGGTACCGGCCTTTCTATAGATACTACTACCGGTGTTATTTCAGGTACGCCAACTACAACTGATGGCAGCCCTTTAAGCTTAACAATTTCTGCTACAAATTCAGAAGGTACAGGTTCTGCTACCCTTGTTTTAACAATTAATAGGGGTACGCAAACTATCACCTTTAACGCACTAGATGCCGTTAATGATAATACACCCGACTTTAACCTTGCGGGCACAGCTTCTTCTGGCCTGGCAGTAACCTACACAAGCTCTAACACCGCGGTAGCTACGGTTACAAATGGTGTGGTTCATATAACAGGTGCAGGCAGTACCGATATTACGGCATCGCAGGCAGGTAATACAGATTACCTTGCCGCGGCTGATGTAGTACAAACCCTTGTTGTTAACTCAACGGCTTTGGCTACCCAAACCATAACGTTCCCCCAGGTTGCCGATGCCACCTATGGCGATACTCCCTTTACACTGAGTGCTACGGCATCTTCAGGGCTTGATGTAACCTACACAAGTTCTAACACTGCTGTGGCTACTGTATCGGGCAGCACGGTGACCATTGTTGGTGCAGGTGAAGTTACCATTTATGCCGACCAGGCGGGAGACAGTGCTTATAATGCTGCCCCACAGGCAAGCAGCACCTTTACGGTAGCACCTAAGCTTATACAGGTTGTAGGCGCGGTTGTGCAAACAAGGCCTTATGATGGAACTATTAACTGTACCATTGATATATCCGGAACTTCACTTACCGGGATAGTGGATGGAGATGAAGTTTCTGTAGCATCGGTTACGGGTACCTATATTTATGGCCCGGATGCCGGGGTAAACAAATATGTTGAGGCATACTATGTACTGGCAGGTGCTGACAGTGCAAATTATACAGCGGCGCACGCGCTTTATGGAACCGTTACTAAGGCAGACCAGGTAATTACGTTTAGCGCTATACCAAATAAAACAACGCTTGATACTGATTTTGCTCCCGGAGCTACCTCGGCCAGTTCAGCAGTAAATGCAATTACTTATACCAGTTCAGATACAGCTGTGGCTACCATTGTTTCAGGAAGCATCCACATAGTAGGCGAGGGTGTTACTACCATTACAGCCTCTCAGGCGGAAAGCCAGAACTATAATGCAGCTACCGCTACGCAAACGCTTACCGTAGTAGCGCCTAACTTTACAGCAGGTAATATTGTTGTAGTAAGGGTAGGCACAGGCAGCGCCGCCCTTACTAATGCCGCAACGCCGGTATACCTTTCTGAGTATACTACAAACGGAACAGCTACCTTTACACTGCCGGTACCGTCTGCTACAGCCGGTAGCCGCGTGTTAATGAGCGGAAGCGCCGGTTCTGAAGGCCAGCTGAACCTTTCGGGCGATGGGCAGTATTTAACAATAGCCGGTTATGATGCCGCTGCGGGTACCACCAGCGTTGTCAACACAACATCATCGGCAGTAAACCGTGTGGTGGCACGTGTGTCTGCAAATGCGCAGTTCGCTGTTACCCCGCTTGGAACAGCAGCCTATTCAGCAAATAACATACGTTCTGCGGTAACACAGGATGGTACACGCTATTGGGCTGCAGGAGCAAACGGTGGCATCTATACCGTAGACAGCCAGGGCCTTACCACTACTTTGGTTTCATCTACAGTAGCAAATAACCGTACAGTGTCTATTTTTAATAGCCAGCTTTATTTTAGTACAGGTTCTGGTGCTAACAGGGGTATTTACAAGGTGGGCACAGGCCTCCCTACGGGTACTTCTACTACCGCTACGCTTTTTGTTAATACAGGTGGGTCATCCAGCCCTTATGCCTATTCCCTTATTGACCGTGGCGGAAATAACAGGAATATGTATATTGTTGATTCAGGTACCGGCCTTAGCAAATACTCTTCTAATGACGGCGGTGCAACCTGGACGGCCCAGGGTACTGTAGCTACGGCTTCTACAGCTAACTCCGGACTGGCTGCCAGGCTTGTTGACAATGCTGTGGAAGTTTATGTTTCTTCCGAAACAGGAATTTACAAATTGATAGATTCTAATGCTTTCGACAGTACTTTAACAGCCTCGTTTACAACAATTGCAACGGCTCCGGCAAATACCAGGTTCCGCGGTATTGCTTTTGCACCGCAACTGCTTGCCCCGGTTATTACAAATACTACACTTACAATAGCAGCCGATATAAATGTTGCTTTTGAGGATTATGCAATTACAGCAAATAATGCACCTGCCGGCTATGCTGCTGCCGGCCTTCCGGAAGGTGTTACCATAAATACACAAACCGGTGTAATAAGCGGTACGCCGCAGCACGCAGGAACGTATAACGTTACTATTTCGGCTACAAACGATGCCGGAACCGATACCGAAACCCTTGTTATTACCGTAGCGAAAGGCTATCAGGTAATAACATTTGACAGCCTCCCTCCGGTAGATGTAAATGACCCTGATTTTGAGCTTACCGCTACTTCCGAGACATCGGCGATTAACCCGATAACCTATACCAGTAGTAATACTGCCGTAGCTACCATATCCGGCGCCACAGTGCAGATTAACGGTGTGGGTTCTACAACAATTACAGCCTATCAGGCCGAAACCAGCGATTACTATGCTGCCACAGCAGTTGCGCAAACGCAAGTGGTTACCTCTGCCAGCCTTAGCGACCAGGCCATAACTTTTAATACGCTAACAAACGCAACATATGGCGATACGCCATTTGAACTTACCGCTACAGCAAGTTCTGGCCTGCCGGTTACTTACACAAGTTCAGATCCGTCAATAGCAGCTGTATCCGGTAATATGGTAACAATCTTTAATGTAGGTACGGTTAACATTACAGCCTCACAAAGTGGCGACAGCGCCTATAACGCTGCTCCGGATGTGGTACAGCCGCTTATCATAGCACCAAAAACCCTTACCGTGAGCGGTGCTGCGGTTACCACCAAGCCGTATGACAACAATACAACGGCTACCGTTACAGGCGGCACGTTAAACGGTATTGTGGGCAGCGATGATGTAATCCTTGTAAGCGGTGTAAGCAATTTTGCAAGCGTAAACACGGGTACAGAAATTCCTGTTACTACAGGCTTTACACTTACAGGCGCACAGGCAAACCGCTATACGGTGGCACAGCCTGCCCTTACAGGTACGATTATAAAAGCAAACCAGGCCATTACGTTAGCTGCATTCGCGGTAAAAACTGACCTCGAGGCTGCTGCTACGCTTACTTCGTTTTCAACAACTTCGGCGCTTAACCCGGTTAGCTATACCAGTAGCAACCCTGCCGTAGCAACCGTTACAGGCGGAAATATCCTTACCATTGTGGGTACAGGTACGGCTACCATAACAGCGTCCCAGGCAGAAAGCCAAAATTATAATGCCACAAGCACGAGCCAGGTACTTACTGTGCAGCCGGGCCTTTACCTTAACCAGTTTACCGGCGCTTCGGCCTGCCCTACAAATGGCAACATTGCTGTAGTACACGCTAATACAACAGGTACAGAAGTGATACGCAGCACTGTAGAATGCCAGTCTACAGGTAATGTATTTAATTCAAAAACATTGAATAATACGGCCAATGTTAACCCGGCATCTTACATCGAGTTTAGCGTAACGGCTACACCGGGAAATACGCTAAACGTTAATTCGCTTTACTTTTTCCGCCAGGCAAGCAACAGTGCTCCTAACCAGCTTGAGATACGCTACAGTACCGATGGTTTTGCTACTTCGACACAATGGACAGCGCCAACATCGCCAACTGCAGGTACCTATTTAACATGGGATTTCCCTGACTTTACAACAGCGGGTACCGTAACCTTCAGGTTATACCCTTATGGAACACAGCGTGCCGACCTTACAGGTGCTTCTTCAGCTTCGGGTACCTTCCGTGTAGACGATGTAACGGTGTTTGGAACGATAACACCTTGCTACGAATGGACAGGGGCGCAGGGTACCAACTGGAATACAGCAGGCAACTGGTGCGGCAATGCGGTGCCAACAGCCACAGCTGATGTAACCATCCCTAACGTAACCAATAAACCGGTTATTACCTCCGGCGTTGCCCACGCAAAAAGCATTACCATTACCGATGCTGCCGCTACGCTTACGGTAAACAGCGGAGCAACGCTTAGTGTGGAGAACAACATAGCCAGCAACACCACAACGGGTAACATAATAGTGCAAAACAACGGCGCCATAGTACAGGGTGCTGCTGCCACTGCAAATAATAACACCGGTAAAATAGAGTTCCATAAGTTTACCAACCCACTTTACAGGCTGGACTACACCCTGTGGTCTGCGCCAATAACGGGCCAAACGCTTCGCACGTTCTCTATGGGCACCTCTAACAACCGTTTTTATATATATGACTATGCCTTCAACGGCACCGCGTATGTACAGGGCTATTGGCCGGTAGACCCTATCACTACCTACTTTACCGAAGCCACGGGCTACCTTATCCGTATGCCAAATACCATTACATCAGATGTAACAGGTGTTGATGAAAACGGAAACCCGTCTGCCACCACCCCTGCGGAATATGTAGCGGGAGACGGCAACTATATTTTTGACGGTACCTTTACCGGTAAGCCAAATAACGGCAGCTATTACCCTGCTACGGTAGACGGTGGCGACGGCTTTACCGCCGTGGGTAACCCTTACCCTTCGCCTATAAGCCTTGAGGGCTTCTTAACGGCCAACAACGGCAACCTGGTTACCGATACCGGTTTATGGTTCTGGAGGAAAAAGAATGCTTCAGAAACTTCGTACCTTACCCTTAACCTTAGTGGTTTGGTAACCCCGCCGAGCAATACCAATGGCAACGGCACGCTGGATGCAGAGCTTTCCGGCTACTACCAGGGCGACAGTGACAACTGGCTGATAGCGCCCGCGCAGGGCTTTATCGTACAGGCACAGCCTTCGGCCACTACAATAAGCTTTACCAACAGCATGCGCCGTGCCACACCGGGCGCGCAGGCCTTCTTCCGTACGGCTGCCACCACGGCATCACGCTACTGGCTGAACATGGTTGCCCAAAACGGCACCGGTACCCAGGCGCTTGTAGCCTACAGCGAAAACGGCACCATGGGTATAGACTACGGTTATGACAGTAAAGTGTTTAACACGGCTGAACTTGCGCTGTACTCCCTTGCGGCAGACAACAAACTTGCCATACAGGCAAGGCCCGGGTTTGAGGTAAGCGATGTGGTGCCTATGGGCTTTACTGCACCTGCGGCAGGGCAGTACACCATCAGCATCGACCATATGGACGGGCTGTTTGCCCAGGGGCAAACCATTTACCTGAAAGACCTTCAGGAAGGGGTGCTGCGCAACCTTAGCGAATATGACTATACCTTTACCAGCGAGGCAGGCAACTTTGAGGGCCGCTTTGAGGTACACTACCAGGCATCGGCCCTTGGCACCACGCCAATACTTGATGCAAACAGTGTAGTTGTATTTAAGCAGGGCGAGGCGATAAGTATCAACACCGGCACAGCCCTTATGGGCGGCGTAAAAGTATTTGACGTGCGCGGAAGGCAATTGTACACCCGGGAGGGCATAAACGCTACCGAAACGGTTACAGGCAACCTAAACGTACAGCAGCAGGTACTTATCGTAGAAATCACCACCGACAAAGGTGTGGTTTCTAAACGCATCGTGTTCTAACGGCTGCATAAAATAATAAAATCCCAAAATTTATAGCCCCCATGCCTCACGGCGTGGGGGCTTTTTGGTTTATCCGGAATCCGTTCAGCAGTATGATTGTCTCGTTCACGCCTTTTTTTAGCCGTTTACGTTCTTGTTACACTAACTTTGTCTATAGCATATTTATCATAAATGAAAAAATACAGGCTACTTACCGGCACCATCATTTCGCTGTTTATGGCGCTGCTGTCTTTTTTGCCCCAAATGCTCCAGCCGGTGGCGCATGGCGCTGCTGCTATATTTGTAAACGTGGCCACCATTTTTGTTTTTGGCATGTCATGCTGGCTGGTAAACCAACACCTGTTTTTACGCAAAGACCTCCCATCTACCCTTCGGGGGCAGTTGCCGCGCATAGCTATTAGTTTCCTGTTTAGTTTTTTATTGTCTTATATCCTGCTGCATGTAATCCGCCACGAATTTGGAAGCGAACGTATCTTTTCAATCCGGCAATTTAGTGGCAGGCGGAGGCTCATTAACGTCATTATACTCCGCGGCATTTTTGTAAACGCATTTTTATACTTTATAGGCTATGTGCTGTACCTTAACGACCAAAACCAGCAGGCACAACTTGAGAACGGGCGGCTGAAGCACGAAAACCTCGAAGCCCGCCTGCATGTATTGCGCCAGCAGCTTAGCCCGCATTTTTTGTTTAACTCACTGGGCATATTAAATACACTTACTAACGATGCCACTGTGCGCAAATACATCATACAGCTATCGCACATTTACCGCTATCTGTTAGCCGGCCACGAAAACCACCTTGCCGGGCTGCGGCAGGAAATGGATTTTATTAATTCTTACCTCTACATTATTAAAGAACGTTTTGAAGATGCGCTGCAAATAAATATTGACATCAGTCCTGCTGACATGGACAAGAAACTACCGCCCGCCGCGTTGCAGCTGCTTATAGAAAATGCAATAAAGCACAATGTAGTATCGGCAGATGAGCCCCTTTTTATAACCATATACAGCAGGGGCGGCTATGTGGTGGTAAGCAATACCCTTAACCTTAAAATTAATGAAACCACCGATGCAAACGGCATAGGGCTGCACAACATAACAGAGCGCTATAAACTGCTATCGGGTCGCGAGGTGGTTATAGAACGCGATGCTACATCGTTTACCGTAAAATTACCGCTTATACTATGACTACCGTTTTAATAATAGAAGACGAGATAAAAACCGCCCGGCTTATAAAGAACCTTATTGAGGCAGACGATGAATTTACGGTAGCAGGTATGGTACCCTCGGTTAAGGGGGCGCTGGCGTGGCTGTCGCAAAATAGTCCCGGGCTTATACTCAGCGATATTCAGTTAGCCGATGGGCTTAGCTTTGAAATCTTCAGGCAGGCAGGCATACAGGTGCCGGTTATTTTTTGTACCGCATTTGACGAATATGCCATCAATGCCTTTAAAGCAAACGGTATTGACTACCTGCTAAAACCCATTGAAGAAGAAAAGCTGCAACAGTCATTGGCTAAATTTAAAAGCATGAAAGCTCTTTTTGCCCCTAAGGATGATTACAGCCGCCGCCTTGGCACGGCGCTTAACAAGCTGCACAACCCATATAAAACCACCATGCTCATTCACCACAGGGAGCGCATCATCCCGCTTAAGATGGAAGATATTAGCGTGGCGCATTCAGAAAACGGAATTGTTACCCTGTATGTAAAAGACACCATGCGCTATCATGTAAACCATACACTTGAAGAACTGGAGGCAATGATGGATCCCGCTATTTTTTTTAAGGTAAACAGGCAGTTTATTGTTAACCGTAATGCCATAGCAGGGGCAGAGCATTATTTTTCTCGAAGGCTGCTGGTGCGCGTAGCGGTAAAAGCCCCTGCAGAAATTATTGTAAGCAAGGCGCGTACCCAGGCATTCCTTAAGTGGATGGAGCAATAAAGCCCTGCGGTGTCCCATTCATATTATGATTTGTACCACTCGCATCAGTTTTCTTAAAATCTGATATAGTTGTAGGTAAATTTGGGGTATAACAATAAAAAATACAGGTATGTTTACATTACACACATTAAAATTAAAAGCGGTAATGCCCCTGGCAGGTGCGTTACTTATGGCCGCCAGCGTGATATCGTGCCGGGATGATGATAACACTGATTTAGAAACCGTTACCGAAGCAGAAGCGGCAGATGCCATTGAGGCAGCTGTTACTACTGATAGCAACGGCGTGGCACAAATGGCAGCAGGGGCAACCGCTGTTGCAGAAGATGAGGCAGTATATACAAACAGCCCGTTGATAAACTGCGGGCAGCTGTATACAGAGAACCACAACGCAACAGGTGCAGGCGTAACCTATTCTTATGATTACAGCGGTACGCATACATACCAGCTTACTTGCAGCGCACAGGGCTTTGCAGAGAGCTTTGCCTATACCTATGATATGGATGGCACTTATGAAACAGCCCGCATGTACAGCGACGATAATGCAACCGCTAATGTAGCCATAACAGGGCTTGCAGCCGGCATTCCGGATGCCCTGATAAACGGCAGCTATGTGCGTAACGGCTACCAGGAAAGCAAGGTGCGGCAGATGCGCCATTTTAACAGCCTCATAACCATAAATCTTGATGATGTAGTGGTTAACAAAACATCGCGTCAAATTACCGGTGGTACTGCTTCGGTAAGCATGACCGGTACAGGAAGCGCCGGCAACACGTTTTCATATAATGGCACCATTACCTTTAATGGCAACCAGTCTGCCACCCTGGTTATAAACGGCACTACATACAACATTAACCTGTAATCGTTAGCTATGAAAAAGAATATTTATATAAAGTTTGTACTCCTGTTGCTGGCTTTTAACACAGCAGCGTTCGCGCAGGATAAAGTAACTACCGGCGCAAAGAATATTACCGATGCCCAAAAGGGGCAGCTTAAGCTCGATGATGCACAGTATAAAAAAGTGTATGACATTAATATAGCGTTTCTTACTGATTTGCAAGCAGTAAAATCATCAGGCGAGGGGCGGATGGCCAAAGCTAAAACACTTAAGGCCATAGACAAAACCCGCGACGAAAAAATGGAAGCGATACTTACACCGGTGCAGTATAAAACATTTCTTTCTAAAAAGAAGGAGAACCGCACGAAAATGAAGGAGTGGTACCAGGAAAATAAGAAAAATTAATACAGCCCGGGCAAAACGTCCGGGGTTTTAAATTTTTTAAAAACCTGGCAAGTCTTCTTTGCCTATATATCTGCGCAAATTAACACCTGCTATGAATAATAATAACATGTGGCTTAAAACCGTTCGGCACTTGCTTTTTTCCAGAAATAAAACATATCGGTAGGCACGCTATGGCCCTCAAGCATACAGCCCGGTGTGGGCTCAGGATAAGTTTGGGCATAGGTTTTTATCGTGGTACGGTCTATACGCATGCTTACTACGTCGCGCCCTACATCGTCAGGGTGTTTTATGCCTGCACTGCTCATTAGCTCTAAGGCGCTTTTTACCGTTTCATGCTGGTAGCGCGCCACGCGCACACTCTTTTCTTCGGGTACCAGGCCTTTTACAAGGGCAGGGTCTTGTGTTGCCACGCCGGTAGGGCAGGTGTTCAGGTGGCACTCCAGCGCCTGTATGCAGCCCAGGGCAAACATCATTCCGCGTGCCGAGTTACATAAATCGGCTCCTATTGAGAGCGCCCTTATAATATCAAAACCTGTAACTACCTTTCCACTGCATATTATTTTTATCTGGTCTTTAATACCGAAGCCGGTAAGGCAGTCGTATACAAAGGCCACGGCATCGCGCAGGGGCATGCCCACGTGGTCGCTATATTCCTGCGGTGCCGCGCCGGTACCGCCCTCACCACCGTCAACACTAATAAAGTCGAGGTAGGTTTTTGTCTGCACCATTGCCTTGCAAATGGCTATAAATTCGCTTTTATTGCCTATACATATTTTCATGCCTATGGGCTTGCCCCCGGAGCCTTTGCGCAGCAGCTTTACAAAATCCATCAGTTCCAGAGGGGTACTAAAGGCGCTGTGCGAAGGTGGCGACACTATGTCGCGGCCTTTACCCACTATGCGTATCGCGGCAATTTCGTCGGTTACTTTTTCTTTAGGCAATATACCGCCATGTCCCGGCTTTGCCCCCTGGCTGAATTTTATTTCTATCATTTTTACCTTATCCAGCGCCGCCCTCTTTGCATACTCGTCATAACAAAAGTTACCGTCGCTGTCGCGGCAGCTAAAGTAGCCGGTACCTATGTTCCATACCACATCGCCACCCGGCTCAAGGTGGTAGGGCGAGAGGCCACCTTCACCTGTATTGTGAAAAAAACCGCCCATTTTTGCCCCGGTATTTAAGGCCAGTATGGCATTTTTACTTAGTGAGCCATAACTCATGGCACTTATGTTAAAAAGGCTTGCTTCGTAAGGCTGCGTGCATTGCGACGAACCTATGCGCACCCGTGGATGCTCATTTGTATGCGAAAAAGGTATGGCGCGTATGCTGTGGTTTATCCATTCATAGCCCTCATTATACACGTCGAGCTGGGTGCCAAAGGGTGTAGTATCCGGTTCTTTTTTACTGCGCTGGTAAATAAGGCTGCGCTGCAGGCGGTTAAATGGTTTTCCCTCAAGATCGTTTTCTATAAAGTACTGGCGTATCTCCGGCCCTATAGATTCCAACAGGTAGCGCATACGACCCAGCAACGGAAAGTTGCGGCGTATGGTTTTTTTAGACTGGTACATATCGTAAAGCCCCATAAATATAAGAGGCAGAAATATAAGCAACAGCAGTATAGATTTTATGTTTATATAAGATAGTAAAGCAATTACTGAGAGTGAGGTAACGCAAAAAAGAATAAATATTTTTCTCATAACGAGGTTAAAGAGGTTTACAGCAAAATTAAGCAAATATTTATTTTGCATCCCATTTTACACCCAAGTTAAAACAAGGTGTCGTAAAATAGTTAAAACTTTTAACGCTTAAACTTACGTTAACGAATAATCGTTAGAATACAAAAGAGATATAATTTTATAAAAAAATGAAAAAGATGAAAAACATGATTAAAGAGACGTATCCACTTTTTGCCAACACTTGCGGAAAAATTTTTAATGACCACGTTGTTTTTGCTTCCTCAATGAAAGAGAGATGTTTTAAGCTAAAAGAAATCAGTAAAATAAGTTTTAAAAAACGGTACGAAACCGGGAGTATATTGTTTGCCCTTCTTCCGGCTATACTCTTTTTTGCAGCCTACTTTACTAATAAAGACGATACTTTTGTTAAGTGTATGTTTATTACACTCGGTATTCTGGGCATTGCTGTTTCACTTTATAACGCAAAAGTAAACTACACTCTTAAAATTGTAGCGGTAAATGGAAGCAAATGTTCAATATCCGTTTGGGAAGGCAACAAAAATGACGCGCAAAAGTTTGTACAGAGTGCTAATGCACTTATTGAAAAATACCGGAGAGATTTAGCAAAAGTAAATGACTTTACTACTGGCCATGCTATGGCAAAACCTATTGCTATAAAAATAGGGTAAATTAAAACCTATATCCTATGCGCAAGTGCAGGTCAAGCGCTACGCCTTCCGTTTCGTCATAATATTTTTTGTCGTTGCCCAGCAATGTGTAGTAGCCTATGCCTATACCGGCTTCATAATTAAATTTGCTTTGGCCAATGTTCCTGCGGATACCCCATTTAGGAACGAAACCAAGAAAGGTTGCCATTTTAGCGTCTTCCTGGGTAGAATAGAGCACCAAATCCGGATTGCACCGAACCGATACAGTAAAAAAACTTGCCGCGTTGCCGCTAACATTACGCCCCTTGCCGGCACGCTTTTCAATGTTATAATAATAGCGCGGCTCCAGGTTAATCATCGGGAGGACCGACCATTCAGAATCATCAGGCCTTATTGTAAAACCAGGTTCCAGGCCTACTTCAGTACGCAGGGCAATATGGTTGCTTAAGCCGTATTCGTTATTTGCATACAGCCCCAGGAAGCCAGTTTGCACATTAAAAACTGATTTTTCTACAGTGGCGGCGGGCGCATCCTGCGCATGGGTAATGGTAATACAGAAAATAACTGCGGCAATGCATATAATGCGTTTCATACAGGTTAGGTTTGGTTAAAAAAAAGTCCCGCAAATGTATATTGCGGGACTGAGTTGTCAAAGTAAATTACAGTATTATTTTATGTTCATTTTTTTAGCCAGGTCTTTTGGAAGCCCGCCTTTGTTCAGCAGTATCGCTGTGGTTTTTAGCTTTACAAAATTTTTGGTCATATACATATATCCCTGGTAATCGTTACTGGCTCCCCATGAGTTCTTTATAATGTAATATTCTTTGCCGTTTTGGTCTTTGCTAAGGCCTACTATGTGCATGCCGTGGTCATCGGTAGTGTCATAATTGTCAAAAGCCGCCTGGCGCATTTGCTCTGTTACATCAAGTTCTGCTTTTGGGCCTTTAAATATATCTTCTTTTTCTTCTGCCGTCATGTCGTTAAAATCTTTAGAGGGCAGGTATGCCACACCATTTTTCCAGCTAAAGCCCTTGTCGCTAACATCGCCTGCCCAGCCCACAGTATAGCCGTTTTTAAGAGCGTTGTCTATAATAGCGGTAAGGTCATTCATTTTTACATTGTACACCATGTCGAGGCTCCAGTTGTCTGGTACCATAAGCACAAAACGGTCGTAATACGGGTGGTCTGAAAACGACGAAATTTCCACATAGTCATCAGCATTAAGGCCTATAACCTCTTTAGCGAAGGTTTGCGGCGTATATTTTTTACCTTTATAATCAAATGATTTTGGCACTTCCCCCAAGTAGGAGTCAATAACCGCGGTGTAGGCTTTTTGCCAGTTTGGTGTAAGCTCGCCGTTAGGGTTTTTTACCACGGCAGCAAGCAGGCCTTCATTAATGGCGGCCATTTCGCTAAACTTGTTTTTAGTGGTGCCATAGTTAAGCCCGGTATACTGGCTTTGCGGCAGCGCGCCATATTTTTTATACATGTTTATAACATCGTGCAGCGCACCGCCGTCGCCCAGGGTAATGGCGCCGTGCATACGCACATAGTTAACGCCTTTTTCTATATAGGCATTGCGCGCCGTATAAATCTGCGAAATTTCTACAGGCTCTTTGCCCATGCGTATCATTTCGCTCTCCAGGAACGAATTTGCCGAGTAGCTCCAGCAGGTTCCGCTTGAGCCCTGGTTTTTAACCGGTGTACGCTCTATATTAATAACATCTTTAAAAACAAACGCATCTTTACTATTAGCGCTTTGATTGCTTTTTACCGAATTTATAAGGTAATCCTGGGCGTAGCCAGCCTGTAGCCCGCCTGTGAGCAGCAGTGCGGCAAAAAGCGGTTTAATCATCAGCTTTGTCATAACTTGGGTTTTTATATTCATTTGTGTTTGGGCTGCTAAAATACTTAAAATTTATTAATAGTTAAGTAATTATGAAAAATCTGTAATGAATTTGGTTGCTGGTCGTTGGTTGCTGGTTGCTGGTTGTCAGTAACTTCACTCAGTACGATAACCATGCTAATGTAGCTCCCGATAACCATCAACTAAAAACCAATAATGGGTGTAGCTCCCAACAACCAACACCGCCCACCAATAACTAAAGCGTTTCCTTCAGCCATTTAAAATATTCCCGCTGCCATATCAGGGCGTTTTGCGGTTTCAGCACCCAGTGGTTTTCATCGGGAAAGTATAAAAAGCGGCTTTTTATGCCCCTTAACTGCGCCGCCTGAAACGCTTCCTGCCCCTGGCCTATCGGCACACGGAAGTCGGCACCACCCTGTATAATCAATATGGGCGTGTTCCATTTTTCCACAAAGTTTATGGGGTTAAACTGGTTGTATGTTTTTTGGGCGGCGGCATTGTCTTTTTCCCAATAGGCGCCACCGTTTTCATGCTGCGTAAAAAACACCTCTTCGGTGGTGCCATACATGCTGTGCAGGTTAAACACCCCATCATGGGCTATAAAAGTCCTGAACCTGTTGTTGTGTATGCCTGCGAGGTAAAACACCGAGTAGCCGCCGTAGCTTGCGCCCACCGCGCCCAGCCTGCTTTTGTCTACATAAGGTTCTTTAGCCACATCGTCTATAGCGCTCAGGTAGTCGTTCATCACCTGGCCGCCCCAGTCTTTGCTTATGGCGGCGTTCCACTCCACACCGTGGCCGGGCATGCCGCGGCGGTTAGGTGCTACCACAATATATCCCTGTGCTGCCATGAGTTGGAAATTCCACCGGAAACTGTAAAACTGGCTCAGCGCGCTTTGCGGGCCGCCCTGGCAATACAGCAGGGTAGGGTATTTCTTTTTGGCATCAAAATTTGGCGGAAGTATTACCCATACCAGCATCTTTTTGCCGTCGGTAGTGGTAACATAGCGCTTTTCGGTCCTGCTCAGGGTTATGGTTTTATAGGTGGCATCGTTTACATGGGTAAGCTGTTTCCAGGTTTTCTTTTTCAGGTTGTAGCTGTACAGCTCTGTAGCGTGGTTCATGTCGGCACGCTCTACAATTACATTACCCTCGCTAAAGCCTTTAATGTGGTTCACATCAAAAACGCCCTCTGTAACCTGTTTTACCGTAACGGCAATTTTTGTCTTCCCGGGAAAGTTGACTTCAAAGATTTGCCTGGTGCCATCGGTAGCGGCAATAAAATAAACCGACTTACCATCGGGGCTCCAGGTAAATTCATCTACCGTGCCATCCCAGTTTGCGGTCAGGTTCATGTCTGTGTTGTTATAACGCACAATAATGTCATTCTTGTCGGCTTCGTTGCCTTCCTCTTTCATCTGTGTCCAGGTCAGGTAGCCCTGCGGCGAAAACGCCGGCTGGGTATCGTAGCCGTTATTGTCAGGCGTAAGGTTTACGGTTTTCTTTGTTTCAAGGCTGTATTCATACAGGTTAGTATCGGTGCTGATGGCATAGTCAGTCCCGGCTTTCTTTTTGCATACATATATAATGCTCTTGCCATCGGGCGCCCAGATAAAATCTTCATCGCCGCCAAAGGGTTTTTGCGGGGAATCATACGGTTCATTGGGCATAATGTCTATAAAGCCTTCCCTGTTTTCTATAGGATAATAGCATACATGGTTGTGGCTGCCGTTGTTCCAGGTATCCCAGTGACGGTAGTCGAGCCCGTTGTAAATCTGCACAGTGCTTTTTTCAAGCTCCGGGTAAAAGTCGCTACCTGCTACTTTTTCTACTTTTATTTCGTTGCTTGTAAGTACGAATTTTCCATCCGGAGAGATATTTTTATCGGCTACCAGGCCATCGGTTTTCTCCAGCAGGGCAGGGGTGCCACCCCCTATCGGGATGCTGTAAAATTTAGAGTCCGATTTATTCTCAATTACATTGGGTTGAGAAACTTTATAGATGATTGACTTGCCGTCTTTACTGATGCCTACAGTGCTCAGGCGGCCCAGGCTCCACAGGAGTTCAGGTGTCATTGTTTGTTGTGCCGAAGCGGTTACTGCCATGATGCTTAGTGTTAACAGGAGAATTTTTTTCATTGTTTTATGGGTTTTCAAAAACTTTTCCAAAAATAGCGAAACTTGGAGGATTTAGGTGCGGATTGGCCAATTTACATGCATCCATTTAAAGGGATGGATGGAATGGAGAAATAAAAGCGCAGAAATAAAAAAACGAACCCTTTTGGAGTCCGTTTTAAAAAAGTGGAGAATATCGGAGTCGAACCGATGACCTCTTGCATGCCATGCAAGCGCTCTAGCCAGCTGAGCTAATCCCCCGTTTTGCGTGGGCAAATATAATATAATTTCTCAGCAAATAACAAACTTTTATTAAAAAACATTTCAGCCTAAAACCCGCCCGTTTTTAACCAGCCTGTAATGCTCAGCCGCTCGCGTTTTACAGGCTTTACCTCGTGTTCCAATAGCTGGCTTTCAAATACTACGAGCCTGCCCGGCAGCGGGTACACGTCTACACATTTTTCGGTACCGTCGGGCTGTGGCAGGTAAATGGCCAGTTCTCCGCCATATTCCGGGTTCCAGTCTTCATCGTTCAGGTAACATACAATGGACAGCTTTCGGCTGCTGTCGTTCTGGAACGTGTCTAAATGGCGTTTATAAAAAGCGCCTTCGGGGTATACCGCATAATGAAATTCCTGCCGGGCAATACCCATATAGCAGGTGCGGTTAAGGTACTGCACAAAGTCGTTTACTTTATTGAAAAAAATACCCTCGGGCGCATCGGTATCGGTTTCATCCAGCCACAGAATAAAATCGCCCCTTATCGCCGCAACCACCTGTGTGTTTACGGTATTACCTATAGCCGATTTCTTAAATATATCCTCCTCATACTTAGCCAGCAGGCTGCTTCGCAGTATGCCGATTTCTTCTGCGGAAAAAAAATCGTCCACCACACTATAGTGCTGTTGCAGCAGCCCGTCAATTACTTTTTCATACAGCGGGTTTAGCTCAAAATCACTCATAAATAATCTTTTGATTTTCGGCTCAAAGATAGCCTGAAAAGCAATATAATGATACTACCTTTTATTTACTAACTTTGCAGCTTCAAAAACAACGCCATGAGCAACATCAGGATTACAAAACAGTTTAATTTTGAAACCGGGCACGCCCTGTATGGGTATGACGGAAAGTGCAAAAACGTGCACGGCCACAGCTATAAGCTGTCGGTTACCGTTATAGGCAGGCCCATTACCGATGCTACTAATGTAAAGTACGGTATGGTTATCGATTTTACCGACCTCAAAAAAATAGTGAAAGAGCAGATTGTAGATGTTTTTGACCACGCCACCGTATTCAACAAAAACACCCCGCACATAGAGCTTGCCAAGGAGCTGAGCGAACGCGGACACGATGTGATACTGGTAGATTACCAGCCCACCAGTGAAAATATGGTAATAGATTTTGCCGGTAAAATAAAGCACCTGCTGCCACAAAATATCACCCTGCATTCGCTCAGGCTACAGGAGACCGAAACCTCTTATGCCGAATGGTACCAAAGTGATAACCTTTAAGTATGCCTAAAGTTATTTAGTGTGAAGTGTTCAGTAAACACCATGTATTAATTTGAAATTGATATATTTGTGAGAAGGGTTTTAGCTATTTGCTAAAACCCTTTCTTATATATCAAATAGTAATAAAATTAATTTATGGATTCCGCAAACGTTTTAAATAAACTTCTTTCTCCTGTAATAGTTACCGCCGCTTTGTGTTGCGCCCAGGCAGGTTTTGCGCAGCAAAGCACCTCGCCCATACGGCTGAACCAGGTGGGGTTCTTCCCCGATGCTAAAAAGATAGCAGTACTGGCCAATAATACAGCCAGCAATGAATTTTATATTATTTCAGAAAAATCTAAAGATACTGTTTATAAAGGGCAGCTGTCGGCACAAATTAAGTCGGACTATTCATCCCTTACTACAAAAACAGCCGATTTTAGCACCGTTAAAAAGCAGGGTAAATACTATATGTTTATTCCGGGCGTGGGCAATTCCTATACCTTTTCAATAGATAAAAACGTGCTTGAGGATGTGTCAAAATCAGTAATGAAAGGGTATTACTACCAGAGGGCCGGCATGCCCTTAGAAGAAAAATATGCAGGTAAGTGGCATCGTGCGGCTGGCTACCCCGATACTAAGGTTTTAGTACATCCTTCAGCGGCAGGCAAAGGGCGCCCGGCGGGTTTTGTAATTTCGTCGCCTAAAGGCTGGTTTGACGCGGGCGACTATAACAAATATATTATTAACTCAGGCATTACGGTAGCTACCTTGCTTTCTGCATATGAAGATTATCCTGAATATTATAAAAAACTAAACCTTAATCTTCCCGAAAGCGGTAATGGGCTGCCGGATATTTTAAATGAAACGCTGTATAACCTCGACTGGATGCTTACCATGCAGGACCCTAACGATGGTGGGGTATATGCAAAATGTACCGATGCCGACTTTAATGCCATGATACTGCCCGAGCTGGCTACGGGCACCCGCTATGTGGTGCAAAAAAGTACCCCCGCAGCCTTAGACTTCGCCGCAGATATGGCCTATGCTGCGCGCGTATTTAAGGCATTTGAAAAACAGCTTCCCGGGTATTCGGACAAATGCCTTGCCGCGGCAAAAAGCGCGTGGGACTGGGCTGAGCAGCATCCGGATGTATATTATGACCAAAATGCATTGAATAAAAATTTTGACCCTGATATTACAACCGGAGGATACGGTGATAAAAACATCAAAGACGAATGGCTTTGGGCGGCTACCGAATTATTGGTAACAACCAAAGACAAGCAGTATACCAAAGTGTTTAATGAAAGGATTAATGATGCTGTGAGCATTCCCGGGTGGAGCAACGTAGGGATGCTGGCCCATTACACCATATTAAAAAACCAGGACAGTGGCGTATTTTCTGCTGTTGTGATTGATAAAGTTAAGTCGGCTGCAATAGCAATGGCGGACAAATTATTAGAAAGCGGCAATAAAGCTTTTGCAACCGTTATGGGGCAGTCTAAGGGAGATTACAATTGGGGCAGCAATTCGGTCGCGGGCAACCAGGGTATATTGCTTTTAAAAGTGTATGCTATGACCCGCGACAAAAAATACCTTGAAGGCGCGCTTGCAAATGTTGATTACCTGCTGGGCAGGAATGCTACCGGATATTGTTTTATAACGGGTGCAGGTACAAAGCCACCCCTGCATCCGCATCACAGGCCTTCGGAAGGTGATGGTATTGTGGAGCCTGTTCCCGGCCTGGTTGTAGGCGGCCCAAATCCCGGCATGCAGGATAAAAGTTATTACCCTTTTACAGAACCCGAAACCGCGTATACTGACATTGCGGAGTCGTATGCTTCAAATGAAATTGCCATTAACTGGAACGCACCCGTAGTATATTTATTAAATGGTGTAAACTTTTATTATTAGTATCCATTGTTAATTCGCCTATTTATCCACGTATTCCGTTTTTTTATGGCACCTGCCTTTGGCCAACGCACCTGCCAGATTTATACCGCAGATATTCGCAGGGCCAGCGCAGAGATTCACAGAGACTTTTAAATTAGATTGCGCTTACAGCGCGAGGACACAAAAGCTGTGTGGGTATAGTATGCGTGCGGCTTTTGTCACACCAAAGGTGTCAATCTTTTTT